>CAUJJN010000096.1 GCA_963204905.1 Pseudomonadota bacterium
TCACTGCACGGCATCGCCATTAACGTCGAACCGGATCTCAGCCACTTCGACGCCATCGTGCCCTGCGGCATCGCCGACCCGCGCTACGGCGTCACCAGCCTGATCGATCTCGGCCATCTGGCGACGATGGAGGACGTCGACCTCGCCTTGCGCCAGACGTTCGAGGCGCTGTTCGGCGACACCCGGAATTCGCAAGAATTTCTTGCTGCATCAAATCAATAGAGATTCTTCTTCGCGTCCCGTCTGAGCGCGAAATCGATTAGTTTGGCGGGCACCAGCAGCTTGAACTGATCGCGTGCGATCTGCCCAAGCGTGGGAAAGCCACCCTCCGGAATCTGTTTGTCCGGATTCCAGAGGTCGGAGCGGCGCAACGCTTTCGAGCAATGGAAATAGGCTTCGCGGACCTCGATCACGACCACCGAACGCGGACGCTTGCCGTCGTGGACGAAGCGCTCCATCAGCGCCTCTCCAGTGCTGATTTGGGCAACGCCGTTGATGCGCAACATGTCGTGGACGCCGGGCAGGAAGAAAAGCAAACCGACCGCGGGATTGTGGACGAGGTTCGTCAACGTATCGAGCCGGTTGTTGCCGGGGCGGTCCGGAAAGGCCAGCGTCCGGTCATCCAGCGCATGAACGAAGCCGGGTTCGCCGCCGCGCGGCGACACATCGCCGAGCCCATCGGCTCGGCTCGAGCCGATGCAGAAGAATGGCGACAATTCGATAAAGCGCCGGCTGTGCGGATCGAGATGCGGAAAGCTCTTGTCACGGATCGCCTTTGCCGGCTCCGGATAGACGCCGCGCAGGGCCGCTTCAGTATCGAGATCGGAGGAATTGCGCATATCGCCCGCCTTTCGACGGACTCGCTAGCAATATCCATCCGGCGGGGTCAACGCGCGACGCGCGCGCATCCCCCTCAAGATACCGTCGACTATAGGGTTTCCAGAACCGAGAACGCTTCTCCGGCCCGACGAAGCGACAGGGCGTCTTCGAGCGGCGATTCATCCACGGCATCAACCCGCGCCAACGCCGGACCGCGACGGCAGGCCAGGAGCATCTCCGCGACAACGGCTTCCGCTCCGGCAAACACGGCTTCGACCGAGCCGTCGCGGCGATTGCGCGCCCAGCCTTCGAGGCCCCGACGCCGTGCCTCGTCAGCCGTCCAGGCACGGTAACCGACACCCTGGACTCGTCCGCGAATCGAGACGTGGACCGTCACCATGTCACTTCAACCCGAGAAAATCCGCCGCGCGTCGAGAGAAGGTTTTGCTGCGGCTAACATTCCCCATTAACTCGGACGATGCGATATTTTTCAATTGCTTGGGTGGAGTATCTTCGTAGATCGCTTGAAGCGTCTGGTGGATCGCCTCAATGGCGGCGGCGATCGGCGCGTGGCCCTGCACCGCGATCCGCACCCGGTGGCGGCCGAGATATTCGCCGTCGCTGATGTCGTCGCCGGGACTGCCGAGGACGATCGGCAACCGGGTCGCGGCCACGATGGCCTCGAGATCGGCGCTGGTCTTGATGCCGGTAAAGAACAACGCATCGATGCCGGTGGCCTCATAGGCTTGCGCGCGAGCGACGGCATCCGCGATCGAGGTGACGCTGGCGGCGCCGGTGCGGCCGATCAGCACGAGCGACGGATCACGCCGGGCGTCCAGCGCGGCCTTCATCTTGCCGACGCCCTCCTCCAGCGAAATCAATTGGGGCTTCGCCTCCCCGAACGCCTGCGGCAGCAGCGTGTCCTCAATGGTCAGCCCTGCGGCGCCGGCAGCATCCAGCTCCTCGACGGTACGCCTGACGTTGAGAGCGTTGCCGTAGCCGTGATCGGCGTCGATCAACACCGGCAAAGCGGCGGCGCGCGCCATCCGCCGCACCTGCTCGGCCAGTTCCGTCAACGTGATCAGGGTCAGGTCAGGATCGCCAAGCACCGCCAGCGACGCCACCGACCCTCCCAGCATCCCGACCGGAAAGCCGATATCCTCGGCGATGCGGATCGAGAGCGCGTCATGGACCGATGCCGGGCGAACGCAACGATCCCCGGAGAGGATCGACCGCAGGGCCTCGCGCCGGGTCCGCCACGCCATCGCCCGAACCTCAGGCGAATTCGAGGATCAGGGCATCCACCGCCAGCGTCGCGCCGGGCGCGGTGTGGATTTTCTTCACGGTGCCGTCGCGCTCGGCGCGCAGCACGTTCTGCATCTTCATGGCCTCGACCACGGCAAGCGCCTCGCCGGCCTTGACCTCCTGCCCTTCCGTCACGGCGATCGACACCACCAGCCCGGGCATCGGGCACAGCAGTTTCTTGCCGGTGTCGGCGGCGGTGGTGATCGGCATCAGACGGGCGGCCGCGGCCTCGGTCTCTGTGTAGACGTTGGCAGTGATCTCGATGCCCTGATGCGCGAGCCGAATGCCGGTGGCGATCGGCCGCACCTGCACCGCGAGCGCTACGCCATCCAGCGTTCCGTGCCACACCGGCGTTCCGGGCGCCCATGACGACACCAGTTCATGCGGCTGGCCCAGCGTGCCATCCGCGTCGACAAAGCGGATCACGATCGCGCCGGCGTCGCTACGCGCGACTTCAAGCCCGATCTCCTCGCGGTCGAGCCATACCGCGCGGCGCTGCGCGCGCTTCACCGGGCGGCCAATCATTTGGCCGGAAATCTGCCGCTTCCGCTCACCGAAGACGTGATCGATGGCGGCGGCGACCGCCGCGATCCGGCGCGCGGTCTCGCCTTCCGGCACGCGGCCGGTGAAGCCGTTGGGAAACTCCTCGGCGATAAAGCCCGTGGAGAGATTGCCCTCGCGCCAGCGCGGATGATTCATCAGCGCCGAGAGGAACGGAATGTTGTGGCGGATGCCGTCGACGTAGAACGCATCGAGCGCCTGAGACTGGGCCTCGATGGCGGCGGCGCGCGACGGCGCGTGGGTGACCAGCTTGGCGATCATCGGATCGTAGTAGATCGAAATCTCGCCGCCCTCATAGACGCCGGTGTCGTTGCGTACGGTGATGCCGTCGGCGTTGCTTTCATCCGGCGGGCGGTACTTCACGAGACGACCGATCGACGGCAGGAAATTGCGGAACGGATCCTCGGCATAGACGCGCGATTCCACCGCCCAGCCGGTCAGCGTAATGTCCTTCTGGGTCAGGGCCAGCTTCTCGCCGGCGGCGACGCGGATCATCTGCTCGACCAGATCGATGCCGGTAATGAGTTCGGTCACCGGATGCTCGACCTGCAAGCGGGTGTTCATTTCGAGGAAGTAGAAGCTTTTGTCCTGCCCGGCGACGAACTCAACCGTGCCGGCGGAGTCGTAGTTCACAGCCTTGGCCAACGCGACCGCCTGCTCGCCCATGGCGCGGCGGGTGGCTTCGTCGAGCAGCGGCGACGGCGCTTCCTCGATGACCTTCTGGTTGCGGCGCTGGATCGAGCACTCGCGCTCGCCGAGATAGATGACGTTGCCGTGCTTGTCGCCCAGCACCTGAATTTCGATGTGACGGGGATTGACGATGAATTTTTCGATGAACACCCGGTCGTCACCGAACGACGCCTTGGCCTCGGCCTTGGCAAGATTGAAGCCCTCCGCGACCTCGGCCGTGGAATGGGCGATGCGCATGCCCTTGCCACCGCCGCCGGCGGACGCCTTGATCATCACCGGATAGCCGATCTCGTCGGCGATCTTGACCGCGTGCTTGTCGTCCTCGATCACGCCAAGGAAACCCGGCACCGTGGAAACCTTGGCCTTGGCGGCGGCTTTCTTGGATTCGATCTTGTCGCCCATCGCGGCGATCGCGCCGGAGTTTGGGCCGATGAAAACGATGCCGGCATCCGCCAACGCCTTCGGAAACGCCTCACGCTCCGACAGAAAGCCGTAACCGGGATGCACGGCTTCCGCGCCGGTCCTGCGGCAGGCTTCGACGATCTTGTCGATCAGCAAATAGCTCTCGGCGGCCTGCGGCGGGCCGATCAGCACCGCCTCGTCGGCCATCTCGACATGCAGCGCGTTGCGATCCGCCTCGGAATAGACCGCGACAGTCTCGATACCCATGCGGCGGGCGGTTTTGATGATCCGGCAGGCGATCTCGCCGCGATTGGCGATCAGGATACGTTTGAACATGCGCTGTTATTGCAACCTGGAATGTGAATTTGCAACCTGGAGGATAGGCCTCAGGCCGGGTCTCAATCTGGCATGCCGGCGCCCCTGTAACAATTCTGTTGCAGCGGGAATTTACACCGACGCCATCGCCCATGTTCATGAGGGATTCCGATGCGCCCCGCAACCCTGCTGCTGACAACCAGCCTGACCGTCCTTTCCGCATCCGCGGCCGCGGCCCAGACCGACCGCCCCCACAACCTCGTCCTGTTTATCCCCGACGGGATGCGCGCACTGAAGGTTTCACCGGAAACCGCGCCGGCGATGGCCGCCGTACGCGACAAGGGCGTCAATTTCCAGAACCCGCACTCACTGTTCCCGACCTTCACCATGGCCAACAGCTCGGCGATGGCCACCGGACATTATCTTGGCGACACCTCGACGTTCAGCAACACCATCTTCACCGGCTACACCGTCGATCCGGCTGGTCACACCGTGACGCCGTTCATCGAGAACGACCTGGTGATCGGCGACATCGACGAGCATTTCGGCGGCAACTACCTCAACGAGGACGTGCTGCTGCAACTCGCACGCGCCAAGGGCTACAGCACCGCCGCCATCGGCAAGGTCGGCCCGACGATGATCTTCGATCACACCGACCGCGTCACCAGCAACGGCCAGCACTCGATCGTCATCGACGACGCCACCGGCGGCAGCAAGGGCGTGCCGCTCTCCGACGACGCCAAGGCCGCGATCAGCAGGGCCGGACTTCCGCTCGCCACACCCTCGCGCGGTGACAACGGCAAGGCTGGCTCGGCCACGACGCCCGGCACCACCGTCGCCAACGTCGCGCAGCAAGCCTACTTCGCCGACGTCGCGACCAAGGCGGTGCTGCCGCTGTTCAAGGACCGCAACAAGCCGTTCGTGCTGGTGTTCTGGTCACGCGACCCGGATGGCAGCCAGCACAACACCGGCGACAGCCTCAATCAGATCATCCCCGGCATCAACGGCCCGACCTCGCTCGCCGGCATCAGGAACGCCGACGACAACCTCGCGCAGCTGCGCAAGGCGCTCGACGACCTAGGTCTTGCCGCAACCACCAACATCATGATCGCGGCCGACCACGGCTTCTCCACGATCTCGAAGGAGAGCAAGACCAGTCCATCCACGAAAGGCAGCTATCCCGATACACCGGCCGGGTTCCTGCCGATGGGCTTCCTCGCCATCGACCTGTCGAAGGCGCTGAAACTGCCGCTGCACGATCCCAACAACAAGAACGCGATGGTCGGCGACAATGCCTATCCGAAGGCTGGCAATGGACTGATCGGCAAAAACCCCGAAAAGCCCGACGTGGTGGTTGCCACCAACGGCGGCTCCGATCTGATCTACATTCCCAGCAAGGAGCGCAAGCTGACGCGGCAGGTGATCGCCGCGCTGATGGCGCAGGACTATGTCAGCGGCCTGTTCGTCGACGATGATCTCGGCAACTTCGCCGGCACGCTGCCGATGTCGACCATTGCGCTCAAGGGGTCATCGAAACTCCCGCGCCCCACCATCGTCGTCAATTTCCGCTCTTACGCAGCGGGCTGCGACGAGCCGACGGCCTGTTCGGTGGAAGTCGCCGACACGGTGTTGCGTCAGGGCCAGGGGATGCACGGCAGTTTCGGGCGCGGCGACACCATGAATTTCATGGCGGCGATCGGCCCGGACTTCAAGGCCGGCTTCGTCAATCCCCTGCCCGTGAGCAACGCCGACGTGGGCATGACGGCGGCGAAACTGCTCGGCCTCTCCGCCCAGCACCAAGGCAAATTGATCGGGCGCGTAATGACGGAAGCGATGCCGAACGGCGCCACACCGACAGCCTATCGCGGCCGCCTCAGTTCGAAACCCTACGCCAACGGTTTGACGACCGTGCTGCAATTCCAGCGCGTCGGCGCACAACGCTATTTCGACGCGGCCGGCTTCCCGGGACGCACCGTGGGACTGGATGCCGGACAACAAAAAACGGCGGGGCGTTAACCCCGCCGCTTAAAAACTGTCAGACCCACCATCACATGCCGAGATCGAGCATTCCCGGCAGCTGTTGCACCATCGGCAAGGTCGCGGCACCCACCAGCATCGCGGCCAGCGTCATCAGCGCGCGATTGTAGCGGCGCTTGCCGCGCATCTGGCTGGAGATCCATTCCAGCACCTCGATGTTGACGCCGACGGCCTGCGTCGGCGCCCAGCTTTCGATGGCCGTATTCGGCGAGAGCGCGATAGCGCGCGGCGGCACCGGCAGACCGGACGCCGAGGCCGCGTGATGAATCACCGCCTTGGCCAGCAGGTCGTCGAACATGCCTTGATCGAGGCGGTCGGCACCGGCGTCGTTGATCTCGAACAGGGCCTCGGCTTCGGCGCGGCTCACCGGAACGGCATCGACCGCGCTGGCGGTCAGAATACGCACGCACCATTCAACGTCCTGGGCATCGAGCGCGCGGGAAAAATGGACGCGGCCTCGCGTCGTCGGCCCCTCGCCGGTGATCACGCCGTCCCGCACAGTGGCGAGCGCCGAGACGGCTTTTTCGCGGCTGACAATCGCGGAGAGATCAATCGGCTCGGCGGCGTTGATCGTGGCGGCTACGGCGGGAGACATGACTGCGGACGACATGGCGTTTCTCGTTTCTTGAATCAAACCAGCAATTTCATGCCGGCGTGAATCGTTCGTTAAAAATTCGACAATCCGTCGTGGTGTTTTTGAATTTACCCGTTCGACTGGTTTGTCGCCGTGATCTGGATCACGGTTCAAACCCATCGCAGGGCCTTCCGGCGCGCGTGGGGCGTGGTCGCGGCATTATCGAGGCAGGATGCGGCAGATCGCCGTAGGCGTTAATTCGACATCCGGTCGGCGCGCTAAAACGAAGCTGCTGTTCGCGCGCCCATTACGGGAAGGATATTGTCCTTTTTTCCGAGCGGTTCCGTTCGTGGAATCCGAAGCGTATATCAACGGCATCAATTCGCTGTTGAACTGACGAGGTTTGAGATCATGACACTATCGATTGGCGCCACCGCTCCGGATTTCGAGGCCGAGAGCACCGAAGGCCATATCAGTTTCCACAAATGGCTCGGTGACAGCTGGGGCCTGTTCTTTTCCCATCCGAAGGATTTCACCCCGGTCTGCACCACCGAACTCGGCGCGGTCGCGCGGCTCAAGCCGGAATTCGACAAGCGCGGCGTCAAGCTGATCGGCATCAGCGTCGATCCGACTGAAAAACATCATCTGTGGGCGAAGGATATCGAGGAGACGCAGGGCGTCGCGCCGAATTATCCGTTGATCGCCGACGTCGATTTCAAGGTCGCCAAGCTGTATGGCATGTTGCCGGAAAGCACCTCGGGCGACGCCAGCGCGCGTACGCCCGCCGACAATCAGACGGTGCGCAACATCTTCGTCATCGGCCCGGACAAGAAGCTCAAGCTGGTCCTGATCTATCCGATGAGCACCGGCCGCAACTGGCAGGAAGTGCTGCGCGCCATCGACTCGCTGCAATTGACCGCGAAGCATGGCGTCTCCACCCCGTCCGACTGGAAACAGGGCGACGACGTCTTCTTCTCCGCCGCAGTGCCGGAAGAAGAAGCCCGCAAGAAGTTTCCCGATGGCTGGAAGTCGCCGAAGCCGTACTTCCGCATCGTCGCGCAGCCCAAGTAAAAATGCCGAGCATCGGATCGGAAAGGGGCGCTTCGGCGCCCCTTTTTTGTGGCACGATGCATCGCGAACGGCTTGGTTGATCGAAGCCCCGGCTTCAATTCGATCTCGTTGATCGGATCGATCGGTCTGTATTTGCGTTAGATCTGCCTGATGGCCAACAAGACAAAACCTCCCTGCATCGTCTGGTTTCGCGACGATCTGCGATTGTCCGACCACCCTGCCCTGCATTTCGCGACGTCGCGCGATGCGCCGGTGGTCTGCGTCTATGTCCTGGACGAACAAAGCGCCGCGCTCAGGCCGCCCCGGTGGCGGCCGCTCGGCGGCGCCGCGCGCTGGTGGCTGGCGCAATCGCTGCGCGCCCTGCAGACGGACATGGCGAGGCTGGGAGGCACCCTGTTGTTGCGGCGTGGCGCAGCCGCCGATGCGATCCTGAAACTTGTGCGCGAAACAGGGGCCGATTGCGTGGCGTGGAACGACATCGCCATGGCGCCGCATCGGGCCGTCAGCGATGAGCTTGTCCGCGCGCTCGACGATATCGGCGTCCCCTCTCGCATCTTTCGCGGCGACCTGCTCGCCGAGCCATCCACCATCCGTAACAAGCAAGGCCACGGCCTGCGCGTATTCACGCCGTTCTGGAATCGCGTGCGCGGCGGTGGTGATCCGCCCTCGCCGTTGCCGCGCCCCAAGCGCCTGCGCGGGACGACCGGGCTCGCGAGCGACGCTCTGGAAAGCTGGCATCTGGAGCCGCGACACCCGGACTGGGCGGAAGGATTGCGCGCGACATGCACAACCGGCGAAACAGCGGCACAAGGCCGCCTTGCGGATTTCCTCGATGGAGACATCGCCGGCTATGCCAGCGGTCGCGACCGGCCAGACCGGGATCGAACGTCGCGTCTGTCGCCGCATCTGCGGTTCGGCGAGATCAGCCCGCGACAGGTCTGGCATGCCGCGCGTTTCGCCGCCGACAATCAACCAGCACTCGCCGGCGACATCGAGAAATTTCTGAGCGAACTCGGATGGCGCGAATTTTGCCGCCATTTGCTGCATGACGTGCCGGACATCGCGACACGCAATCTTCAGTCGTCTTTCGATGCGTTTCCATGGCGTCACGACACGGCCGCGTTGCGGGCGTGGCAGCGCGGGCGCACCGGTTATCCCGTCGTCGACGCGGGAATGCGGCAGCTTTGGCAGACCGGCACCATGCACAACAGGGTGCGCATGGTGGTCGCATCGTTCCTCGTCAAGCACCTGCTGCTGGACTGGCGCGAGGGCGAAGCGTGGTTCTGGGATACGCTGGTGGACGCGGATGCCGGCAGCAACCCGGCCAACTGGCAATGGGTCGCGGGCTCCGGCGCCGATGCCGCGCCCTACTTCCGGATTTTCAATCCCATCCTTCAAGGTGAGAAATTCGATCCCGACGGAGACTATGTTCGGCGCTGGGTTCCGGAACTCGCGCATCTCCCGGCGAAGCTCATCCATCAACCATGGACCGCGACGCCGATCGAGCTGGCCAGTGCCGGCGTCAAGCTGGGGCAGACGTATCCCGAGCCGATCGTCGAGCACGGACAGGCGCGACAGCGGGCGTTGGCGGCTTATGCGAAGACACGCGACTGACGATGTCGCAACCTCATGCCTTGCGGACCACCAGTCCCACCGCCGCCGCGCAGATCGCCATACCGAGAATCGCGAGCGCGTCGAGCTTCTCGCCGAACAGCACGTAAGCCATCAACGCCGTCACCGCCGGCACCAGATAGAACAGACTCGCGACCTGCGTCGCGCCCTGCCGCTTGATCAGCCAGTACAGCACGGCGATCGAGCCGATCGACAGCACCACCGCGAGCCATAGCAACGACAGCACGAATTCCTGCGTCCACCGCACCTCGCCGGTCTCGAAGCACCATGAGCCGAGCGCGAAGAACGCGGCGACGGCGATGTACTGCACCAGATTCCCAGTGCGCCAGTCGATATCGTGACAGAAGCGTTTCTGATACAGCGCGCCGAGCGTGATGCTGACCAGCGACACGCCGGACGCGAACCAGCCCCAGCCCACCTCGCCGCTCATCGGGCGTCCGTGCAAAATCAGAACGACACCGATCAGCCCGAGCAACAATCCGATCCATTGCAGCAGCGTGACGCGCTCGCCGAGCCAGCGGTTGGCGATAGTCGACATCAGGATCGGCTGCAAACCGGGGATCAACGCCGACAGACCCACCGGCACCGAATGCGCGATGGCGATGGCGGTGCCGCCGAGATAGAAACCATGCACCAGGATCGCGGCAACGGCGCTATGGCCGATGCCCTTCCAGTCCGGCCAGCGCGGCCGCCAGATCGCAACGATGACCGCCATCAGCCCCACGACGACGATCATCCGCCACATCAGGTAGGTCAGCGGTTCGGCGCCGACCAACACATATTTCGTTGCGACGAATCCGGTACTCCACAACACCACGAAGACGGCCGGCGCGCAGCGGGCCGCCATGGAGGCTGGATCGAGGATACGGTCACGATTCATTTGCCGCCCTGAGTGCCTGAACCTATGCTAGGCGGCAATGCCGGATTGCGCGGGACGCTCGCGCAATTTCACATGACACACCTCAAGAGAACGGGAATTCATCATGGATGTTCGCGCCGCCGTCGCCATTGCCGCAGGAAAGCCGCTGGAGATCGCCACGGTCCAACTCGACGGCCCGCGCGAGGGCGAGGTGCTGGTGGAAATCAAGGCCACCGGCGTCTGCCACACCGACGAGTTCACGCTTTCCGGCGCTGACCCGGAAGGTTTGTTTCCGGCAATTCTCGGCCATGAAGGCGCTGGCATCGTGGTCGATGTCGGCCCCGGCGTCACCAGCGTGAAGAAAGGCGATCACGTCATTCCGCTGTATACGCCGGAATGCCGGCAATGTCCGTCGTGCCTGTCGCGCAAGACCAATCTCTGTACCGCGATCCGCGCCACGCAGGGCCAGGGCCTGATGCCCGACGGCACCTCGCGATTCTCGCTCGGCGGCAAACCGGTTCATCACTACATGGGCACCTCGACCTTCGCGAACTACACAGTCCTGCCGGAAATCGCGGTGGCGAAAATCCGCGAGGACGCGCCGTTCGACAAGGTCTGTTACATCGGCTGCGGCGTCACCACCGGTATCGGCGCGGTGATCAATACCGCGAAGGTCGAGCCCGGCGCGAAGGCCATCGTGTTCGGCCTTGGCGGCATTGGGCTCAACGTGTTGCAGGGCCTGCGCCTTGCCGGCGCGGACATGATCATCGGCGTCGATATCAACAACGACCGCAAGGCGTGGGGCGAGCGCTTCGGCATGACGCACTTCGTCAATCCGAAGGAGGTCGGCAAGGATATCGTCGCCCATCTCGTCAACATGACGAAATCCGGCGCCGACCAGATCGGCGGCGCCGACTACACCTTCGATTGCACCGGCAACGTCACGGTGATGCGGCAGGCGCTGGAAGCCTGCCATCGCGGCTGGGGGCAATCGATCGTGATCGGCGTCGCGGCAGCCGGCGCGGAAATCGCGACCCGACCGTTCCAGCTCGTCACCGGCCGCACCTGGAAAGGCACCGCGTTCGGAGGCGCGCGCGGCCGCACCGACGTGCCGAAGATCGTCGACTGGTATATGCAGGGGAAGATTCAGATCGACCCGATGATCACCCACATCATGCCGCTCAACGACATCAACAAGGCGTTCGACCTGATGCACAAGGGCGAGTCGATCCGGAGCGTGGTGACGTTCTGAGCGTCAAGACTCTCTCAAGTGATGCGTCATGGCCGGAGTAAATCCGGCCATGACGGAAACGATGGCCCAAGACATGTGGAACGGAGTTTCAATGCAGTCCCGCGTCGACGCGGATGCATAAGGCTTGCCGATCAAAAATCTTCCGGACACGGATCGACGATCTTCCAGAGTTCCGGCCCGTTCCTGATCTTCTTCATCTCCGGCGTGAGGCCACCGTTGCGGCGAATCCAGTCCTTCACGCTCGATGGATAGTAAGCCATCAGGTCCGACGTCCCTTCCGAACTGATGACCTTGATGCCGAAAGTGAAGGCCTTGTCGTAATAGGCCTGGTGGAAACCGAGGCTGGCGCGCGGGGTCACGCAGATCTTGTTGATCGGCACGATGCCGAACACCATCGTGCACGCCGAATTGCAGATGCCGTCGATGATCACGCGCTCATGCCGCGCGCGGATGCGCTCGTACTTCGTCTTGTATTCGGTGACGTAGCCGCCGTGATCGCGGGTGATGCGCAGGTCGGCGCGCGCGGGCGCGGCCACGCAAACCGCTATCGAGCACAGCATCAACCCCAAGGTCCGCATCAGGCGACCGCCGATCCGATTTGAATGCCGCGAAACACCCGAGCCGCTTCCAAAAACATTCCGACCCGGATCAATCCCCTGCAGCCGGTATTGCAGCCAGTCCACGCCGCGCATGTCAAATCCAAAAATTCACAACCCACCAACCCGATGGAGGCCGGCATCCGCGCCGCGCGGTGGAACCGGGCGTGCACGCTTGAGCCGTTCCATCAGGTGCCCGGGAAATCTGGCCTAACTGTGTTGGCATTTCGTTAAGCATGGTTGCGAGCCGCCACGGACCGCGCTTCGAAGCCTGAACGGATATTCACCAGCATTAAATCTTTCACCCTGCCGTCATTCGCACCGAAACTCTCCGAATTCTCCTGCGTTTCCGATGCACAACAGGAGACTCATCATGCGACTGAAATCAGCCCTCATCGGCTTGGCGGTACTGGGCGCCGCGGCGGCGACCGCAGGAACAGCCTCGGCGATGCCCAACGGACTCCCGGCGCAAAACCAGGCCTCCAATATCGACCAGGTTCGCTACGTGTGTAACGCCTGGGGCCGATGCTGGTGGCGGCCGAACTACTATCGAGGATACGGATACGGTTACGGCCCGCGCCCCTACTACGGTCCGCGGTTCTATGGCGGATACGGCGGAGGGTATCGGGGCTGGCACGGTCACCGTCATGGCTGGGGCCATCGCTGGTAGGCAGCGCATCCCTGCCGGGCTATGAACCGACGGGAGAGCTGCTGCGCTCTCCCGATCGGCAAGTCCTGAACAGAATGTGGAGGCAGCGTGGCGCGCTCGGAGAGATTCGAACTCCCGACCCTCGGAATCGAAATCCGATGCTCTATCCAGCTGAGCTACGAGCGCGTAAGGCCACGCGGACCGAATATAGCGTTTTCGCGTGAAGTGGAAGCCGGTCGTTCCAAGAAAGCGGTTCGTCGCGGACGTGCCGCCCCGCTCTTGGGCGCCCCGCTCTCATTTTTCCCCGCCGCCGCGCGTATATAAACCGCCAAGACCGGATTTCGGACGCCGTTTCGCCTGACGCAGCGCCTCGCGAAAATCCTCCACATCCAGCCAGCTCAACGCCTCCAGCGCGGCAATCGCATCCTGATCGTCGATGCGGCTCGCCTCAACGTCATGCTGTCCGAAGCGCCGCTGATCAACAGCCTGAATGCCGTAACCGGTGACAGCCCATTGTCGGCCGAGCCAATAGATGTCCCGATGCAAACTCATCGTCGCATTTTAACTTGATTCTGAAGGCGAGAACTCCACATTCGCGCCCCGCTGTCCGGAACATGGCGCTGTGAGCACCGGATCTTCACGCGCGGAACAGGGTTCGGTTCGCCCCTTTATCTTTCCGGGTGTCTCACCTATCGTCGAGCGACAACCCCGCCGATTGTGATCGGCGAAAGGAGGACCAATGCGCAAGTTGATTTACGCGGCGGCGGCGATCGTGTCTCTCGCGACGTTCAGCGCCCTCGCACCGGCACAAGCGCTTCCCATGTCATCGGGCATCGCAGTTCCAACGGATGTGGAGCAGGCCCAGTACATCTATGGCGGTCGCAACTACTGCTTCTATCCGAACGGTTGGAATGGCCCCGGCTTCTATTGGTGCGGCTATGCCTTCCGCCGCGGCTACGGCTGGGGCGGCGGCCACGGCTGGCACGGATGGGATCACCGCCGGCCGCCGCATATGTATGGTGGCCCCGGGCCTCGTCCGCATATGCATGGTGGCCCCGGCCCGCGTCCGCATATGGGCGGCAGACCCGGCCCCCGCCCTCACATGGGTGGTCGCCCCGGCGGTCCTCGTCCGATGGGCGGACGACCAGGCGGCGGACGTGGCGGCGGTGGACATGGCGGCGGCCATCACCGTTAGGCACCGTTGCACGTCACTCCAACGTCATCAGGAGCCCGGATCATCCGGGCTCCTTTCTTATTGGAACGACGCTTCAACACCCGGTTCGCGAAAGATCGACTGTGCTGCGGCGCGGAAATGTCTCGTTGACGGCCCGGGACGGCCTTTGGCATAACCGATGCGGGATGGCGCAACCGTAACAACTGGGGCACGATGAGGAACGGATTGTATTCAGTCCACGTCGATCTGCTCGACGGCAGGACCGGAAAAGGAAGTGGCGTCGTCGTGTTCCGCGACGGGAAGATTCTCGGCGGTGACGCCTATCTGTTCTATATCGGCAGCTACACCGTCGAGGGATCGGTCTTCAAGGGCGAGTTGCAGGTCAATCAGCACACCCGCAGCGTGGATGTGAATCCGCTGTTCGGCGGACAGCATCAACCGGTCGGCATCGGCGTTTCCGGCACCTTCACCGAGACCGGCGGGACCATGACCGGAACTGCCCTGGTCGGCAAAGCCAGCCAGATCTTCACCGCAACGCTGCGCAAGCTCGCCGACGCCGACTAGGTTTCGCAGCACGACAAACAATCCGGATTGCGCGAGGCGTCACCGTCACGACGGCGCGAACTCATTGGGCGCGTTACGCGGCAGAATCATCTGCACGCGCGTCCCCTTGTTCGGCTCGGACTCCAGATGGATCTGTCCGCCCAGCCGACTGGTGACGATGCTGTAAACGCTATGCAGTCCAAGGCCGGTGCCGCCCGCGTCGCGCCGCGTCGTGAAGAACGGATCAAACGCCCTGCGGCGGATGTCGGGCGTCATGCCGCAGCCATCATCGGAATACAGCACCTCAACGTGATCGGCGCCGGACGCTCGCGCCTTGATGTTCACCTCGCCAGCCGCGCCACCGGGAAATGCGTGCGCCACCGAGTTGAGAAAAAGGTTGGTCAGCACCTGACCGTAAGGGCCGGGATAGCTGTTCATCATCAAGCCCTGTTCGCATTCGACCTTCAGCGTCAGGTTTTGCTTGCGGATGCCGGGGCGCAGACTCATCACCACCTGATCGGTCAGGTCAGCGAGATTGAAGGTGCGCTGGTCGGAATAGCTGCGATCCGCGGCGACCTGTTTGAACGACTGGATGAGCTCGGCAGCGCGGTTGAGATTGCCGACCAGTTGCGACGCCGCGCTGCGGCTTGTCTCGACAAACTCATTCAGACTGGAGCGCCGCAAATCGCCCCGCGCCACCTCCTCCGCGAAGGTCGTCGCCTTGCGCTCCA
>CAUJJN010000097.1 GCA_963204905.1 Pseudomonadota bacterium
CAGCGTCATGCCGACGCCGATATGTGGGGTGGCAACGCAGCCGCCGAAATAAATACATTGCCCGCGCCGGCTCGATGGCCTTGGTCCCAAGAGTGGTGGAAGCCAACCAATCGCCGTCGCGATCTCGTCAAAGCGGGCGCCTTGATCGTTGCCGAAATCGAACGCCTCGACCGGCTCGAAACGCACCAGATCAGGAGGAAGTGATGGCCAAATCCTACTGGCAGGAGGTCTACATTGACAGCCCTAGCGCCAAAGAGAATGTCAAATCGTGGTTTGGCTTCATGTGCGCACGCGCGGCGGCAAAACTTTTTCCATCAGCCGAAAGCTGATAACGACGGAGCCCAGCCATGACCCCACTTTCCCCCACTGCGCTGGAAGCGGCGGCGAAGGCAACGTGCGAGTCTATGCACGGCAATTGCAACAATGCCGAATACATCAGCGACTATTACACGCAACACGCCACCGCCGCGATCACGGCCTACCTCGCACAGGCCGGAAAAGAAGGTTGGGTGATGGTGCCGAAGGATAATTTGGAATTCATTGCGGATATGTCAGGCGAGCGAAGCATTCGGCAGGAAGCGCGGTCAATGCTCGCAGCAGCGCAGAACGGGGGTAAATGATGGAGACGTTCGGCGAATGGGAAGACTACTTCGACGAGTTCATTAAACAGCAACTGGCGAAGCCGGACGAGCCTGAAACGGATCAGCCCATCGTTCACGCGGACATCGGCTATGGAGTCACCGATGCAAGTAACTGACGCAATGGTCGCGGCCGGCTATCCGTTTGTCGATACCGGCAACCCGTACAACACCCCGACAGAAGATGACTTCCGCGCCGCTCTCACCGCCGCGCTGGCAGAGATGTGGAGGCCGATTGAGGAATGGCACGAAGATATCGGCGACGCGCTGTGGTGGTACATCAAGGACGACAAGGTGCAGGAAGCTCGGGTCGGAACGCCATTGACGATCGGCGTTACCGTTGAAGCTCACACCACGACGCGGGTCATTACGCAATTGGATCAGGAGCACGACCCCGATCCAGTCATCCATCGCATCAATGTTGGCGGCTGGCCTGGATATCACACGCATTGGACGCCCCTGCCCGTCCCGCCGCCGATGGGGAAGTGACGATGGCGCGAAGGCATTGATCGGCTGACTGATTTTGACTATGGGTTTCTCCATGGTCGAATATCGCAACTGTGCCCATTGTCAGCGATCGTTTCGCGTGAGCAACCCGAAGCAGCGCTTTTGTGCGCGTGCGTGCGTGGATGCGAATCGTGTCATCGCGAATCGGGAGAACAAGTCCAGATGCGCGCAATGCGCCAAGCCTATCGCGAACGGTAAATTCTGCGATCGGAAGTGCTACGGCGAGTACAACCGGCTCCGCATGGTTCTTACGCAAGAACCGACAAAAGATCGCCGCGGCGAAAAACGCGCCACGCGCCTTGTCCGCATGATGTCCGGCGGTTTCGACTGAAAATTAAGGGATCGCGGGTTGACAAACTACCGATGTGTAGTAGGGTTGCCATCTAGGAGATGCACATCATGTCTGACTATGCCGACGCGCCTCTCGCTCGTGGCGATTGGATGCAAACCTACACAGGCCGCGCATTCTACCCGCTCGATCCGCGACCGGAAGAAATTCACGTTGACGACATTGCGCACGGACTGGCGATGCTGTGCCGCTACGGCGGGCATTGTCTACGCTTCTATTCTGTCGCGGAGCATTGCGTCCACATCGCCACCGCGGCGCCGGACCATCTCAAACTCACCGCGCTGATGCACGACGCCAGCGAGGCATACCTGGCCGACATCATCCGACCGATCAAACCAAGCCTGAACAACTATGGCGTGATCGAGGATCGCTTGATGCACGTCATTGCGGAGCGATTCGGTTTCGACTGGCCGATGCCGGCCGAAGTGAAGCGCCTCGACAATGCCATCCTGGTCGACGAGCGTGATCAGGCGATGGCGGTCCCGCCGCAGGATTGGAAATTGTCCGAACCGACCCTTGGCGTGCAGTTGCAATTCTGGTCGCCGGAGAAAGCCGAGTTCGAATTCAAGGCGGCATTTCTGCGTTTCGGTGGACATTGGAGTTGAAAATCGATATGCGAACGCATGGCTTCACTGTGCGCCCATTGTCAAACATCCCCGGTCCCTCGCGGTCACAAGTTCTGCTCAACGGACTGTCGCGAAGCGTCGTTACCGCGAAAGATATGTGAACAGTGCGGTACCGAATTTGTGCTGCGGAACAATAAAACGCAGCGATATTGCTCACCGAAATGCCTTGGCGAATCTCGCGTCGCACGAGTTGAGGTTCGGTGCAAAGAATGCGCTAGGCCATTCACAGGGCGCCCGGGGCGGCAGTTCTGCTCCAATAAGTGCGCGGCGACCGCAAAGGCACGGCTACGTAGTTCGAATTCAGCAGTAGAATCCGCCCCGTCGAAGGGTAGCAAGCCGGCACGTATCGCGTTCAAGCTCGATCGACTCTAGGGTGAGATTTTTGCTGATTATCGGTTGACAAACTACTGTTACGTAGTAGAGTTGCCGTCATCAGCAAGGACTCAATGATGCCTCGTCATAACAGAGCCGACGTCGTCTGGACCCTTCCTGCGACCGGTAACGTCGATCAGCAGATAGCAATTCTCGCGGTGCTCATGGATATCCGCGATGAGTTGCAAGCGCTCCATCGGCTCGCCGATTGTCACCGCATCCCACGCGCACTCGATGCCATGCACGAACTTGGCGTGGAAGCGGAACGCCGCCGGAAGCGGAACGCCGCGAAGAAACGTAAGGCTACGAAAGCCGCTGCGTGATGGAAATCCTCGACGAAGACATGCAGATGGTACGCGACTTCCTGAAACAATGGGGAGCGCCGTTCCATATCACCGAGCATTTCGAGAACCTGGTTTCCGAGCACGCCAAGGAAGCGGGATGGGTCGACGACCTCGGTATTGAAATCAAGGAATTACGAGACAAGGTCGCCGACTATGACGAGATCGTCGCTGAGCGCGATCGGTTGCAGGAGGAAGTCGACGGCATCGAGAGCGGGCAGAAATCGGCATTGCTCACCGTGAAATACTGGCTCCATGACGCGCTCTATCTCAACAGACCGATGCAGATCCTGCCGCGTGAGATCCTGCGGCGAGTGGAGGAAGCGTTGTGATCCCCCTGATGCAACGAAATCGGCACGATCCTGCCAATGGCATTTACGGCGATTGCCACCGCGCAGCGTATGCATCCTTGCTCGAATTGCCTCTCGATGATGTACCGCATTTCTGCGATGGTCCCGACGAAGGCAGCACGACACGGAAAGAGCGCGAGTGGCTGGCGACTCGCGGCTTGACGAATATCAACATCATATTTCCAGGCGAGACGCCTCTTGATGACGTGCTCGGCACGATTGAGGCCGTCAATCCTGGAGTGCTGTTCATTCTCGGCGGTACTAGCACAAACGGCACTGGCCATAGTGTTATCGCCGGTTGCGGCCGCATCCTGCACGACCCGTCTTTGACGAAGAAAGATCACCACTCAATCGTTGGTCCGATGAGGGACGGCTTTTGGTGGCTCACATTTATCGGCGCCGCAGTGACGGTGCAGAAGGATGCCGCATGAAACCCGAGCTAGGACCGTTGCCGGACGAAATTGCTCGCGTGAAGCTTAAAGAAATGCACGAGGCACAAGATCAGATGCGTGCGTTTTTCGCGGTCAAGGAAGCATCCGCATTTGCGCCGCCTGAAGTATCGCGCGCCCAACGTCGTCGCTTGCAGCGCGATCGGAAGCATATGAAAGGACTCCGCCCGTGACAATGCAAAGTCGCTTGAAGATCGTTCCTAATGACGCCCCGAATGACGCCCCGAATGCGGACGGTCGCTGGATCGAGATACCCGACAAGTTGCCGTTGACCGTCTCGTGGAAACGAGCGTGCGACGCGGTCGCCGGATACGTTCCAGAAGGGTTTCACGTTGTCGCTATGGAGCGATTACCATGACCACAACTCACATCATGTGTGACCTCGAAACCGTCTGCACGCGCCCCGGTGGCGTCGTGCTCGCCGCGGCGTTCGTCCGATTTTCCGATGAGGCGCATTGCACGCTGAACCTCTCCATCCCGGATCAGGAAGCCCTCGGGCTCGAACGTGACCCGGAGACGATGGTGTGGTGGAACGATCAGGAAGCGCGTCACCCTGGTGCATGGGCCACTGCGACGGCGAACCCTGTTCCGCTTGCGTCCGCCCTGCCCTACTTTCTCCAATGGCTGCAATGGGCCGCGCCTGACGGCGACTTTCTGCTTTGGTGCCACGGGGCCACGTTCGACGCGCCGATCCTTGGCGAAGTGTATCGCCGCGCCGGCATTCCCTGCCCTTGGACCGAACAGTTCTGGCGCGTTCAATGCACACGAACGCTGTTCAACCTTGCCGGCATCAACCCGAAGGACTACGCAGTCCCGCCGCCTCACGTCGCGCTGAATGACGCGATCGGACAGACGCGTGCAGCGAATGCGGCGATGAAGATTTTGGCGCGGGCTCACGCTCGCACGCCAGAATCGCGGCGCCAGATGGCTGAACTCGCCATTACCAATGGTGAGATGGCTGCACAACTGGAGATCAAGGACTCGACGTTGCGTTCCGCACTCGTCGACAACATCGTGGCGGCTTGCACATGATCACATCCGGCGAAATCGCCATACTCAGCAGCCGCGCCGACGTTCGGGAAGCCGATCACCACTATCGCGATGATGCTGGCGGGGATTGGTATCGGTTTGTCGTCGACTGGACTTGCGACGATCGCACCTACTCGACGCACATTTGGGCACGTGATCTGGCCGACGCGGAACGGCGCTTATTGGCGCTGCGCACGACGGCGCGGATCGAGGGTCAGGTGAAGGCGGAAAGGGATTGCGCGTGACGGACCCCGCGAAGCGACTCGGTTTCAGATCGATCGATGTTCACTTCGGCACGTTCGATTTCACGATGAACGTGATTGTTGGCGGCAGTCGAAACCTTCGGGAGTATCTGGTTTGGAAACATGGGACGGATGAGATTCCGTCCTTCGATCCAGATTCAGCGCGCGCGATGTACTTCTGCCGGAAAGGGTACGTGCCGGTGATTTGGCTACCGCGCAGACCACGGGCATCGCGAGATTTTGCAGCCCTTGCGCATGAGATTCTGCATGTCCTGCGCTACATGCTGGTGGATTGGGCCGGAATTCCTCTGACCCGTGACACGGATGAGGCGTTCTGCCACGCGATGTCGTTCGCGATGAACGAAACCCTGGAGAAGCTGAAATGACCTGTCACGCGCGCCAGTATAGCGACGAAATGCACT
>CAUJJN010000098.1 GCA_963204905.1 Pseudomonadota bacterium
CTCCATGCCGGTGAGCAACAGCAGCAGCAGCACGCCGACCTGCGCGATGCCGTTGATCAGCGCCTTCTGTTCGGGATTGGCCGGAAAGATCAGGTGCTGCGCGTCCGGCCAGAACGCGCCGAAGATCGACGGCCCGAGCACCACGCCCGCCAGCAGTTCGCCCATCACCGACGGCTGGCCGAGCCGCTGCATGATTTCGCCGAGCCCGCGCCCCACCGCGATCAGCAGGATGATCTGCAGGATGAAGATCGTCTCGGAGGGATGCCCCGCGCCGTTGCCGGCCGCGCCCGCGAATGTCGTGCTCAGAAGCTGGAATGCGAGGCCGCCCAGCAGGACGCTTCCCCAGAAGCGGACTCGGGGCGACTTCACCTGCATCCTCGAACTCCCCCCGATCGCGCCGACAGGGTCGCTCGAGACACCTCGCACACCCTCACCGGCGTGCGCCACGCCATCCGCATTCCGTTTTAGATCGATCGGTTGCGAAAAGCGACGCCCGATCCACGTCGCGCCGCAGCGATTCCCGTCGGTCGCGTTCCCGAACAACATCGCCGCCTGCCCGGATTTGTTCCAGGCATGATGGAGCGGGTTGATTGCACCGCGCGGACGCACGGTTCCCTTGACGAAATCGCCGCGAGGGAACATTGAACGGCTCCGTTCCATGCACCCCGGTCACCGAATATCGTCATGACCCGCCCCGAGCTGAAGAATTTTCGCCGCATCGTCGTCAAGGTCGGCTCGTCGCTGCTGATCGACGCCGCCGCCGGCGCGGTGAAGGAGACGTGGATCGAGGCACTGGTGGCCGATCTCGCGAGGCTGCATGCCGAGGGCCGCGACATTCTGGTGGTGTCGTCCGGCTCGATCGCGCTCGGTCGCTCGCGCTTGAGGCTGCCGCGCGGCCCGCTGAAGCTGGAGGAAAGTCAGGGCGCGGCCGCCGTTGGCCAGATCGCGCTGGCGCGGCTGTGGTCCAAGGCGCTGGCTTCGCACAGCATCGACGCCGGGCAGATTCTCGTCACCTTGCAGGACACCGAGGAGCGCCGCCGCTATCTCAACGCCCGCTCGACCATCGCGAAACTGCTGGAGTGGCGCGCCATTCCCGTCATCAACGAGAACGACACCGTCGCCACCAACGAGATCCGCTACGGCGACAACGACCGCCTCGCCGCGCGCGTCGCCACCATGGCCAGCGCCGACCTGCTGATCCTGCTGTCGGACATCGACGGCCTCTACGACGCGCCGCCCGGCGCCAACCCGAACGCCAAGCTGATCCCGGTGGTGGACTCCGTCTCCGCCGAGATCGAGGCGATGGCCGGCGCGGCGGAATCCGAACTCTCGCGCGGCGGCATGACCACCAAGATCGAGGCGGCCAAGATCGCCACCACCGCCGGCACCCATATGCTGATCGCATCGGGCAAGATCGCGCATCCGTTGCAGGCGATCGCCGATGGCGGCCGCTGCACCTGGTTCCTGACCCCGGCCAACCCGGTGACCGCGCGAAAACGCTGGATCGCCGGATCGCTGGAGCCGAAAGGTACCCTGGTCATCGACGCCGGCGCCGTTGCGGCGCTGCGCGGCGGCGCCAGTCTGCTGCCGGCCGGCGTGGTCCGGGTCGAAGGCCACTTCGCGCGCGGCGACGCCGTGGTGGTGCGCGGCCCCGACACCCATGAAATCGGCCGCGGCCTGGTCGCCTACGACGCCGAGAACGCCGATCGGATCAAGGGGCACTCGTCGTCGGACGCCGCCCGCATTCTCGGCATCCACGGCCGCGCCGAGATGATCCACCGCGACGACCTGGTGGTAGGCGGCCGCCCGGTCTAGCCCGGAAAAGCGCCAAACCCGCCTTGCGCGGGCCGATTCGCGTCAACACATTTGCGCCACCGTATCGCCGCAGGAATCCCGGGCCTGGTCCTGCCCTCGCGGAGCGGGGAGAGCTGTGATAGATCACGGCCGGATATCCATGGAACCGACATGACCGCGCCTCTGAAAGCCGTCGATCACGACAGCGACCTCGCCACCCTGATGACCCGACTCGCGCAGGACGCGCGCGCCGCCGCCAAGGTGCTTGCGCTCGCGCCGGCTGCGCAGAAGAACCGCGCGCTGGAGGCGATGGAACGCGCGATCCGTGCGAATTGCACTGACATCCTCAAGGCGAACGCCGAAGACGTCGCGAACGCACGCGCGAGCGGCGCGACCTCCGCCTTCGTCGATCGTCTCACGCTGACCGAAGCGCGCGTCGCCGCCATGGCCGACGGCCTCGCCGTCGTGCGCGGCATCACCGATCCGGTCGGCGCCGTCACCGAACGCTGGCAACGCCCCAACGGCATGACCATCGAACGCGTGCGCGTGCCGCTCGGCGTTATCGCGGTGATCTTTGAAAGCCGTCCCAATGTCTGCGCCGATGCCGGCGCGCTGTGTCTCAAGTCCGGCAACGCGGTGATGCTGCGCGGCGGCTCCGACAGTTTCCGTTCGTGCCGCGCGATTCATGCGTGCCTCGTGCAGGGCCTGCGTGAAGCCGGCCTGCCCGAAGCCGCGATCACGCTGGTGCCGACGCGTGACCGCGCGGCGGTCGGCCTGTTACTGACCGGCCTGAACGGCGGCATCGATCTGATCGTGCCGCGCGGCGGCAAGAGCCTGGTCGCGCGCGTCGAGGCGGAAGCGCGCGTGCCGGTGTTCGCGCATCTTGAAGGCATCAATCACGTCTACGTCGATCATGCGGCAAAACTCGACATGGCGAAATCCATCGTGCTCAACGCCAAGATGCGCCGCCCCGGCGTCTGCGGCGCGGCCGAAACGCTGCTGATCGAGCGCGCCGCCGCGCCGACGCACCTCAAGCCGCTGGTGGAGATGCTGCTCGAGTCCGGCTGCGAAGTGCGCGGCGATGCCGCGATCCAGCAAGCGGATGCGCGTGTGAAGCCCGCGGTCGATGCGGATTGGGACACCGAATACGAAGACGCCATCATCGCCGCGAAGCTGGTCGATAGCGTCGATGATGCGATCGCGCATATCGCGAAGCACGGCTCGCATCACACCGAAGCCATCGTCACCGAGGATGCGGCAACGGCCGCGAAATTCCTCAACGAGGTCGATGCGGCGATTGTCTTGCACAACGCCTCGACGCAGTTCGCCGACGGCGGCGAGTTCGGCTTCGGCGCGGAGATCGGCATCGCCACCGGGAAATTCCACGCACGCGGCCCGGTCGGCGCCGAACAACTGACGACCTTCAAGTATCGCGTACACGGCACCGGACAGACACGGCCGTGATCATGCGTTGGCCGGCGCGCGGAGACTGAATTGGCGAAGCCGTCCGTCGCGCCGTCGCAAGCGATTCCCTATCACACCAGCGGGATGCGCATCGGGCTGCTCGGCGGTTCGTTCAATCCCCCGCACGAGGCGCATCGCGCCATCAGCCTGTTCGCGATGAAGCGACTGCAACTCGACCGTGTCTGGTGGCTGGTGTCGCCGGGCAATCCGCTGAAGACCGGCTACGGCGCGAACGACATCGCCGCGCGCGCGAGCGCCGCCCGCAAGATCGCGCGCGACCCGCGCATCGACGTCACCTGTCTCGAAGCTGTCATCGGCACCCGCTATACCGTCGACACCATTAGCTACCTGCGCCGCCGCTGCACCGGCGCGCGCTTTGTCTGGATCATGGGCGCCGATAACCTCGCGCAGTTCCATCGCTGGGATGACTGGCGGCGCATCGCCGCTCAGGTACCGATGGCGGTGATCGACCGGCCTCCGCGAAGCCTCCGCGCGCTCGCGGCGCCGGCCGCGCTTGCGCTCGCGCGCGACCGGCTGCCTGAAAACAAGGCACGGCAACTCGCCGACGCCGTGCCGCCCGCCTGGGTCTTTCTCACCGGCATGAAACTCAACCTGTCGTCCACCACGCTGCGGAACCCGGACGGCACCTGGAAGTAACCGAAGCCGGAAACCATGTCCGGAATCAATTGCGTGCGGCGACTGGAATATTGAAACCACCCGTCCCACATGCGTAATATGTCAACCGGGCGTTCGAGATTCGGCCGCCCGACCCAGCGAAAGGAAATGGTCCCTGACCGTATCTGTCCTGTCCTCATCCGCCTCGCCGAAGAAGCGGATATCGTCAGCGCCCGCCGCGGTGTTGAAGGCGCGGCCTGATGTCGAACAATCCCTGAAAATCATTCTCGCACGCCTCGACGACATGAAGGCGGAAGAGACTGTCAGCATCGACCTGCGCGGCAAATCC
>CAUJJN010000099.1 GCA_963204905.1 Pseudomonadota bacterium
CCTCGAACACCTTCGGATCGGTCGGCGGACCTTCATAAGCCTTGGCGAACTCCGCCAGCGGCAACGGCAGCGTCAGCGGCGCGCCGTTGGAATTGATCGCCTGAACGATCAGATTCTGCCCTTTTTTCAGGTGATTGATCATGTCCGCCGTCACTTCGTAGTCGGACATGCAGCCGTTGGCGAAGCAGATCACGTAGGGGCTCTGCATCGGCGCGTTATTGTCGATGATGATGCGGGTGCCGTGAACGAGCTGCATCCCGAGCGGCAGCGTGACGCGAAGGATTTTCTTCGGCTCGCCTTCCGGCTCGATGATCACCGCGGCGATCACGGGCTGTCCCGACTCGATGCGGCCGTCCTTGCCGGTGAAACACACCTGCTTGGCGTTGGCGTCCTGCCCCTTGAGGCAGAACTTGGTCCACGGCGCATAGATCAACTGCACCTGCTGCTGTTGTTGCTGCGGTTGCGCCTGCGCCGCCGGAGCCTGCTGTGCCGGCTGCTCGGCTTTGGGGGCCGCCTTCGGCGCCGCCTTGCCGTTCGACTTCGCCTTCTGCTGGGCCGGCGCCGCCGGCTGCTGAGCAAGAGCTGCGGGAGCGAACGCCGTCGCGGCAAACGCCGCGGCCGCAGCCGCCACCGTCACGCCCCGCCCACACCGCCATGCCTGGGCGGCCATATCGGTGAAATTCATTGCGGAAAGCCCTTTCTCGAATGGCGTCGTCTGAAACCGCAAAAAGACGCGCGCCTCAAACCTTTAGCTGCCGTTTCCTGGTCAAATGAGGCCGTTGAGTGGCCGGCCACCGCCGTATGGATCAAATGTACGCCTTCAATACAGCGGCAAATGAAAAGATCAATGCCGCGAACGGGTCTTTGGCATCAGGCCGGGGCCGAACCATGGCGGCTGTGGTAAATTTTACGCGTGACAGGCATCGAATCACCACCAACCGCGCCCGTTTCCACGACGCGACGTCGCCTTGGCGCCTTCGTCTGGCTGCGCAAGCTGGCCATTTTAGCCATCGCCGGGTTCGCCGGCAGTCACTTGGCGATTGCTGAAACCAGCCACGGCATTGCCATGCACGGCGCGCCAGCGCTGGCCGCAGGCTTCACCCACATGCCCTACGCCAGTCCCGACGCGCCCAAGGGCGGGCGATTGGTTCAGGGGGTGAGCGGCACTTTCGACAGCCTCAATCCGTTGATCGTCCGTGGCCTTGCGGTGCAACAGGTTCGCGGATTTGTGATCGAAAGTCTGATGGCGCGAGGACATGACGAGCCCTTCACTCTCTATGGTCTGCTCGCGCAGCGGATCGAAACCGATGATGCGCGGACGTGGGTGATCTTCCATCTTGATCCGCGCGCCCGCTTCTCCGACGGTCACCCGGTCCGCGCGGCCGATGTGCTGTTCTCCTGGGAGTTGCTCCGCGACAAGGGCCGCCCTAACCATCGCCTCTACTATGCCAAGGTCACCAACGCGGAAGCGATCGACGACGTCACGGTGCGTTTCGAATTCGGCGGAGCGGCCGACCGCGAATTACCGCTGATCCTCGGCCTGATGCCGATACTGCCGAAACACGCCGTCGACGTAGCGACCTTCGAGAACACGTCGATGGCGCCGCCGCTGGGCTCCGGACCCTATCGCGTCACCCATGTCGATCCTGGCAGCAGCGTAACACTGACGCGGGACCCGAATTACTGGGGGCGCGATCTGCCCATCAACAAGGGGCTGTGGAATTTCGACGAAATCAGACTGGACTTCTACCGCGACGCCAACAGCCAGTTCGAAGCTTTCACCCGCGGCCTCTATGACTTCCGCGTCGAGAACGAGCCATTGCGCTGGCACAGCGGCTACGATCTGGCGGCGGTGAAATCCGGCAAGATCGTCCGTGACGTCATCAAGCCCGGAGTACCGAACCCATCCGAGTTTCTGGTCTTCAATACGCGACGCCCGGTGTTTGCCGACATCCGCGTGCGCGAGGCACTGTCGCTGTTGTATGACTTCGAGTGGATCAACCGGAATTACTTCTTCAATCTTTATGCACGATCCGCCGGTTTCTTCGCGGGCTCCGAATTGTCGGCCTACGGCCGCCCCGCCGATCGTATCGAGCGTGCTCTGTTGAAACCTTACGCCAGCAGCGTGCGCCCGGACGTGCTCGACGGGCATTATCGTCTTCCGGTCAGCGACAGCTCCGGACGTGACCGGGCCATGTTGCGCAGGGCGCTGACGCTGCTGTCGCAAGCCGGCTATGAACTGAAGAATTCCGTGCTGCATGGGCGTCAGGGCGGACAGCCCCTCACCTTCGAGATTCTGGTGACGACCCGCGATCAGGAGCGCATCGCACTGGCCTACAGCGCCAGCCTCAAACGCGCCGGCATTCGCGCCTCGGTGCGAGCCGTGGATGGGGTGCAATTCGATCAACGCCGCATCGGCTACGACTTCGACATGATCCCGAACCGCTGGGATCAGTCACTTTCGCCCGGCAACGAACAGGCATTTTATTGGGGCAGCGAGGCTGCCGACCACCAGGGCACCCGGAATTACATGGGCGCAAAGAATCCCGCAATCGATGCCATGATAGCGGCCATGCTGGAAGCTCGCGAACGACCCGCCTTCGTCTCCGCTGTCCGTGCGCTGGACCGCGCGTTGATATCGGGCTTCTACGCAATTCCTCTGTACAATGTCCGCGAGCAATGGATCGCGCGGTGGAATCGGATACAAAGACCGGAAACCATCGCGTTGACCGGATATCTCCCCGAAACGTGGTGGCAGACTCCATCGCCACAGCCGCCGCACAGGTAAGCCGTGCATCAGAACGCAGCGTCCCCGACCCTTGATGGACTGTTTCGCCGCATTCTGGCGCGGCAACCGGATGCGTTGGCGCTAATCGACCCCCCCGACAGGATGCGCGTCACCGGCCAGCCGCCCCGGCGATTGACGTTCGCGCAGGCTGACCGCGCCATCTCGGCGCTCGCCGCGCATTTCGTGGACGCCGGGCTGCCGCCTCATTCGATCGTCGCGGTGCAGCTTGCGAATACGGTCGAATATGCGCTGACGGTACTCGCCGCGCATCGGGCGCGCCTCGTGGTGGCCCTGATGCCGCAGCTCTGGCGGCACGCCGATCTTGCCGTGGCGCTCAACCGCGTCGGCGCACGCGCCATTGTCGGATGTTCGCGAATTGACGGCGTCAGCCATGCCGATCTGATCATGAACGCTGCGGTGGAGGCTTTCTCAGTCCGTCATGTCTGCGGCTTTGGCCCGGATCTCCCGGAAGGCGTGGTGCCGCTCGACGACCTGATCACGCAGGGGCATGCCACTCTCCCCGCCATCGCTCTCGACGCGCGGCAGGCGGCATTGATCTCGTTCGACGTCACGACCAACGGCCTGCTGGCCGTTCCGCGAACGCATCTGAACCTGATTTCGGGTGGCCTCGCGATTTTCCTCGAGAGCGGGATGGCACAAGGCGGAACGCTGCTTGCCACGCAATGCATGGGATCATTTGCCGGCATCGCCTCGTCATTGGTGTGCTGGCTCATGAGCGGTGGCGCGCTCGCGCTGCATCATCCATTCGACGGCGAAGTACTCGCGCGACAACTGGTCGACCTGAACTGCAACACTCTCGTCTGTCCCGCCGCACTTGCGATGCGTCTCGGAGAGGATGAAGACCTGCTCGATGAATCGGCCCTTCGTAATATTATCAGCCTGTGGCGCACGCCGGAGCAGGTGACATCGAGCCCGCCATGGTCGAGCCGCCGGGTCGGACTGACCGATGTTTACGTGTTCGGCGAAGCCGGCCTGTTCGGTGCGCGGCGCGGTCGTGAGGGCGCGGCTGCCGACATCATGCCCGGCCCCTACGGCGCGCCGCGTGACGACGAGCAATCGCCGGTCGCCGGCGAGACACTCTTGACCGACGCCGGAACCCTCGCCTTGCGCGGCTCGATGGTGCCGCTCGCGGCCTATACGGCAGCAGCGCGCGATGAATTTTGTCGAGACGCCCCGCCCCTCACCTACGTCGACACCGGCTACGCAGCACGACTCGACCGCAGCAGCGGCGCGATCTGCATCACCGCACCGCCGCCGGGGATCATGGCGGTCGGCGGCTATCGGTTCCAGGCCGATGAACTGCAGGCATGGGCCAGACGGCTCGGCGACGGCGCGATGCTGACAGCCCTTCCGGATCGGCTGAGCGGTCATCGACTCGCCGGTCGCGCCAACGACAACTCCCGCGCCCGGGGGGCACTCGCCGAATTGGGTCTCAACCCGCTGATGGTCGAGGCTTTTCGCGACCGCGTGAACGCCGACTGAGCAGGCGACTCGCCGCATTCATTCAAAACCCTCGCGATCCGTTGATACGCCATTAAGCGCGATCGGCTAGGATGCCACGTTCTCGAAAGATCGTTGCGTCATCCAATGTCGAACCATGGATCAATTCTCGCCGTTGTCCGCGCCCCCGGCCTACCGTTGATCGCGGGAGTTCGCGCGGCAGGACTGGATCCGGTCGACGAAATCTGCTGGGCTGACGCGCTGACAACTTTTCAACGGAAGGCTCCGGCCGCCGTCATTGTAGCAGCGCCAGCGGAAGACAACGCAGCATTCGACAGCTTCGCGAAATGCGTTGCGGCGGCACAACCTTATGTTCCCTTGATTGTGGTGGAAGCTGTCGCCCCGTCATCGGCCTTTGCCATTCCGTTCTCCGCAGCGGAGGGTGGCATTGATCGTTTGGCCGCGAGACTGCGCGCCGCGTTACGCGTGCGTGCGCTCCACGCCACGCTATTGCGACGGCAAATCGATCAATCGTCCTCGCATCCGCCCCCCGACACGGATCCGTTGCAGGACGCCACCGTTCTCTTGATCGGTCGCGGCGCCTGTTATCCGGCGCTATCCGTGGCCCTTGGCGTCAAAATGGGCGTGGTCGGTGCACTCAGCATCGAGGCCGCCGCCAAGCACCTCAACACCCGCGACGTCGACGGCATCGTGATCGGTGATGGCTTCACCGAACGGGTACTCGATGCATTCCTTACGGTTCTTGCCGAGGATTCCCGCTTCCGCAATCTGCCGGTGGTTGCGCCCTCCGCAGCGAAACACGATTACGACCTGCCCAACCTGGAGATTGTCGCCGGCGAGCCAGCGCAGATCGTCGCCAACGCGCTGCCGCTGATCCGGCAGCGCGCCCTCGAACAACGCCTTAATCGCATGCTGCGTTCGATCGAGGCTGGTGGCCTGCTCGACCCGCGCACCGGGCTATTGACCCCGACCGCTTTCGGCCGGGACTTCAGAATTGCGGTGGAGCAGGCGCAGACGCGCGGTGCGGGTCTCTCCGCTGTCCGCTTCTCCTTTGCTGAAAGCCATCCACGCGAGCAATACGACGCGGCCCGCATTCTCAGCCGGCTGATGCGCCGGATGGACTTCGCTACAATGCATGACGACGGCTCAATGACCGCCGTCTTCATCGACGCGGACACGCGCAGCGCCGGCAACATTGCCAAGCGCCTCGCCAGCGTCATGAAGTACACCATGCACGACGCCCGCCGCGGCTCCCGCATCGATCCTCTTGTTCGCATCGAAACGCTGACGACGACGGACACCGCCGCGTCGCTTCTGGCAAGACTCGCGGCTGCACCGAAGCGCGCGGCGTCGTAACCGCTCGCCTGCAATCAGGCAGCCTTGCGGCCTTCGGCGAGATTCGCCAGTTGCCGAACGATTTCGGTTGCGCCGGCGAGGCGTTCTTCCGGCGTCTCCCAGGTTTGAAGAAACACCACCTTCATATCCGGGCGCACCTTTGCCGCCTGGCCATGTTGCCGGATGAAAAACACCAACCGATCCGGCTGCGCGAAGCTGTTGTCGCGGAACGTGATGACCGCTCCCTTCGGACCGACATCGAGCTTTTCGATATTGGCGCGCAGGCAATAGGTCTTGATCGCCGCGATCTTGAACAGATAGCGCACTTCGTCCGGCAACGGTCCGAAACGATCGCGCAACTCCGCGCCGAAATTCTCGATCTCGTCCTCGGTCTCGAAATCCGCCAGCCGGCGATATAGCGACAGCCGTACCGCAAGATCAGAGACGTAGTCTTCCGGAATGAGGACCGGCATTCCGACCGTGATCTGCGGCGACCAGCGATCCGCCACCGGTTCGGAGATGCCGGCCTTGAGGTTGAGGATCGCCTCCTCCAGCATGGATTGATACAATTCGAAGCCGACTTCCTTGATGTGGCCCGACTGCTCCTCGCCGAGCAGATTGCCCGCGCCGCGTATATCGAGATCGTGAGAAGCGAGCTGGAAGCCCGCGCCCAGTGTCTCCAGCGATTGCAGCACCTTGAGGCGGCGCTCCGCCTGCGCCGTGATCTTCTGCTGCGCCGGCAGCGTAAACAACGCATAGGCGCGCAGCTTCGAGCGGCCGACGCGGCCACGCAACTGGTAGAGCTGCGCGAGGCCGAACATGTCGGCCCGATGCACGATCAACGTGTTGGCAGTCGGGATATCGAGGCCGGATTCCACGATGGTGGTCGACAGCAGGATGTCGTACTTGCCGTCATAGAACGCCGACATGATGTCTTCGATGGTTGCGGGCGGCATCTGGCCGTGCGCGACCGCCACCTTCATCTCCGGCACATGCTTGTCGAGGAAATCCTTGACCTCGGCGAGATCGTCGATGCGCGGGCAGACATAGAACGCCTGCCCTCCGCGATAACGCTCACGCAGCAGCGCCTCGCGGATCATCAGCGGGTCGTGCGGCGCGACGAAGGTACGGACCGCGAGGCGGTCCACCGGGGGCGACGCGATGATCGAGAGATCACGTACGCCGGTCAGCGCCAGTTGCAAGGTGCGCGGAATCGGGGTCGCGCTGAGCGTGAGCACATGAATTTCGGCGCGGAGCTGCTTCAGCCGCTCCTTATGCGACACACCGAAGTGCTGCTCCTCGTCCACAACGAGCAACCCGAGGTCCTTGAACTTGATCGCCTTGCCGAGCAGCGCGTGGGTGCCGACCACGATATCGACCGACCCGTCGGCGATGCCCTTCTTGGTCTGGCTCAGCTCCTTCGATGACACCAGCCGCGAGGCTTGCGCCACATTCACTGGAAAGCCGCGAAACCGCTCGGCGAAATTCTTCGCATGCTGGCGCGCAAGCAACGTGGTCGGCACCACCACCGCGACCTGCTTTCCCTGCATTGCCACGGCGAAGGTCGCACGCAACGCCACCTCGGTCTTGCCGAAACCGACGTCACCGCACACCAGACGATCCATCGGCTTGCCGCTGTCGAGATCGTGGAGCGCGGCATTGATGGCCGTAAGTTGATCCTCGGTTTCCTCGTAGGGGAACCGGGCGCAGAATTCATCGTAGAGGCCCGGCTCGACAGCCAGCTTCGGCGCCTCGTGCAGATGCCGCTCGGCCGCGATCTTGATCAGTTCACCGGCGATCTCGCGGATACGGTTCTTGAGCTTCGCCTTGCGCGCCTGCCAGCCGCTACCGCCGAGCTTGTCGAGTTCGACATTCGTTTGATCGGAGCCGTAGCGCGACAGCAGGTCGATGTTCTCGACCGGCAGGAACAGTTTCGTTTCGTTCGCGTAACGCAGCTCGACGCAATCGTGCGGCGCGCCGGCGACGTCCAGCGTCTGCAAGCCGATGAAGCGGCCAATGCCGTGCTCGACATGGACCACGATATCGCCGGTCGACAGACTGGTGACTTCAGAAATGAAGTTGTCGAGCTTGCGGCTGGCCTTACGCGGCCGCACCAACCGATCGCCGAGGATGTCCTGCTCGGTGATGACGGCGACCGCGTCGGTCTCGAATCCGGACTCCATGCCGACCACCGCCAACATGGTCTCGTTGCGCGGCGTCGCCTGTACGGTGCGCCAGGCATTGACGCTGGTCAGGTTGAGGAGCTTGTGGTCCTTCAGCATGTTGGCCATGCGCTCGCGCGAGCCTTCGCTCCACAGCGCCACCACCACCTTCTTGCGCGCCGCCTGCAACGCCTGCACATGCGCCACGACGCTGGCGAATACGTTCACTGAACTGTCGGCGCGCTCAGGCGCGAAGTTCCGGCCCTGCCTTGCACCGACATCGATGGTATCGCTCGCACCCTCGGGGACGGCGAACGGCGTCAGCCTTGCCAAGGCAGCCGCCTCAAGCCGCGTCTGCCATTCGGTTTCCGTGAGATAGAGCCGATCCGGGGGCAACGGTTGATAGATCGCGCCGCCGCTGTCGTGCTCCAGCGCCTCGCGCCGGGCGTCGTAATAATCTGCGATCTGGGCGAAACGCTCGCGCGCCGCATCCTCGCCCTGCGGTTCGATCGCGACAGGGGCACCGCCGAGATAGTCGAACAGCGTATCCATCCGCTCCTGAAACAGCGGCAGCCAATGCTCCATCCCGGGATGACGACGGCCCTCGCTCACCGCTTCGTAAAGCAGGTCATCGCGACGCGGCGCGCCGAATTGCGCGACATATCCCATACGGAAGCGCTTGATGGTTTCGGTGACCAGTTGAAATTCGGACACCGGCACCAGATCCAGACCGCGCATCGTCAGTAGCGTGCGCTGGGTTTCGGCGTCGAAGGAGCGGATCGATTCCAGCGCGTCGCCGAAGAAATCAAGGCGCACCGGCTGATCGAGCCCCGCAGGATAGAGATCGAGAATGCCGCCGCGAACGGCGTATTCACCAGGTTCGCGAACTGTCGAGGAGCGATTGTAGCCGTTATGCTCAAGCCATGCGACGATGGAATCCATCGGCACCACGTTGCCCGGTGCAACCGACAGCGCCTGCGCCGCGATCTGCTCGCGCGCCGGCACCCGCTGCACAATGGCATTGACCGTGGTGAGCACGATCAACGGCTTGTCACTGCCCGCCAGCCGTGACAGGCGCGCCAGCGTGGTGACACGCTGCGCCACGATGCCATTGTGCGGCGATACCCGGTCGTAGGGTTGGCAATCCCAAGCCGGGAATTGCATCACATCGATGTCGGGCGCGAAGAACTCCAGCGCCCGCGCCAGTTGCGACATGCGCGGGCCGTCGCGACAGACCACCGCCAAGCTCACCGCCGGCGGCTTTGGCCGCGCCGCGACCGCGCGTGCCAGATCGGAGACGATAAGCCCCTCGGCGCCGTCGGCGACGTTAGCCAGCGTCAGCGCACGGCCGGGGACCAGCAGTTCGGCGGGGGAGCGAAGCGCATTCTTCATGGATTGGGGTCCGAAATCCGAAACGCCTTGATGCGCTCGAACATCGCGCCGGCAAAGTCCGGCAATGGCGGCATCCCGCCGGCAAACGCTGGATAGAGATCAGGATCGTGAGCCTCGATCACCCTTTCGAGCTCCGAGAGATCATCGTCGGAGAGTTGGGCAATGTGCGCGTCGGCAAATCGCCCGAGGATCAGGTCCATCTCACGCGTGCCGCGATGCCAGCAGCGATAAAGCAACCGCTTGCGGCGGTCATCGAGCCCGTGGCTCGAACGTGTCGTCCCAGTCATGCGTCAACCTTGCGTAACAGCAAAAGCCCGGACGTGCCGGGCGCGGATGGTATAATCCTCTCAGACAGCCATGTCAGTAATTTCCTCGTCACCGCTGCCACACCTGATCATCATGACCCCGGACGCGACATTCCACGCCTTTAATCTTGTGCGACAAGACGTGGATGCCCGAAAGCCGTAGAATATACCGATGCCGCGCCCCGAGATTCTCAACCCGCTATTTGCGCTCGTTACCAGTCTGTCCGGCGTCGGCCCGCGACAGGACAAGCTGCTGCGCTATCTGCTTGGCCGCAGCGAGACGCCCCGGGTTGTGGACCTGCTGCTGCATCTGCCGAGCAACGCGATCGACCGTCGGGCACGGCCGAAAGTCCGCGACGCGGTGCCGGGAACTGTGGCGACGCTCGAGGTCACCATCGATCGGCATCGCCCATCGCTGCCCGGTCGCTCCCGCACGCCATACCTGGTCTACGCCAGCGACGAAACCGGTGACGTGCTGCTGACCTACTTTCGCGGCAAGCGTGACTATATCGAGAAGTTGCTGCCGATCGGCGAGAAGCGCTACGTCTCCGGGACGGTGCAGATATTCGACGGCACCCTGCAGATGGTGCATCCTGACCGGGTGGTCGACGAGCAAGGGCTCGCGAAACTTTCCGGAATCGAGCCGGTGTATCCGCTCACCGAAGGGCTCGCGCTCGGGTCGTTGCGCCGCGCGATCGCGTTGGCCCTGCAAAAGCTTCCGACGCTGCCCGAATGGATCAGCCCCGAAGTGCTGCGCCGCTGCAGTTTTCCGCCGCTCTCCGAAGCGTTGCGGCGCGTCCACGTGCCTCTCGAACTGACGGATATCCTGCCGGACCGCCCGTTCTGGTCGAGACTGGCGTTCGACGAATTGCTCGCGGGGCAATTGGCGCTGGCTTTGGTGCGTGCGCAGTTGCGCCGGCCCGCCGGCGCGCGCCATGCCGGCGACGGTCATCTGCGCAGCAAGGTGATCGACGCACTCCCCTATGCGCTGACGTCCTCGCAGCGCGAGGCGGTAGCCGCAATCGCGCACGATCTGCAACAACCGATGCGGATGCTGCGGCTGCTACAGGGCGACGTCGGTTCCGGTAAAACCGTGGTGGCGTTGCTGGCGGCCGCCGCCGTCGCCGAGGCTGGCAAGCAGGCCGCACTGATGGCGCCGACGGAAATCCTCGCACGTCAGCACATCAAGACTATCGCGCCGCTCGCCGCGCGTGCCGGCTTGCGCGTCGCCATCATCACCGGCCGTGAAAAAGGCAAGGATCGTCGCGACATTCTCGCACAGATCGCTGCAGGCGAACTCGACCTGCTGGTCGGCACCCATGCGCTGATTCAGGACGATGTGATCTTCAAATCGCTGGCGCTGGCGATTGTCGACGAACAACACCGTTTCGGCGTGCGCGAACGTCTCGCCCTCACCTCCAAAGGTGACGCAGTCGACGTGCTGGTGCTGAGCGCGACACCCATCCCGCGCACGCTGGTGCTGACCTATTTCGGCGACATGGATATTTCCGAACTGCGAGAAAAGCCCGCCGGCCGCCAACCGATCGACACGCGCGCGTTGCCGAGCAGTCGCCTGAACGAGGTGGTCGACGCGGTCGGCCGCGCAGTGAAGGCCGGCAAGCTGGTCTATTGGATCTGTCCGCTGGTCGAAGAATCCGAAACCATCGAACATCTCACCGACGCCACCACGCGGTTCGAAACCCTGCGAGAGCGGTTCGGCGATCAGGTCGGGCTGGTGCACGGCCAGATGAAAGGCGCCGAGAAAGACCGCGTCATGGCGCAATTCGCGGCAGCGGAGATTCACGTCCTTGTCGCAACCACCGTGGTGGAGGTCGGCGTCGATGTCCCGGCAGCGACGATCATGGTGATCGAAAATGCTGAACGCTTCGGGCTGGCGCAGCTGCATCAGTTGCGCGGGCGAATCGGACGAGGCTCGGAGGCGTCCACTTGCCTGTTGCTCTATCGCGAACCGCTCGGCGAAATGTCAGCGGCGCGATTGCGGGTGATCCGCGAGACCACCGACGGCTTTCGCATCGCAGAAGAGGACTTGCGGTTGCGGGGCGAAGGCGAAGTGCTTGGAACGCGGCAGAGCGGCCTGCCCGGCTATCGCATCGCCCGGCCCGAGGTGCACACGCAATTGATCGCGCAGGCACGCGACGAGGCTTTGAGGATCATGCGGGACAACCCGAAACTGGACGGCCCCTCCGGCGAGGCGTTGCGCTGTCTGCTCTATCTCTACGAGCGTGACGAGGCGATCCCGTTGATCGGCGCGGGGTGATCAATCTGCCTTGACGGGCACGGCCTTCAGCGCGGCTTCGTCGGCGACCCGCGCGGCATTAGCGGTTTCCTCAAGCGCAGCGATCTTGCGCTGCGGGTCGCTTCCGGGCTGCACCACACCGGCCGACATAATAAGCGTCGCGGCATCTTCCGCGCTCATGTCGATCTCGATCACCTTGCTGCGCGGAACGTAAAAGAAAAAGCCCGTGGTCGGATTTGGCGCGCATGGCAGGAACACCGAGATATGCTCCTCAGTGCCCGGCAGCTTCTCCGCCACCTCGACACTCGGTGATTGCGATATCAGGACGATCGACCACATGCCCGGCGAAGGGAACTCGACCATGCCGACCTTGCGGAAGCTGGACCCATTGCCAGAGAATAGCGTCTCGAACACCTGCTTCAGGCCACGATAGATCGCCCGCACCACCGGCATCCGGCCGAGCAGGCCTTCGCCGAAACCGACCAGCTTGCGCCCGATCAGGTTGGCGGTAAGGAACCCTAGCAGCGTCAGCGCGACAAACGCCACCACCAGCCCCGATCCGGGAAGGCCGAACGGCAAATAGGTCTCGGGCCGGTAGTCCATCGGCACGAACGGGCGCACCAGCCCGTCGACCCAGGTGACGAACCACCAGGTCAGATACAGTGTGATCGCGACCGGCCCAGCGACAATCAGGCCGGTCAGAAAATAGTTGCGGATGCGCGCCATAAAGCCGCGCGGCGCTTCCGGCGGAACCGGCGCGGCAGGTGGCATCGGCGTCGATACAGGTCTTTTCGTCATCGATCCCAAGTCAATCAACAAGCGGCTTTCTTGCCGGACAAATCATACCAAGCAAATCGTATGCCGCGCATTGTAGCAGACATGCGTAACGTTGCGATGGCACCATTTCGCGCAGGCGGTGCCCCCAGACTGGTGTTCCGTCTACTCGACGGTAACCGATTTGGCCAGATTTCTCGGTTGATCTACATCGGTGCCCATCACCACGGCAGTATGGTAGGCCAGCAATTGCACCGGGACTGCATAAACCAGCGGCGTGAAGCTCGCTGCCATATCCGGCATGATGATGGTGACGAGGGAATCGACGGTGGCCTCCTCAGCGCCCTTGGCATCCGTCATCAAGATAATTCGACCGCCGCGCGCGGCAACCTCTTGCATGTTCGAGACCGTCTTCTCGAAGACGCGATCGAATGGCGCGATCACCACTACCGGCATGTTCTCGTCGATCAGCGCGATCGGACCATGCTTGAGTTCGCCCGCGGCGTAGCCCTCAGCATGAATGTAGGAGATTTCCTTCAGCTTCAACGCGCCCTCGAGCGCCAGCGGATAGCTGGTGCCGCGCCCAAGATAAAGCACGTCGCGCGACTTCGCGATGTCACGCGCCAATCGCTCGATCTGCGGCTCGCTGGCAAGGGCTGCCGCCATCAGTCGCGGCACTTCGACGAGACTGCGTACCAGCTTGATTTCATCCTCGACGGTCAACTCGCCCCGCGCACTCCCGGCGGCGATTGCCAGCGAGGCCAGCACCATCAACTGGCAGGTAAACGCCTTCGTGGACGCCACGCCAATCTCCGGCCCGGCAAGCGTTTGCAGCACCACCTCGCTTTCGCGCGCGATGGTCGAGGTGGTCACGTTGACGACCGAGAGCGTATGAGCACCCTGCGCCTTCGCGTAACGCAGAGCCGCGAGAGTGTCGGCGGTCTCGCCCGACTGCGAAATGAAAATCGCCAGATCGCCCTTGCGTAACGGAGCTTCGCGGTAACGAAACTCTGACGCGACATCCAGTTCGACCGGCAGCCGGGCGAAACTTTCAAGCCAGTATCGGGCGACGAACCCGGCGTAACTCGCTGTGCCGCAAGCAGTGATCACAACCCGCTGGACATCACGAAAATCGAACGGCAACGGCACAGGCAGCGCAACGCGTTCGCTCGCCATGTCGACCATCCGTGCCAGCGTATGGCTGACCACTTCCGGCTGCTCGTGAATTTCCTTCGCCATGAAGTGGCGGTAATTGGCTTTGTCCACGAGAAAGGAGGACGCGCCGGACTTTATGACGTCACGCTTGACCACGACGCCGTGCTCATCGTGAATTTCGCAGCCGGATCGATCGAGTACGACCCAATCGCCATCCTCAAGATAGCTGATGGTGTCGGTCAACGGGGCCAGCGCAATGGCATCAGAGCCGAGATACATCTCGCCGTCGCCATAACCCACCGCCAGCGGAGATCCCTTGCGCGCGCCGATCAAGAGATTGTCGTTGCCGTCAAAAATGAAGGCCAATGCGAAAGCACCACGCAGTTGGGGAAGTGTCGCCTTGACCGCCTCCGCCGGTGACAGCCCCTTGCTCAGATAGCCGTCAACCAGATGTGCGACGACTTCGGTATCGGTGTCGCTGCTGAAGATCGCACCGGCCTTCTCGAGTTGTTGCCGCAATTCGCGAAAGTTCTCGATGATACCGTTATGCACCACGGCAACACGGCGCGCGGTATGCGGGTGCGCGTTGTTCTCGGTCGGCTTGCCGTGGGTCGCCCAGCGTGTATGTCCGATGCCGAGATGCCCCTGGAGCGGCGCAGACTGCAGCCGGACTTCGAGATTCTTCAGCTTGCCTTCGGCGCGCCGACGATCG
>CAUJJN010000100.1 GCA_963204905.1 Pseudomonadota bacterium
CTGCTTGAGGCGGATCGCCGCCGAGAGACCGGACGGACCGGCGCCGACGATCACGACATCGAATTCCATGGACTCGCGTGGCGGCAGTTCTTCGGTGCTCATGTTCTCACCCCAAAACAAACGAGAATGCTTCTAAGCCCCCTTGTTTCCGATTTTTTCCCGAAGAACAACCACGGAAATGCAGGAAGAATATTTCACCCCAAACCGGCAGTGTCCTATTATCCCCTCATGAACACTGCCCCGCCACCATCCGCTCAGCCGCAGCCAACCGTAAGCGAACTGCTGGCGTTTTACCTCGAAGCCGGGGTGGATTGCGCCTTGCTGGACGAACCACCGAACCGGTTGCTCGATCCGGAGGTCGTACCGCCTCCGGCTGACGTTCCATCATCACCGGAGACCCGCCCTGCCCCCGCCTCCGCCGGGGTGGCAAGCACGCCGGCGGCGGCGCCTCCGGCCCCGGACGTGGCTATCGCGTCGGCGCGGGGCGCGGCGCGGACCGCTCCGACACTGGAAGCGTTGCGGATGCTGTTGGAAACTTTCGACGGTTGTGCCCTGAAGCAGACGGCAACGCGGCTCGTGTTCGCCGACGGCAATCCACAGGCTCGGATCATGTTCGTCGGCGAAGCTCCAGGTCGTGACGAGGACCTTGAAGGTGTTCCGTTCATCGGCCGTTCCGGCAAATTGCTCGACCGCATGATGGCGGCGATCGGACTGGACCGTACCACCGCCTACATCGCCAACGTCATTCCGTGGCGACCACCGGGCAACCGCGATCCCTCGCCGCAGGAAACGCAAATCTGCCTGCCCTTCATCAAGCGGCAGATCGAACTGGTCGATCCGGACGTGCTGGTGTGCCTCGGCAAGCCGTCGTCGCAGGCGGTGCTCGAACTGAAAGACGGCATCATGCGCACGCGCGGCCGCTGGCACAATTACGACACCGGCACGCGCACCATTCGCGCGATGGCGACGTTCCATCCCGCCTACCTGTTGCGGCAGCCGATCTACAAACGGCTGGCGTGGCAGGACCTGCGCGCGATTTCGAAAGCCCTGAACACCGCCGCGAGCGCCCCTGCACCATGACTACGGCGTCTTCGACTACGGTGTCTTCGGCCGAACGATAGCCCAACCGACCCGCAGCGGAGCGGCGCGGCCGTTCACAAGCCAATCGAAACTCTGCGGCACTTCTGGGACCAGTCCTGGAAATTGGCCGGCAATATCCGGTGGCGGTGTCCCGGCGGTGTCCGACGTCCGCCACACCACGACCCCGCCCACGTCGTTGAATTTCTCCGGCGTCAGCCAGGGCCCCCGCTCGGGCGCGGTGGCCAGCAACAGGTGCGGGCGCGATGGGCCCAATCCGATCATGGCGGCCAATTGCGGATCGCCGACCACCGCCGGCAGCGGGCGATTGATGCGGCGTTGGAAACTGTCGCCGAAAAACTGCGCGATCGCACGGCCCGGCAGCGAGGTCTGCATCTGTGTTCCGCCGAGCCACGGCTGGACCACCGTCATGACCAGCAAAGTCAATGCCGGGGCCGCGATCGCCGCCGCCCAGACCGCGCGCAAGACCTGCTGACGACGCAGATAGATCAAGTCGCCGCTCGCCACCACGACCGCCAGCCCCGACATCACAAGCGCAATCCCGGAACCGCCGGCAATTGCATCGAACCTGAACAATGCCGCTATCAAGCTGCCGACGAGAGCCGGCATCAGCGCGAAGAAATAGATGAAACGCCGCGCCAACGGGTCGACTGGCAGCCGTCGTATGCCCGGGGCGCTATCGCGCCCGCGCATTACCTTGCGATGCACGAACCGCGAATTGAGCGCGATGAGAAACGCCATGCCCAGCAAGGCCAACACCAGGCTGCCGATCATCCAGCCCCAGCCGCGCGCCAGCCCTTGCGGATCGGACACATCGGGCAACGCCGGCCAACTCAGCGTCCCGGCGCGGACCAGCCAGACCGCATAGGGAAGCGCGAGCACCGCAACGACCAACGCCCCGAACCAGGGGTCCAGCGAATTAAGGGCACGACGCCCTCGCACCGTCGCCAGCGCGAAACCGATCACCAACATCAGAAGCCATCCGGCGGCGGTTGTCGTCAACAACAGCAGCCCGGCTTCGATCGAGAGCGCGAACCACGATTGATGGTGGCCCTGCCCCATGATCCGCCAAGCATGATACAGAATGAGCGCCCAGAGCGGACAGGCCAAAACGGCCGGGCTAAACTCGACATTGGCGACCCCGAATGCCGTTGCGGTGCCTGTCAGCAGCACCGCCAACGCGGCATGAGGTCCGCCGACGGTGGCGCGCGCCAGCGCAAAAACCGCCGCAAAGGTCACCACGAAACAGAGTTGCGACAGAATATAGACGCCGAACATGTGATTGCCGGCGAGCCTGAACGCCACATCGGCCAGCCAGAATGCCAACGGCGGCCCAAGGTCGGTCCCGACCTGATACTCACGCCCGAACGCGAGCAGGCGCGCAAGATCGCCGGGTGGACTGCGATAAATCAGGAGCGGCACCAACAGCCAGAGCGCAGCTTGCGCCAGTACGACGAGCCACATCACCAGGCGTGGTCGGGCGCGGATCAGTTCGACAATGAGGGACGAAAACCGCATGAACCCCGGCCACATTCGCGCTTGACATCATCGGCGTGGTGGCAGCGTTCGAGTGCCGCAGGCCCGACGAGAGAGCGATCAGTGATAATGCGCCTCGGCAAATGGAGCAACCACCTCAGCCTGCGGCCGCGTCGATCGTCACGACCGTTTGCTCGACCTGCAAATCGCCATCGGTGACGATCGTTCTCCGCAATTCGGCGGCCGCCATCACAGGTGCGAAAAACCGCCGGTGATGAACGCTTGGTCCAAGCCGCCGCAGCGCATCCAGATGCGCCGGCACGCCGTAGCCTTTGTGCATTTCGAAACCATAGCCCGGACAATCCCGAGCCAGCCGGGTCATCAGACGATCCCGCGAAACCTTGGCGACGATCGAGGCCGCGGCAATCGACAGCACCAGTCCATCGCCTCCGATCACCGCCTCGCAGTCACATGACGCCTCGATGCGGTCGCGGCCATCAACGAAGACATGCCGCGGCATCTCCGGCAACGCATGCACCGCGCGTGCCAGCGCCCACAGTGAAGCACGCAGGATGTTGTCGCGGTCGATCCGCGCCGGTGACGCGAACGCCACCGCGCAGGATGCTGTCGCGCAAATTTCCTCGAACAGCTCTTCGCGTCGGGCGGCTGTCAACCGCTTGGAATCGTCCAGCCCTTCCGGAATCCGTTCCGGATCGAGCACCACGGCGGCGGCCACCACCGGTCCGGCCAGTGGGCCTCGCCCGGCTTCGTCGCATCCGGCCGCCGGCCAGATGCCGCGCCTGATCAACGCCTGCTCGCGCGCAAATGTCGGCGGCGCCGCAACAGCTTTCTTCTTCGGGTTGATGCTGACGGATTTGGCTCGAATCATGGGCCGATGGTGAGCAAGCGTCATGCCCGGCGCAACCGGGAACCAGCCAATGTACCCGCTATCCCACGGAACTTGAACTGCGCACGGGATTGTCGCAGGACCGCGCGAGAGTCGCCGAATAGCATCCGCCCAACCGAAAGGACCGATCATGAACGCCTGGGGCCTCCTCGCAGCCAGCATCGTCGCCGAAGTAACCGCGACCACGCTGCTGACCAAATCCGAAGGCTTTGGCAAACCAGTCTACGGCCTGCTGTCCCTGGTCATTTTTGCCGGCTGTTTCTGGGCACTATCGCAAGTGCTGACCCGCATTCCGGTCGGCGTCACCTACGCCATTTGGTCTGGTGCCGGCGTTGTGCTGATCTCACTAATCGGCGCACTATTTCTCCGCCAACCGCTTAGCACCATACAGGTGCTGTTCATCGTCCTGATCGTCGTCGGAGCAGTCGGGTTGAACCTCACCACCAAGGTCACGCATTGATCGATAAACGTCGCGGCGATTTCTGGTGGCGAATATCAGAACAGGCTCAACTGCTCGCCGTTGCGCGGCGGCCGTGCGAAATGATCGGTCGTCAACTTCGAGCGCCGTTTATTGAGACCGAGCCGTTCGCAAGCCATCTCGAAACGGCGGCCGATCATCCAGGCCATCGGCCCGGTGCCCTTCATACGCGTACCCCATTGCGAGTCGTAATCGCGGCCGCCGCGCATCTCGCGGATCAGCGTGAAGACATGACGATAGCGATCCGGGTAATGCGCCATCAGCCATTCGCGGAACAGATCGCGGACTTCCAGCGGCAGCCGTAACAGCACGTAGCTCGCTTCCCTGACGCCGGCATGAGCGGCTGAATCGAGGATACGCTCGATCTCCGAATCGTTGAGCGCCGGGATCACCGGCGCCACCATCACCGTGGTCGGAATGCCGGCGGCGGACAGTTGCCGCAGCGCCTCGATTCGCTTCGACGGTGTCGATGCGCGTGGCTCCATGGTGCGCGCCAGCTTCGGATCAAGCGAGGTGACTGACAGCGCGACCTTGACCAGATTGCGCTGCGCCATCCGCGACAGGATATCGACATCGCGCATCACCAAGGCCGACTTGGTGACGATCCCGACGGGGTGCCCTGCCCGCTCAAGCACTTCCAGAATGCCGCGCATGATTTTGTGCTCACGCTCGATCGGCTGATAAGGATCGGTGTTGGTGCCAATGGCGATCATCTTCGGCTCATAGCCCGGAGCGGCCAGCTCCTTTTCCAGCAACGCCGGCGCATCCGGCTTGGCGAACAGCTTCGATTCGAAATCCAGCCCCGGCGACATCCCGAGATAGGCGTGGGTCGGCCGCGCGAAACAGTAAACGCAACCGTGCTCGCAGCCGCGATAGGGATTGATCGAACGGTCGAAGCCGATATCGGGGGACTCGTTGCGGGTGATGACCTTGCGCGAGGTGTCCAGCGCCACCGTCGTCTTGAACGGCGGCAAGTCATCGAGGCTCTGCCAGCCGTCGTCAAAAGTGACGCGCGCCTCCGCCTCGAAGCGTCCGCTTGCATTCGACTGCGCCCCGCGACCGCGCCGCCGCTCCCGATCAATCGCAATCGCGATCTCCGAAAACGAAGGAGACGCACCCGCCGGTCCGGTGGGGGCCAGGACTGGAGGAACCGAGGCTGGGGAGACCGGCGGGTGCCTGAGGGCGCTGGAAGCTTTGCTCATGTCGCGAATGCTACCACGGCACAAGAACACATCAAGAACATTTGCGAACGGCAGCCTGTGGATAACTTTTAAGCCTCGGAATCCACCCGTTTGCTCTCTGCAAGGTCGAAAGGTGTTAGAAGCGCCACCAGGGATGTTCCCGGGAGTGGGTATAGATGCCGATGCTCAGCGTCATCATCCCGACCGAAGGCAAGGAGCCTCCGGTGGTAGCGACCCTCGCCGCTCTGGTGTCGGGCGTGACCGCCGGCCTGATCCAGGACGTCGTGCTGGTGGATCGCGGCGAGACCGACACCATCGCCCGGGTCGCGGACGTCGCAGGTTGCGTCTATCTGCCCTGCAAGGGTTCGCGCGCCGAGGCTCTCTCGGCCGGGGCGAAAGAGGCGCGCGCACCGTGGCTGATGTTCCTGCATCCGGGCACCGTGCCGGACCTGAGCTGGATCGACGAAACCGCACAATTCATCGACCGGATGACCAGTTCGCCAACCCCACGCGCCGCGATCCTGCGTTACGCCCGCTCGCCCTATGCCGATCAGGGGCTGAGAGCGATCGCAGCCCAGGCGTTGCGGCGGCTGTCGGGGCCGTCGCCGGATCAGGGCCTCGTCATCGCCCGGCGGCATTTCGAGGCGCTAGGTGGTTATCCGGCGGGACGACGCGACGCCGAGCGCACGCTGCTACGCAAACTCGGCCGCACGCGCCTGATGCTGCGCAGTCGAATCATGGTTCCGGAATGAGGTCGGCCAGCTATGCCGCGCCGGGCGGCGCGGAGGATTGCAGATAACCTTTCGCAACCTCGGCTTTCAGCACGCTCCAGATTTCGCGATGGAGCGCATGAAACTCCTTGTCCAGACGAGTCTCGAAAATGTCACGCGGACGCGGCAGCGAGACCTGCCAATCGCCGATGATGCGCGAATGCGGCCCCGCCGACATGATGACGACACGATCCGCCAGCGCGATCGCTTCCTCGAGATCATGCGTAACGAACAGCACCGCCTTGCGATCCGCCGTCCAGAGATCGAGCAGCAAATTGCCCATAATCTGCCGGGTCTGTGCATCGAGTGGACCAAAAGGCTCGTCCATGAGCAATATCTTCGGGTCGCGGATCAGCACCTGCGCGAGGCCGACACGCTTGCGCTGGCCGCCCGACAGCATATGCGGATAGCGATTGCCGAACGCACCAAGCCCCACCGCATTGAGCCAGCCTTCCGCACGCTTGCGTGCTTCCGCATGCGGCGCGCCGGCGATCTCCAGCCCGATCGCGACATTCTCCAGCGCGGTCTTCCAGGGAAACAAGGTATCAGCCTGGAACAGATAGCCAGCCTGGCGATTGAGCGACGTCAGCGGCGCGCCGAAAATCCGCACGGCGCCCGAGGCGGGCGCCAACAGCCCGGCCGTGAGGTTGAGCAAGGTTGACTTGCCGCAGCCGGTCGGGCCGACGATGGCGATGAACTCGCCGTCGCGCACCGCGAGGCTGGCGCGCTCGACCGCCGTGTAGATCCGCGCGCCGGCAAGCTGGAATGCCACGCTGGCCTCATCGAGTTCGATCGCGGTTGCTGTGGCGTTTGCCTTCTGCACGGAAAGTCCTTCGCGGTCACACGATCCATTAAATCCGGTTCCGCATCAAAATCCAGCGTCAGGTCGCGATACTCACGCACGGCGATTGCTTGGTTCGATGTCGCCACCGTGATACTGCAGATCGGCATGAGCGTCACGTCGCCCTTGATCTCGTTCGAACAGGTCCGCAAGCATTTCAATGAGGGCGGCAGAACGCCGGTGCTGGCGGTGAACGATGTCTCGCTCAACGTCGCATCCGGCGA
>CAUJJN010000101.1 GCA_963204905.1 Pseudomonadota bacterium
CGCGGTTTCGCCGAGGAATTTCATGTCGAAGGGATAGAAGTCCGCCGTCATGCCGTCGGTCGAGGTCACCGCGCGCAGGCCGACGACATACTCATACGTGCGGCCATCGCCCATCACGCCCACCGTTTTGACTGGCAACAAAACTGCAAACGCCTGCCAGATGGTGTCGTAAAGTCCCGCCGTGCGGATCTGGTCGATGTAGACCGCGTCTGCGTCCCGCAGGATATCAAGTTTTTCGCGGGTGATTTCGCCGGGACAGCGGATCGCGAGCCCCGGCCCGGGGAACGGATGACGGCCGACGAAGACGTCCGGCAGGCCCAGTTCGCGGCCGAGCGCGCGGACCTCGTCCTTGAACAGTTCGCGCAAGGGTTCGACCAGCTTCATGTTCATGCGGGCCGGCAGGCCGCCGACGTTGTGATGCGACTTGATCGTCACCGACGGTCCACCGGTGAACGACACGCTTTCGATCACGTCGGGATAGAGCGTGCCCTGCGCGAGAAAATCGGCCCCACCAATCTTTTTGGCTTCCGCCTCGAACACGTCGATGAACAACCGGCCGATGGTCTTGCGCTTCACTTCCGGATCGGTGACGCCGTCGAGTTCGCCGAGGAACTGCTTCGAGGCATCCACATGCACCAGCGGGATGTTGTAGTGATGCCGGAACAGGTCGACGACGCTCTTCGCCTCGTCCTTGCGCAACATGCCATGGTCGACGAACACGCAGGTCAATTGATCACCGATGGCCTCGTGAATGAGGATCGCCGCGACGGAGGAATCGACGCCGCCGGACAGGCCGCAGATCACCTTGCCCTGCCCCACCTGAGCGCGGATCTTTTCAATGGCTTCCTCGCGGAAGGCGCGCATGGTCCAGTCGCCCTTGAGGCCGACCACCTTGCGCACGAAGTTGCGCAACAGTTTTGCGCCGTCCGGCGTATGCACCACCTCCGGGTGAAACTGCATCGCGTAGAATTTGCGCTTGTCGTCGGCGATCACCGAGATCGGCGAGCCGGCCGCTTTCGCCACCGCGCGAAACCCGTCCGGCAGTTTGGTGACGCGATCACCGTGGCTCATCCAGACGTCGTACTTGCCGCCCTTCTGCCAGACGCCCTCGAACAGCGCGCAATCGTCGATCACCTCGATGGCGGCGCGGCCGAATTCGCGATGATGGCCGGCTTCGACGGTCCCGCCGAGCTGCTGCGCCATGGTCTGCTCGCCGTAGCAGATGCCGAGAACCGGCACGCCGGCGGTGAGCACCGACAGCGGCGCTGAGGGCGCATCCTTGTCGAGCACCGAGGCGGGGCCGCCGGACAGGATCACGCCCTTGGGCTTCATTTCCCGGAAAGCGGCTTCGGCTTTCTGGAACGGCACGATTTCCGAGTAGACGCCCTCCTCGCGCACCCGTCGCGCGATCAGTTGCGTCACCTGCGATCCGAAATCGATGATGAGAATTTTTTCATGCCCGGCCGCGATGTCCGTGGCCGCCGGGCTCGTCGGGCTATGTGCTGTCATGGGCAGGAAATACGCGACCGGCGGCGCGCTCGCAATGCCGTAGGGGCGGTTATCGGCGGGATTTTCAGCTCGCCGCCCGGGTGAGCACCGCGACGAAAAATCCGTCGGTGCCGGTGCGGCGCGGCGTCATCAGAAGCCCCTCCGGGCTTTGCAGGGTCGCTGTGAGGAAATCCTCGGCCTTGTCCCACAACGGGGCCGCGACCTGTTCCGGCGGCGTCACCGAAAACCCCGGCTGGCGGGTCAGAAAGCCACGGATTTGCGCATTGTTCTCGGCCGGCAGCACCGAGCAGGTGATGTAGACGATGCGGCCGCCCCGCTTCACCAGCGGCGCGGCGCGATCCAGCACTTCGGCCTGCGCCTTGAGCCGGACCTCCAGCGCGCCGGGGCGGATGCGCCATTTGGCGTCCGGATTGCGCCGCCACGTCCCGGTGCCGGTGCAGGGCGCGTCGATCAGCACCAGATCGGCGGAGGCGCGGATATCGGCCAGCGGGTCGGCGTCGCCCTTCGGCGCACGCACCTCGGCGTTGTGGACGGCGGCCCGCGACAGCCGCTCGTGGATCGGCGCGAGCTGCCGCTTGTCCGCATCCGTCGCAATGAGCCGGCCCTTGCCCTGCATCATCGCCGCCAGCGCCAGCGTCTTGCCCCCCGCCCCCGCGCAGAGATCGATCACCTGCTCGCCCGGCTTCGCGGCCGAGAACAGCGCGGCCAATTGCGAGCCCTCGTCCTGCACCTCGACGCCGCCTTTGAGGAAATCCTCCTCGGCATGGATGCCGGGATTGCGGGCGTCGGCGCCGAGCATGATCCGCAGGCCCCACGGCGACCATCTTGTCGGCCTGGCGCCGAGATGGGCCAGCGAGGCGGCGGCCTTCTCGCGTTTCGCCTTGAGTGTATTGACGCGCAGGTCGAGCGGCGCGCGGCGCGCCATGGCGGCGGCTTCGAGCACGCGGTCGTCGCCGAACACTTCGGCAAGGTGCGGGTCCATCCATTCGGGATACTCGCCCGCGACCGGCGCCGGCGCGCCGTTGAGCGTGCGCACCGTCAACGCATGGCGCTCGGCCGGCGTCAGCGTCTCGGGGGCGAAGCGCGAACCGTCACACAGCGCGGCCAGCGTATCGGCGGTCGCGCCGCGCTCCAGCTTCATCATGCCGAACACCCGCGCGCGCGGCGTGTCGTCGTCCATGATCCAGGCGCTGGAGGCGCGACGGCGCAGCACGTCGAACACCAGCCCGGAGATCGCGGCGCGATCGCCGGAGCCGGCGAAGCGATGCGCCGTGCCCCATTCCTTCAGCGCCTTGGCCGCCGGCACCCGCTGCGTCTCGATGGCGGAAATGACTTCAATGGCTGCGGCCAGCCGTGCGCCCGGTGTCATGACAGTCCTCGGTAAGCGCCGCTAGAGCATGATCCCGAAAAATGGAAGCCGGTTTTCGGAAAAGATCATGCTCAAACAAAAGATAAACGACGAGTCTGATTCAGCGCAGCTGAAACAGAATCTAGACTACAAGCAAAAGGCGCAACGCGACGTACAGCCACATCGCCATCAGCACAAGCACGCCGGCGAACCACGCCAGCGAGCGCTGCCGCACGTCGTTGCCGGTGACGAAGATGCCGGCATGGGCGAAGCGGGTGACCACGAACACCCATGACAGCAGCACGAACACCAGATCGGTCCGGCGCAGCGGCAGCGCGATGGCGACCAGCACGTAGAACAGCAGCGGCACCTGGAACTGGTTGTTGAAGCAGTTGCCGATCTGGGTGGCGCGGTCCGGCCAGTTGCGGCCGAGCGCGACATCCTTGATCTTGACCTCGCCCGAAGTCAGCGCTCGCGTCCGCACCCCGGCCATCATCAACAGCAGCGCGAAGGTCAGGCCGACCAGCACAAATACCGGCAGCAGCACCATCTGGACCGACATCGCGGGTCTCCCTTCTCTCGTCCGGCGCGTGGCCGCCCGACTAGTCTGTTTCAACCGCGTTGAATCAGACCAGTCGTTTATCTTTTTGAGTGAGCATGATCTTTTCCGAAAACCGGCTTCCACTTTTCGGGATCATGCTCTAGGCCTTGTCGGGGCCGACACGGACCAGTTGCTTGCCGAAGTTCTTGCCCTTGAGCAGGCCCATGAACGCCTGCGGCGCGCTGTCGAGTCCTTCGGTGACGAACTCCCTGTGCTTGATCTTGCCCTCGCGCAGCCACTGCGACATGTCGCGGATGAAATCCGGGAACATCGCGGCGAAGTCGCGGACGATGAAGCCGCGGAAGTTGAGCCGCTTGACCAGAATCTGCCGCATGATGGTGTTGGCCCATGGCGGCGTCGGCGTATCCTTGCCGAAGATGGTGTTGTAGTCGGCGATCAGGCCGCACACCGGAATGCGCGCGAAATCGTTGAAGCGCGGCAGCACGGCGTCGAACACCTTGCCGCCGACATTCTCGAAGTAGACGTCGATGCCCTTGGGGCAGGCTTCCTTCACTCGCGCCCGCAGGTCCGGATCGCGATGGTCGATGCATTCGTCGAAGCCGAGTTCGCTCTTGACGTAATCGCACTTCTCCTTGCCGCCGGCGATGCCGACCGCCCGCGCGCCCTTGATCTTGGCGATCTGCCCGACCGCCGAGCCCACGGCGCCCGACGCCGCCGCGACCACCACGGTCTCGCCCGGCTGCGGGTTGCCGATGGCAAGCAGGCCGGTATAGGCGGTCATGCCCGGCATCCCGAGAATGCCCACCGCCGTCGAGATCGGCGCGATGGCTGGATCGATCTTGCGCAGTCCCTTGCCGTTCGACAGCGCGGATTGCTGCCAGCCGGTGTGCGCCAGCACGATATCGCCCTTGGCGAAGCCCGGATTGTTGGAAGCGACCACCTCGCAGACCGTGCCGCCCTCCATCACGCCGCCGATCGGCACCGGCGCGGAATAGGACGGGCCATCATCCATCCGGCCGCGCATGTAGGGATCGAGCGACAGCCAGATCGTACGCAGCAACAACTCGCCCTCGCCCGGCGTCGGCACGGCGTAATCCTCAAGGCGGAAGTTGGCCGGCGTCGGCTCGCCCACCGGACGGGAAGCCAGAACGATGCGCTTGGCGGACTGGGACATGACGTTTCCTCTGAACAGTGTTTGATGGACGCGGCGCGAGCGGCGACGATAGCGGTCAGGCAGTGATTTTGGCCAGCGCCGCGTCGAAGGCGGCGGTCGCCTTGTCGAGGTCCTTGAAGGCGAGGCCGGTATCGGCGGGCTGCTTCTGCTTCTCGGTGGCGCTCGGTCGAATCTCGGCGACCGGCTTTCCGCCCGTCAGCAACGCCGCGGGCGCCAGCACATGAAATTCATGATCGTCGAGCGGCGCGTCCTTGAGCAGGAAGACGCCGAGATAGACGGTGTCGTTGCCGCGCCGATAGGAGATGTAGCGTTCGATCGCCACCGAGCCGTCGCGTTGCATCCCGCCGAGTTTGGCGGAGCCCTTGGAGTCGAGCAGCTTGTGGGCGCGG
>CAUJJN010000102.1 GCA_963204905.1 Pseudomonadota bacterium
GGGGCTCCGTGGGCATTTCTACATTAATACACGCTAAGGGAATTTGAAGTTGTTTGGATTGAAGCGGTTAGCCCGGATTGGCCTGAAGCGTTCGAGGGGTCGGTCAATTTCGTTCCAGAGGTAGTCGCCGGTGAGCGCGATATGCGCCCATGGTAGTGGTGCGACCTGGGAGAGCAGCTCGTCCGGAATGATAATACCCTGACTGCTGATATAATCGACAGCACGGCTGAGATAGACAGTGTTCCACAGGATGATGGCGTTGACGACGAGGTTAAGACCGGACGCGCGGTAAGCCATGGTTTCGGCGACGCGGTTGCGCAATTCGCCGAGCTGGTGGAGGAAGATGGCGCGTGCGAGAGCATGACGGCTTTCACCCTTGTTGAGGATCGCATGCGATCTGCGGCGCAGTTTCGTATCGAGCAGCCAGTCGCAGATGAAGATCGAGCGTTCTATCCGGCCCATTTCGCGCAGGGCCTGGTTCAGCCGGTTTTGTCGCGGCGACGCTGCCAGCTTCTTGAGGATGACGGAAGGCGGCACCAAACCTGCAGCGATCGAAGCCTTCAGCCGCAAGACCTCATCCCAGTGGTGCTCGACGACATCCATGTTGACGGTTCCAGCGATCAGCGCGTCGAGCGGTTCGTAAGCCGGATCGCGATCAATGACAAAGAGCCTGCGATTGCCGAGATTGCGGATACGGGGAATGAGCCTGTAGCCAAAGGCGTGGAACATGGAGAACGTCGTTTCGGTGGCGCCAGCGGTATCGGTTGCGTGCTCATAGATTTCGACGGAGCTTTCGTTGTGAAGGAGGCCGTCGAGAACGTAGGGGGCTTCGCCCTCGGATGCCTGGATCATGCGGGAGAAGAAGGAAGCAAAACGGTTGGACAGGAAGCCATAGATCGACGCCCCCGGTCGCTTGCCGTATTTTGCATTGTAGTCGAGGCTGGCTTCGCCACGCCCGCCAGCCGGAAAGAACTGTCCGTCCGAGGAGGAGATATGGCCGTCACCCCAGATCGCGGCAAAGGGATGGGCCTGCTGCGCATCGACCAGCACGGCGGTCGCCGTGGCGTAGGTTTCCGATCGCATATGCCTGTCCACCATCAGCATCATCTGGTGGATCGTGACGCCGCGTGAGCTTTCCGCCATACGTTCGGCTCCGGCATTGGTGGCGTCGGCAAGGATCGCTGCCATCAGCGCTGCCTCGTCGTTTGCCGTCTCACCGGTACGATAATGCGTGAAGCTGTCGAGGAATTTGGTCCAGCTTTGCACCTCGGCAAGCAGGCTGGTGATCCTGATCCGTGGCACCAGAACATATAGTCGGCGGCTGAGCGCGACGATGCTGTCGCGCTCCTCCTCGCGGATCGGCGAGATCGACAGGCCCTTGTCGGAAATCGCTGCATCCGGAATAGCATTGGCAGCCGCCGCCTTTGCCAGCTCTTTCAGCTTCGCATCGAGCGTGGCGGTCCGTTCTGCTCGCCATTCGGCAAAGCTGTCGGGGAGTGCGAGCCCGAGCCGCCCCTCGGCGCGCATCAGCTCGAAGATCGGCCGAGGCAGAAGATAATCCTCGAAACTGCGCCATGCCCGGCTGCCTTCGACCCAGATGTCACCGGCCCTCAGACGCTCTCGCAGGTGAACGAGGACCGCCACTTCCCAGGCGCGCAGGTCGATATCGGCACTGTTCGGGCGCACGCAGCGTCGCCATTTGCGGGTCAGAAAGGCGAGCGGCACCTGCGCCGGCAATTTCCGGCCGCCATAGAGCGCGCGCAGATGGTCCACTGCTACAAGGATCGGATCATCAGCACGAAACGACCGGAACGAGAACGTGCGGAACATCAGTCTGCCCAGCTTGCGCAACGATTTGTGCCGCTTGATGAGCTCGTCGAATTCGTTACTGCGATCAGGGTGGACGACAGATCTGGCTGCCGCCATGCTGGCGACCAATCCGTCCCAGCCGAGGGAGGCTGCGATCGCCGATGCAAGATCGGTTTTGCTCGCACGAGCGGCCAGAAGCGCCTCGCCGAGCTTGAGATGCTCAAGCGCCACCCCATCAAGAACCTCGGCCTCTTTTAGCCGGCGTTCCGTGCGGCTGATCTCGGCCTTGCGGCGGTTGCTCCCAATCATTTTGCAGAACATGTCGATCGTCAGGTCGGTGATCGACGCCTGTCTCTCGATGACGAAGGCGGCCAGCGTGGCGTAGCGACGTTCGGATGTCAGGCGTCGTATCTCCCGGGCATGCAGAATGCGTGCATCCCTGGCGATGATGCCGTAGCGATTGGCATGGATCGTCTTGCGACGGTCGTCGGGAATGGCGGCTGAGCGCAATACCTCGAGGCGGGCGATCAAGCCTTTGAGGTTCTTCAGCTTCGCCCCTTCAGGTGCTTCCGCAATCCAGCCAAGGTGGCTCCGATCGCCGGCCCGCTCAGCGAGGAGCTGATCAAGCGCCTCGATCGAAGGCTGCTCCAGATCCCGGATCAATTCGCGATAGGCTTGTCGACGCGCCGCCGCCCGGCCGGCCAGTGCCAGACGGATCAGCAGCTCCGGCATAGGAACGAGCAACTTTCGTTCCTTCAAGGCTTCGATCACGGCCTTGGCGATCGGCGCACCTTGTTCAGTGGCCGCCGCCTCGCGTGCCGCCGCCGTTATCAACTCGCGATAGTCACTCGTCCGGACAGGCTGAAGCTCCAGTGCAGAGACGATCTCGCGCGCGTGTTCCCGGCGCGTTTCGTCGCGCTGGGCGTAGAACTCGAACACTGCAGGGTCGATGCCCAGCTGGTCGGCGACAACAGAGACAACCGCCTGAGGTGGAACTTCGCCTATTCGCAGCAGACGGCCCAGATCACGCACCAGTGCGAGTTGGATCGCAAAGCCAAGCCGATTATGCGACCGGCGATGTTCCTTGACGAAGACAATATCCTCGGAAGTCAGTGCATAGCGCGCTTGCGCATCTTCATAAGCTTCGGGTGGTTCGAATAAAACGGCACGCGATTGCTCATCGAGAAACGCCATCAGCCACGGTCACTCGTCAAACTACGGTTTCGGGCGTGCCGGTCTTGCCGGGGCCTGTCCATCCAGTCCGCTTCAACGTGTCGATCAAGGTCGAGCGCGCCACCTTGAACGTCCGGCACACGGACGCCTTGCTGGCGCCAGCTTCCAAAGCAGCTAGAACCTGCTCGACCTTTTCCGCATCGATCGTTGGAGGTCTCCCGCCCTTACGGCCACGTCGGCGAGCCGCCGCCAGGCCGGCATTGACCCGCTCGGTGATCAGCACTCTCTCGTATTCTGCAAGCGAGCCGAACAGGTTGAACAGAAACGCGCCGTGCGAATTCGTGGTGTCGATCGCCTCCGTGAGAGATCGGAAGGCGACACCACGTTCCTTCAAATCCTCGACGATGCGGATCAAGTGGGAGAGTGACCGGCCTAACCGATCTATCTTCCAGACGACCAGGACATCGCCTTCGCGCAATTCGCCGAGGCATGCCTTCAGACCCGGCCGGTCATCACGCGCTCCGGAAGCGCGATCCTGATGGAGATGGCGCTCATCGACCCCGGCCGCGAGCAGGGCATCGCGCTGCAAGGCAACCGACTGGCGCTCGTCACTACTCGATACCCGCATGTAACCGATCAACATGTGCGACAAACCTCAAATCAGGTGTTGCCGCACAGCCTAACATTCCGACAGGGTTTGTCGCGCAAAAAATGGCCCTATTGCGTGGCCAGTTTGCCCCGCGATCACGGTGAGCGGAAATCATGTGTTTCCCGTCACCTGCAAAATGCCCTTAGCGTGTATTAATGTAGAAATGACCACAGAGCCCCTGTATGGGGGAGACGGGGACTAGATGATCGAGCGGTTTTCGGGGGGAGGGGATCTCGTGTGCTTGTCGGACGTGAACAGATAGATGGAAATGGACCAGTTGCGATCTTTGATTTTTCGCCGACGTTCGAGGCTGTTGCTGGGGCAGTTCGGCCGGCTCCGTTTAGTCCCGAGCGGGATTTTTTTTGGTTTATCGGCCGTTACTACCGTCAATGGTCCCGATCGGTTCTTTTTGTAGCTTCGCGCATTCGGTGCTGCTATAATCACCCCGATAGGGACGTTTTTATGCAAACGATCATCGACACCAAAAGCCTTGGCCTTCTGATCCGGCAAGAACGCAAGTCGCAGAAATTGACCCAGGAACAGCTCGCCGGGCTGACGGGGGTGGGCGTGCGCTTCGTGCGCGAACTCGAAGCCGGAAAGGAAAGCTGCCAGGTCGGCCGCGCGCTGCAGGTGGTGGCGTCTTTGGGGCTCACGGTCGCTATCCGCAGCCGGCGGGAGAGTGCGCCGTGACACATCTCCTGGACGTCTGGTTTGATGACGCGAAGGCTGGCGCCCTCAGCCAGGATGCGGGGGGCGTTCTCAGCTACTCCTATGATCGTGACTACCTGTCGGGACCGGAGCCGCGCGCAATTTCCTTGTCCATGCCGTTGCAGGACGCCCCCTATGCGGACCGGGTTGTTCGCCCGTTTTTCTCCGGCCTTTTGCCGGATGAAGGCTCCCGGCAGCGTCTGGCGGGGGCGCTTGGCATTTCCGCCGGCAATGCCTTCGGCCTGCTTGAAGTGATCGGCGGAGAATGCGCAGGAGCCCTCTCGCTCTATCCAGCAGGGCAGACCCCGCCCTCTTCGGATGATGACGGCATCGAGACGCTGAGCCCGGAACGGCTCGAAGAAATACTCGGCAAGCTGCGCGAACGCCCTTTGCTCGGGGGCGAGGAAGGCGTTCGCCTTTCCCTTGCCGGAGCGCAGGACAAACTCGCCGTATGTGTCGCTGGAGAGGATATCGGACTCGCTAAGGGCGGACGCCCGACGACCCATATCCTGAAACCCTTCATTCAGGCACTTGATGGCACCGTCGAGAACGAACTGTTCTGCCTGCGCCTTGCGGCGCGCCTCAAACTGGCCGTACCGGCAGTAGAAATGCGCCGTGTCGGCGCGATCTCGTTCCTGCTGGTGGAACGCTACGACCGCTTGCTGCACAAGGACGGGTCCATCACACGTCTGCATCAGGAAGATTTCTGCCAGGCGCTCAGTGTGCCGCCCGAACTCAAATATGAAGAAGAAGGCGGCCCCGGAATCCAAAGCTCGATCAACCTGATTGATCGCGCCACCGCGCGTCCGGCGGCCGACCGGTTGAGCTTTATCCGCATGCTCATCCTGCACTACCTTGTCGGCAATGCGGACGCCCACGGTAAAAACTACGCCCTGCTTTATCGCGAGAGGGTCCCGGACCTTGCGCCGCTGTATGATGTGGTTTGCACGGCAGCCTATCCGCGGCTGGCGAAGAAACTCGCCATGGCCATCGGCGGGCGATCCGTTCCAGACACGATCCACCTAAAGCATTGGCTGACACTTGTTCCGGACACCAAGGGTGCGCAGCGCCTGTTGGTTAGGGATATGGCCGATCTGGCAGGACGCATCAGAGGTGAAGCCGACAGGCTCCTGGTGGAATTCGAGCACGCGGGCATTGCCCACGACATCCTCAAAGCCATACGCGCTATCATAGAGACGCGCGCGAACCATTTGCTGCGGATGACAGACGACGCTTGAATTTCATTCGTTGCCGCGCCGCCATTTCATGACGTTTGACGGAAGCAAGCCACCGTCCTGGTAGTGGAAGCAGGAGAGTCAGCGTGCTTTGCGAAAGGCCGTCACCGCGCGTTTCAGTTCGTTGAAGCGCCGAGGCTTCTCCGAAAGCAGCATGACGATGAGCACCGACCACTTGTTGCCGATGTGCGAAACAGTTCTGGCCTCGGCATCGCAGGACGCGGAATGGATCTTCTCTTAGACGGAAGCGTCGAGGCGACCGACGACAAGACCATCACCTGGACCTTGAGCAAGCCATTTCGGCCCCTTCTCGAGGTGCTCGCCAAGCAATCGGCTGCTCCACCCTTCATCATGCCCGAGCGCGTCGCGCAGACGCCGCCGAGGGAGAAGAGAGTCCCAACTTCAATCCGATTGAGAACGCTTTCTCGAAGCTCACGGCCCATCTGCGCAAAAGCCGCCGAGCGCACCGCCTACGGCCTTTGGAGCGCAATCGGACGGGTAGTTGACCTGTTCACCTCCGCCGAATGCCGAAACTACTCCAAAGCAGCGGGATACGATGCAACGTGATCGGATTCCGCTCTAGGGTCGAACTCGCTTGGACTTGCTGGTGATGCAAGCTTCTGACTCCTTGTCGTCTGGAGGTGTTCGGATGACAAGGCCGCGAGATATTTATTGGCTTTCAAAAGTGGAATGGGAAACGATCCAGCCCTATCTGCCAAAGGCGGCGGCGCGGAGTCCGGCGCGTGGACGACCGCCGTAATCTCGGGCATCATGCACATGCTGCCGGCAGAAAGCACGGCAATGAGCAAGTGGGGCTTTGTGAAAAGTGCGATAGTCTCAGGCGGCATGGAAACCTTCCACCTTTTTGCAGCAGTCGCGTAAGATGCAGTGCGGACTCCCAAAGAGGGTGACGCACGTGAAACGCCACACGAATCAGTTACTGCCCCGACGATGACGATTGAGCCCGCGGCCGGCGGACGATGGATCTGAGACCGCTTCTTAGAGCGGCGCTGACGGAAATCTCACTCTGAGGTCTCCGTTGTGAGCTGGAGGCGACGATATAGATGCGCAGCCGTACAAGCCGAGGCATAAAAGATCGTACTCGCGCTACGATTGCTTCGGATTGCAATTGACGAATCAGGCTGTAAATGTCGCTATTGAAGTCCGATAGGCGGGATCGGATGCAGGTGGCCATATTTCTTTGGGCTCCTTCGCCTCCAACAAACGCGACTGCAACGGAGGCTACGCTA
>CAUJJN010000103.1 GCA_963204905.1 Pseudomonadota bacterium
GCGGCCCTCTGGCGCTTCTTTCGGTGCCGCGCCTCTGCTATCACACCCGCAGTCGCGCTTCGCCCGCCCGGCCCGCCGACGCGCGACGCCGAAACATTGGCGCAACGCCTCGTGGTCGCGGAGTCGACGATACCGGAGTCACGACGCGCCCTGTTCGCGACATTCGAGACAACGGTGATGATGGACAGTGAAAACGGAGCCCACCGGCCTCACAGCGGCCGATAGGTCAGCACGTCCGACGGCGCATTGACGCCGAGTTGAAGCTGTCCCACGGAACGAATGATGTCATCGCCGAGGAGTTGCGCGAAGCAGGCGTAACCCCAATCATTCATATGCAAACCGTCGGCGATCGAGAAGCGATCGAATCCCAGCGCCTGCTTCTCGTGCCATTCGCGCATCACCGCGAAACGCGGGAAGATGCCGATGTGGCGCTGCCCCGCCACCCTGTTGAGAAGCTGCACCATGCGGCTCGCGCTCTCACCCTTCTGATTCACTGCGGGGACATATTGCGGATCGACCAGCACCACGTCGGCGCCGGCCGCCTGGATTCGGGAGATGCCTTCCTCGACCAGCGTGATGGTCGCGGTCGCGTCGAGATTGCGCAGGATCGCGTTGGTGCCGACCTGCCAGATCACCAAATCCGGCTTCTCGTCGATCACAGCCTGCTTCAGCCGCTGCATCATCTCGGGAGCGTCCTCGCCGCCCTTGCCGCGATTGAGCACCGTGATGTCAGCGGTCGGGTATTTGCGCTTGAGTTGCGCGGCGAGCCGGTTGGGATAGGTGAATTCCGGTCCCGTCGAGCCATAGCCTTCCGTTGACGAAGACCCGAAGGCGATGATGGTCACCGGCTGATGCTCGGCCAGTTTGCGCGCAACGTTCGGCAGCGAGCGCATCGTCTTGCTGACGCCTTTCGGCGACAGGCATGGCACCCGGCGGAAGATATCGGCTGCGTTGGCAGCCGCACGCTTCACATTGGCGATAGCACTTGATGTCGTGCGCGACGCCGCGGACTCGGTCGAGGCACTCGTTCCGTGGGTGACCGTCGTCGCACCAACGATCGCTTGCGACGTCTGAGCGTAGACGAGTGTCATGGAGGACATCGCGGCAAGCGCCGTCAGGGCAACGGCCCAACTCAGACGACGGACAATCATTATTGCTGGATCCTTAACTCTGCGGGCTTGATGCGCGCGGCATCGATCACGAAACTGGCGAGCGCGCGGCCAAGACAGTCATGCACCCGTTTGGCCAACTCGACGCCCCGGGAATTGTTGAACAGATCGAACTGCCCCGTATCATTCCAGTTATGCATGATCGCGAAGCGATCGAACAACGGAACCTCGTGTTGCTGGGCAACCACGCGCATGACGTCGAGGTAGGGCGCCGTGGTGATCATGGTTTCCATTCTCGGGCCGTATTGCAGGTTCATCAGAACAACATCCGCGCCATGCGCCTGCATGGCGCTCACGCCTTCGTCCACGGCGGTCCTGAAATCATCCGGATCGACCGCACGCATAGCATCAACGGTGCCGGTCTGCCAGATGATCAGGGTCGGCTGCTTGCCTTCAAGGATGTGGGCGAGGTCGCCAGCAACGTCGGAGGCGGCCTTCTTGATCTGCAACTGCAAGTTGACGTTCACCTTGATGGTCGGCAGCTTGTCGCGCAGGGCTGCTTCCATGCGGCCCGGAAAGCCGGTGCCGTCGGGCGTCACCACCGTGGCCGATCGGCTGCCGATCACCATGATGTCGAGGCGGCCTTCCGTGTTCACCGCGGAGGCGACCTTCTTCAGAACGCTTTCGCTGTGCAGGAGATAGGCGGGAACCTCGCAGCCGGGCGGCGGCGCGCTCTCGGCCATCGCCGGCACCGTGCTCCACAGCAGGGCAAGTGCGACCAGGCCGCTAATGGCCTTCATGATCCCCCTCCCGCCAAGTCGGCATTGGCCTCGGCGCTTTTTGCGTCCTTTCCGCCCTTGGCTGCAACGTGCTTATACCACGAAAATACCGCCGCAGCGGCCGACATGATGACAATTCCTGAGAGACTGACAACGAAGTGAATCAGCGCGCCGCCGGAGACCTCGGCCAGCACGAAATGGCCGGCGAAGGCCAGAAAAACACCGAGGCAGAAGATTTCCAACGAGTGCTGGCCGCACAGGATCGCCGGCTTGAGCCACCGCGAGCGCAGCCCCGGCCAGTCGCTCGGCAGGAAACGAACCGCGACCGCCGCCAGCGCCAGGAAATGCATGAACCGCAGCACGTCGAGATCGGTCTTGTTGATCGGGTACATCCACTGCTCGATGACACGGGGGACGAAATGGCCGAGCCGCGGCAGATGCCAGGTCAGGGTCACGAAGAACGCCGCCAATAGATAGGCGACGCAGACACCGAGCAGGATTCGCGACGACAAAAGGGGTGCCATGCGCCTGGCGCCGCCCAGCGCGCACCATGCCCCAAACACGAACAGCAGCTGCCATGCGAACGGATTAAAGAACCAGACGCCATTGGGATAGGCCGGCAGGTTGAAGCCGTATTCCCAGGTAATGGCATAGATCACCACCGAAAGAGCCAACGTCAGATCCGGCTTGCGCTGCATCAGCCACAAGATCAGGGGCAGGAACAGCATTAGGACGATATAGAGCGGCAGCACGTCCATGTTGACCGGACGAAACTTCAGCAGCAGCGCCTGCACGATGGTGACATCGGGATGCTTGAGAAAATCGAGGATGCCCATTTCCTCGGTGTAGAGCGGGTTCTCGAAGCTGGTGGCGACGTAGGAAATCTCGGCCAGGAAGATCGTGAACAGGAAAACGTGCGCGACGTAGATCTGCCAGACCCGCTTGAGAATGCGGGCGCTCGCGACGACGAAGCCACGGTCGGCCATGGCGCGGCCGTAGACGAACGCCGCCGTATACCCGGAAATAAAGATAAAGATTTCGGTGGCGTCGCTGAAGCCGTAGTTGCGGATCGTCAGCCAGGTGAACAGGTTCGGCGGCAGGTGATCGACGAAGATCAGCCACAGCGCCAGACCGCGGAACAAATCGAGCCGCAGTTCGCGTTGGCCCGGCACGGGGCCGCCGGCCAAGTTCGGCGCCTTCATCACCGGCGGCGCAGGCGGCGCAGAATCCTTCACGGCATTGTCCGTGAGGCCACCGGCGGGTTGGTCGGTAACGGACGTCATCAGTTCCGTGAGCCTGAAAGCTGGGTTTGCGCACGCCGCAACAGTTCGGCGAAAACGCCACAAGACACCGACAACCTTCATAAGTCGGAATCCGTGGACGGTCCACGGTGACAGCATGAACGCGCCGATCCGCGCTCTCTGGCCGACAACTATGTTGAAATCGCGGTCATCGGCCCCCGGCGATTTGGTTCCGCGGAGGGGTTTGGGTATGCTGTCGAGAGCCTGGAAAAACTCAATGTATCGCGCCGTTACCCGCCAAATCGAAGTCACCGTCGAACCGAACTACATGCCGGAGCGCTCATCCGAGAAGGAACCGCTCTACTTCTGGTCCTATACGATCGTCATCACCAATGCCGGCTCGGAAACGGTGCAACTGCGCACGCGGCACTGGATCATTACCGACGCCACCGGACGGACGCAGGAAGTTCGGGGCGAAGGCGTCGTGGGCGAACAGCCGACGCTCGGTCCGGGCGAGCATTTCCAGTACACCAGCGGCGTCCCCCTGCCGACGTCCTCCGGCTTCATGACCGGGCGCTACCAGATGGAGACCGATCGCGGCGAACGCTTCGAGATCGACATCCCGGCCTTCTCGCTCGATAGCCCGCAGGCCAAGCGCACGCTGAACTGAAAGCCGGTCGTTCGTTCTCTCTCTGTCATTGCGTGGAGCGTGAGCTTCGAAGCAATCCCGGGGCCGCGAAGCAAGAGCTAGATTGCTTCGCGGGCCTGTGCTTGGACAGTGCATAAGCGCGCTCACGCGCGTCTTCGACACGCTATGGCACTGATCCGGGTGCTCGCAATAACGGGTGGCCCATCCCCGGCAACCGCCGTCGGGCTTGAACCGGTGACCCATTCTCTTTGGGACTCTTTTGCTCTTTGGGACTCTTTTGCGAGGAAGGATGGATCGCCGGATCAAGTCCGGCCATGACGATCATGCTTGCGACCAGGGCCGGGGATTACTCCACACCCGCCTCTTGCGGCGTGAATTCGTAGACGGAGCTGCAAAACTCGCAGGTGACCACCACCTTGCCGTCCTTGACCATGTCGGCGCGATCCTGCGGATCGAAGCGCGACAACATCCCGGCCACGGCCTCGCGGGAGCAGGAACACTTCGCCCGCACCGATTGCGTGGGGAATACCCGCACGCCACGCTCGTGAAACAGCCGGTAGAGCAACCGCTCACCCGACAGGTCCGGATCGATGAGTTCGATATCTTCCACAGTGCCGATCAGCGACTGCCCTTCGACCCAGGCGTCGTCCTCCGCCACCTGATGCACGGCGCTGCCTTCCGGCGCATCGCCCGGATCGAGATCGGCCTGCCGGGCACGCTCCGGAGCCTTGGGAAGAAACTGCAACAGCAACCCGCCGGCGCGCCAGTGATGCGTCGGCTTGTCGCCGTCGCCGCCGCGCCACTCTTCGCCGACCGCGATGCGCACGCGGGTGGGAATTTGCTCCGAGCGCAAAAAGTATTCGTGCGCGGCATCTTCGAGATTGCCGCCCTCCAGCGCCACCAGCCCCTGATAGCGGCTCATGTTGGCGCCCTGATCAATGGTCATGGCCAGATGCCCGCGGCCGAGCAGCGCAGCCGAGTCATGTCCGTCCGCGAGCCGCGCTTCGTCGAAGCGGGCATAGGCGCGCACCCGGTCCGGGGCCTGGAAATCGACGATCATCAGCGACACCGGGCCGTCGGTCTGGGTTTGCAAGATGAAGCGGCCGTCGAACTTCAGCGACGAGCCGAGCAGCACCGTCAGCACCACAGCCTCGCCCAGCAGCTTGCCGACCGGCGCCGGATAGGCGTGCTTCTCCAGCAGATCGTCCAGCGCCGGGCCAAGCTTGGTCAGGCGGCCGCGCAGATCGAGGGCGTCAACACTGAAGGGCAGCACGGCATCATCGACCGGGACGGACGACGGCAGGCGGGTTCGGGAATCTTCGGTTTCAGCGGGATCGGGCGAATGCGATGAGGTCATGAGGCGCTATCTAGGGACGATCCGGGCGGATTGGTACCCCCGCGCCGGCGTGAAAACGGACCGTCGGCAACGGGTCGCCGGGGCATCTGACCGTCCCTTGCCGCCCGGCCCAAGCGGAGACGACGACAGTCCGGGATGCGTGGTCACATCGCGGGCGGTCCCGTCGCCTCACTTCACCGCGTGAAAACACCAGGCCAGCACACCTTTCTGGGCATGCAGGCGGTTTTCCGCCTCGTCGAACACCACCGACTGCGGGCCGTCGATCACCTCGTCGGTGACCTCGTCGCCGCGATGCGCCGGAAGGCAATGCATGAACAGCGCGTCGGGTTTCGCCCGCGACATCAGCTGCGCGTTGACCTGATACGGCTTCAGCAGGTTGCGGCGATGCTCGCCGTCCTTGTCGCCCATCGACACCCAGGTGTCGGTGACGACGCAATCGGCGCCGCGCACCGCCGCTTCCGGATCGGTGCCGACCGTGATGTCCGCGCCCGAGGACTTGATCCAATCCTTCAGAAGCTTGTTCGGCGCGAGCTGCGGCGGCGTCGCGACGTTGAGCTTGAACTTGAAGCGCTCGGCGGCATGCGCCCACGACGCCAGCACGTTGTTGTCGTCGCCGGTCCAGGCCACGGTGCGTCCCGTGATCGGGCCCCGATGTTCCTCGAACGTCATCAGGTCGGCCATCACCTGGCACGGATGCGAGCGCCGCGTCAGGCCATTGATCACCGGCACGGTGGCGTGAGCCGCCAATTCCTGCAGTGCCTCATGATTGAGGATGCGGATCATGATGGCATCGACGTAGCGCGACAGCACCCGCGCGGTGTCAGCGATGGTTTCGCCGCGTCCAAGCTGCATTTCCGCGCCGGTCAGCATGATGGTTTCGCCGCCGAGCTGACGCATCCCGACGTCGAACGACACGCGCGTGCGGGTCGAGGGCTTGTCGAAGATCATCGCCAGCGTCTTGCCGGCAAGCGGCTTGTCGGCGTGGCCGCTCTTGAGTCTGGCCTTGATCGCCGCACCGGCATCGAGAATGCGGCGCAGTTCCTCCGCCGGAATCTCGGTGAGATCGAGGAAGTGACGCAGCTGGCTCATCGTGCGGCCTCGAGCTTGGTCGCCGCCGACAGCGTCGTACACGCGCGTTCCAGCCGCGCCACGGCTTCGTCCAGTTCGGCCTCCGTCACGATCAGCGGCGGCAGGAAGCGCACCACGTTGTCGCCGGCCGCAACCGTGAGCATTTTCTCGTTCCGCAACGCGTTGATCAGATCGCCGGCCGGCACCACCGCCTTGACGCCGAGCAGGAGGCCCTCACCGCGCACGTCGGACAACACATCGGAATGGCGATCGACCACCGACGCGAGTTTCTGTTTCAGCAGCAGCGACATTCTTTGCGCATGCGGGAAGAAGCCCGGCTTCAGCATGACGTCGAGAACCGCGTTGGCGGCGGCGATCGCCAGCGGATTGCCGCCGAAGGTCGAGCCGTGCGAGCCCGG
>CAUJJN010000104.1 GCA_963204905.1 Pseudomonadota bacterium
AAGGTTGCGGTGGCCGACCTCAACACCAAGCTCGCGGAAGAACTCGCCAAGGAGATCGGCGGCATCGCCGTGCATTGCGATGTGTCCGATGCCGCGTCCGGCGAAGCGGCGATCGTCGCCGCCGCCAAGGCGCATGGTCCGGCGCGCGTGCTGGTGAATTGCGCCGGCATCGGCGTCGCCAAGCGCGTGGTCGGCCGCGACGGGCCGCACGGTCTGGCGGATTTCGACCGCGTCATCCGCATCAACCTGATCGGTTCGTTCAACATGCTGCGGCTCGCGACCTCGGAGATGTCGAAGCTGGCGCCGCTCGATGGCGGCGAGCGCGGCGTTGTGGTCAACACCGCGTCGGTCGCAGCCTATGACGGCCAGATCGGACAGGCGGCCTATTCCGCCTCGAAGGTCGGCATCGTCGGCATGACGCTGCCGATCGCGCGCGAACTGGCGCAGTTCGGCATCCGCGTCCTGACCATCGCGCCCGGCTTGTTCCTGACGCCGCTGCTTGGCGCGTTGCCGCAGGAAGCGCAGGACAGCCTCGCCGCCGCGATTCCGTTTCCGCACCGGCTCGGCGTGCCCGACGAATACGCCTCGCTGGCGCTGCACATGATCGACAACCCGTATCTCAACGGCGAAGTGGTGCGGCTGGACGCCTCGCTGCGCATGGCGCCGAAGTGAAAGTGACGGCCGTCCCGGGACGGCCGCTGTTAACGCTCGTGCGGTGTGACACCGTCGCGCGGCACGAGCGGGGATGACTTCGCCAACAGCACCGCCTAAAGAAGGGGCTGAACTGAAAAAACGCTTCACTAAACTGGTTTCCAAAGCAACTTCAGGGAGGAACGCATGAAGAAATTCACACTGTCCATGGCCGCCGTCGCGGCGATGGCGCTGCCGGGCCTGATGGCTCCGGCGCTGGCGCAAAGCAACGAAATCGTCATCGGCATTTCGGTCACCACCACGGGACCGGCGGCCGCGCTCGGCATTCCCGAGCGCAACGCGCTGGAATTCGTGGCGAAAGAAATCGGCGGCGTCCCGCTCTAGGTCATCGTGCTCGACGATGGTGGCGACCCGACCGCCGCGACCAACAACGCCCGCCGCTTCGTAACCGAATCCAAGGCCGACGTGATCATGGGGTCGTCCACCACGCCGCCGAGCATCGCGATGTCGACGGTGGCGAACGAAGCTGCCGTTCCGCATTTCGGCCTGGCGCCGTTCCCGATCACGCCGGAGCGCGCCAAGTGGTCGGTCTCGATGCCGCAGCCGATTCCGATCATGGGCAAGGTGCTCTACGATCACATGAAGAAGAACAACGTGAAAACCGTGGGCTATATCGGCTACTCGGATTCCTACGGCGATCTGTGGTTCAACGATCTCAAGACCCAGGTGGGGCCGATGGGCATCAAGATCGTCGATGAGGAACGCTTCGCGCGTCCCGATACGTCGGTCACCGGCCAGGTGCTGAAGCTGATCGCCGCCAACCCCGACGCGATTCTGGTCGGTGCGTCGGGCACCGCCGCCGCGCTGCCGCAGTCGACATTGCGCGATCGCGGCTACAAGGGGGTGATCTATCAGACCCACGGCGCCGCCAGCATGGACTTCATCCGCATCGCCGGCAAAGCCGCCGAGGGCGTGCTGATGGCGTCCGGTCCGGTGATGGATCCGGAAGGGCAGGCGGACAGCGCGCTGACCAAGAAGCCGGGCCTCGAACTCAACAAGGCCTATGAAGCAAAGTACGGCGTCAACAGCCGCAGCCAGTTCGCAGGGCATTCGTTCGATGCCTTCAAGGTGCTGGAACGGGTGATTCCGGTGGCTCTCAAGTCGGCCAAACCGGGCACGCCGGAATTCCGCGACGCTATCCGCAATGCGCTGATGACCGAGCGTGACATTGCCGCCAGTCAGGGCGTCTACAACTTCACCGAGAAGGATCGCTTCGGCCTCGACGACCGTTCGCGCATCCTGCTGACGGTGAAGGACGGCAAGTACGTTCAGGTCAAGTAAGCGCGCCGCGACGTTGCGACGAGATGAGAATGGCCGGGCTTGCCCGGCCATTCTTTTTGCAAGATGCGATGCAAGATCGCGTCGAGATACGGTAAGGCTGCCTACAATTTCTGCGTCATTGCGAGGAACGCAAGCGACCAAGCGATCCAGTCCTTCCTTGGTGGCTTACTGGATTGCGTCGCTTCGCTCGCAATGACGGTTTAGACGGTGCGGCCCGCGTCTCAGCGCGCCGACGCGGTCGCCTCGTTCTGGAAGCCGAGATAGCTGGCGATGACGCGCGGATCGGCGGCCACGGCGTTCGCCGGGCCGTCGAGGATGAAGCTGCCCAACTCCATCACATAAGCGCGGTCGGCGATCTGCAACGCGGCCTTGGCGTTTTGCTCGACCAGCAGCACCGAAACGCCGGCGGCGCGCAGTTCGCCCACCGTCTTGAAGATGTCGGCGACGATCAGCGGCGCGAGGCCGAGGCTTGGCTCGTCCAGCATCAGCAAGCGCGGCTCGCCCATCAGCGCGCGGCCCATCGCCAGCATCTGCTGTTCGCCGCCGGACAGCGTGCCGGCGAGTTGCTGTCGTCGCTCTTTCAGGCGCGGAAACAACGCGTAGACCCGTTCGAAGGATTGCGCGGCCGCCTTGGCGTTGCGGAACGCGCCGAGTTGCAGATTGTCCTCGACGCTCATCGTGCCAAACAACTCGCGATGCTCCGGCACCAGCGATAGCCCGGCCGCGACGCGATCCTCGATCTCCATCCCGGCAATGTCGACGCCATCGAAGCGGATGCGGCCGTTCTGCGGCAGGATGCCCATGATGGCATTGAGCAGCGTGGTCTTGCCGGCGCCATTGGCGCCGACGATGGTGACGATCTCGTTGCGGCCGACGTCGAGCGACACCGAGCGTACCGCTTCCACCTTGCCGTAGGAAATCGACGCATCGGACACGGAAAGCAGGGGCGCGGTCATGCGGCGGCTCCGAGGTAGGCGCGGATCACATCGGGGTTGGCCTTGATCGCGTCCGGCGTGCCCTCCGCGATCTTGGTGCCGAAGTCGAGCACGACGATGCGATCGGCAAGGTCCATGACAAATCCCATATCGTGCTCGACCAGCAGAATCGACATGCCGCCGTCGCGCAGTTGCCGCAGCAGCGTGGCGAGTTGTTGCTTCTCCATGTGGCGCAGGCCCGCCGCCGGTTCGTCGAGCAGCAGCAGCAGCGGATCGACGCAGAGCGCGCGGGCGATCTCCACGATCCGTTGTTGCCCGAGCGAGAGGCTGCCGGCCAGTTGATCGATCTGGTCCTTGAGGCCGACGCGCGCGATCTGCCGCGCCGCTTCCGCCAGCAGTTTGGCTTCGTCGGCGCGGTCCAGCCGCAACATGCTCGCGATCGTGCCGGAGCGGCCGCGCAGGTGCGCGCCGAGGGCGACGTTTTCCAGCACCGTCATGTCCGGGATCAGCTTGACGTGCTGGAAGGTGCGGGCGACGCCGAGGCGGGCGATTTGCTGCGGCGTGGTGCCGGCGACGTCCGTGCCGCACACGGTGATGCGTCCAGCACTGGAATCGAGCACGCGCGTGATCAGATTGAAGGTGGTGCTCTTGCCGGCGCCGTTCGGGCCGATCAGCGCGACGATCTCTTTTGGTTTCACCGAGAAGCTGACGTCGTTGACGGCGATGACGCCGCCGAACTGTTTGCGCGCGCCTTCGAGTTGCAGCAGCACCGGCGGCAATTCGGTGGCGGGTCGCCCGGCAAGTTGCAGCGAGGCATCGATACGGGGCGGCCGGCGCTTGAACGGCAACACGCCGGCGAGCCACGGCCAGACACCGCCGGGCGCGAGATGCACAAGCGCCACCAGCACCAGTCCGAACACGATCAGTTCGAGCTGACCTTGTGTGCCGAAGATCATCGGCAGGTAGCTTTGCAGGATCTCCTTGAGCAGGATGACGATCACCGCGCCCAGCACACCGCCCCAGATGTAACCTGCGCCGCCGACGACGGCGATGAACAGATACTCGATCGACGCGTGGACACCGAACGGCGTCGGCGTCACCGCGCGGAGGAAGTGCGCGTAAAGCCAGCCGGAGAGGCCCGCAAGCACGGCGGCATAGATGAAGACCAGCAGTTTCGCGCGTACGGTGTTGACGCCAAAGGCTTCGGCCGCGATATGGCCGCGCCGCAGAGCGCGGATGCCGCGTCCGGTGCGGGAATCCAGCAGATTGGTGGTGAGAACGGCGCAGACGATCACGGCAATCCAGATCACGTAGTAGATCGAGCCGGCGTCGAGCATCCGCCACGAACCGATCTCCAGCGGTGGGATCGCCGAGATGCCGTCGTTGCGGCCGACGAATTCGAGCTTGCCGAACAGGTAGTAGAGCCCGAGGCTCCAGGCCAGCGTGCCGAGCGGCAGGTAGTGACCGGAGAGGCGCACGGTGATGAGGCCGAGCACCACGGCGGCGAGGCCGCTGACGATCAGCGCCAGCGGCAGCGTCAGCCACGGCGACACGCCATAGGCGGTGGACAGCACGGCGGTGGTATAGGCGCCGAAGCCGCAGAATGCCGCCTGTCCGAACGAGGTGAGGCCGCCGACGCCGGTGAGCAGCACCAGCCCCATCGCCACCAGCGCGGCAAGGCCGACGTTGTTGAGGAGCACGATCCAGAACGGCGGAATTTCGGGGAGCAGCGGCAGCGCCGCCATCACCAAAGCGAAAAGAATGACCGGCCAGCGTTGCGTCATGGTGGTCACTCCTTCTCTTCCTCAACCTGGGGCGCGGCGAGCGAACGCAGCACGAGGACCGGAATGATCAGCGTGAAGACGATGACCTCCTTGTAGTTGCTGGCGTAGAACGACGAGAATGCCTCGACGAGGCCGACCACGATGGCGGCCGCGGCGGTGATCGGATAGCTGATGAGGCCGCCGATGATGGCCGCGACGAAGCCTTTCAGGCCGACGATGAAGCCGGTGTCGTAATAGAGCGTCGTGATCGGGACGATCAGGATGCCGGAAATCGCGCCGATGACCGACGCGAGCAGGAATGCCATCTGGCCCGAAAGCGAGGTGCGGATGCCGACCAGCCGTGCGCC
>CAUJJN010000105.1 GCA_963204905.1 Pseudomonadota bacterium
AGCGCCAGGAAGCCGACGACGCGGTTACGAAGGCATGGCAGAATTCGAACCAGACGTCGCTTGATTGGGCGGCATGGATCGGCGGACAGGCGTATGCGGGCTTCACCGACCCGGTGAACATCCTCACCATGCCGTTCGGGTTCGGTGGTGTTGGCACCGGTGCCAAGGGTCTCGCCATGGGGTTCCTGAAAAACGGCGGGTTCAATGCCGCAATTGAGGCGGCGCAGCAACCGTTCATCCAGTCGAACAACGCCCAGGCGGGTGATACGTCGGGCTGGGAAGCGGGCGCAACCGCAGTTGGTGGTGCGTTCCTGCTCGGCGGTGCGCTCGATACCGCGGTGCGCGGTACGGCGCGCGGGTTGCGCTATGGGCTGGGCTACGAGCCGGTGGTTCGCGACGGGATCGTGGTCGGCTATCGCCGCAAGGCCGAGCCGGGCAAGGACGGTGCTGCACCAGCGGTCGCACCCTCGCCGGAAGCGGATAAGAGTTTCATCCCGTCGGAAACGGTTGCCAAGGCCGACGACGGGGATATCAAGGCGATCCGCGAAGTGGCCGAACGGTCAGGCATGGCCGATCATCCCGTTGTTCGCCAAGCCCTCGATGCGATGGACGCCAACGAACGGCTGTTCACCCGACCGGCCGAGATGATCCCCCAGCCGGTCCATGACAGCGCGGTTACGCAAGCGCTGCGGCATGTGTCGGATCCTGACATGGAGCCGGCACCGGTGGTGCGGCTCGACGCCAGCCCGGAGCAGGTGCGCGACCTTGAATCCGAAGTGCAGGTTCTGCGTGCCGAAATTCGGCAGTTGCAACAGCGCATGGCCGATGGCGATCCGACGGTCAAGCCGGCCGATGCGGAAGCGTTGACGGCCAAGCTCGGCGAGACCGAGGCGGGGTTCGAGACCGCGCGCCGGGCGCTCTATGGGGACGATCTGATCGAAGCGGTGGATGGCGGGCGGATTCCGTCGGACGTCGCCGAAGTGGTCGCAACTCACGTCGAGAACCGGGATATCCAAGGCAAGATCGCAGCCGAAGTGATGGCGCGTCGGCCGGTCAACGCCACCGATGCCCGCGGCATGGTAGCCGAGATCGTCAATTCGCCGGACTATCGCCAGCCCGACCTCGATGCAGAGCCGGTGCGGGCGCTGGACGATCCCTATGGCCCCGATGCGGCCAAGCAAGTGCAGCAGCTTGAACAGCAGATGGCCGAGGAACTGGGCCGCAAGGCTGCGCCACCGCCGACACCGGAAGACGTGGCGACACGGGTACAGGAGATCGTCGACCACGGCGCCAAGGTGCGGGCGGCGATCGAGGAAGTTGCCGGCGTGGTCCCCGATGGCGTCGAGATCCGGGTGTTTTCGTCGGTGGCCGACCTGCCGGATACGTTGCGGGCAAGTGTCGAGATGGCGAACGCGGCGGCGTTTGCGGACGGGCTGCGTCGGTTCCAGGCGGCCGGCGACGACGTTGCGCGAGCGGCGGCACGGCGGATGCTCGACGACGCTGCGGCGGGCCGGGGTATCGAAGGCATCGCCCAAGACAACACCATCTGGATTGCCTCGTTTGCGATGAACCCGAAAGGCCGGGTTGCGCATGAGGTGGTGCATGCGCTGAAAACGTCGGGCCAGATCAGCCCTGACGAAGTGCGGTTGCTGGCGGCGCACGGTCGCGACACCGGCGCATTTCCTGAGAAAACCGAGCGGCTGTACCGGACGGAACTCGAAGCCCGCGGCTGGGCGCCGGAACGGATTGCATCGGCCCTCGACGAAGAAGCCGCCGCGCATGCGATCGAGGCACGGGTGAATGCGGGCGAAGTCCCGGCGCCGGTGAAGTCGGTTCTGGACCGGATCGGAGAGTTCTTCGAACGGGTGACGAATGCGCTGCGCCGTCAGGGCTTCATGACGGCCGAAGAAATGAAGGCGCTGGACGGCAAGCCGGTGAACGATGCGCTGGCAGCGTTCGTGTCTGGCGAGATGGCGAAGCGCGAAAGCGTCAAGGCGTGGATGCGGCAGGAGGATGTGACTGCGATTGCGCAACGTGTCGATGGTGCCGAACCGACGCCGAAGGCTGCGCCCGAGACGTTCGCCGACCCGGAAAGCGGAAGCCCGATTACGTCGGACGAATTGAATTCGATCCTCGATATGTGGCGCTATGTGCAGTCGGTGAAGTCGAAGAAAAAGCCAATGCAGTTGTCGCAGTGGGTGATCGACACCGGCCGCGTGCAGGATCAGAACGGCGAACTGACGAACATCCTCGGCGGCAAGGCGCGGCATCTGATTTCGGGCAAGGGCCGCACGCTTGACGACGCGGCCGAAGCGGCATGGGAAGCCGGTTACTTCGGCGGCGATCGGCCGACTGTGCGCGATTTCCTCGACGCGATCGATGATGACGTGCGCGGCAACAAGCGGTATCGTGCTTCGGACGAGGCATTGGTGGAGGATATCGCCGTTGCCGAGGATATGCGCAGCGAACTCGACCAGTTGGGACTAGGCAATGCCAAAACAGAACAAGACATCATCCAGCAATTCCGAGCGGGACAAGGCCGAGAAGGGGCGGGTGGTGGTGAAGCGGTTGCTCGCGGCGCGGAAGGGGAAATCGAGCAAGACCTGAGTGGCCTGCTGTATGCGATGAAGGACGGGGCCGAAAGCCCCGAACAGAAGCGCATAGCGGAAGCGGCGGGTTTTGATACCTCGACCGTCTGGCATCACGGCACGCGCGCGGGTGAATTCGATCGGTTCGACCCCGGTAAGGTGTTGGACGAACGCGCCAAGACACAGAAGCGCTACAACGAAGACCGGCCGCGCATGGTGTTCATGAGCGAAGATCCGGTGTTGCCGCAGTTGTTCTCTGGCGGCGATAACGGCACGGTGCGCAAGCTCTACGTCAAGCGCGACTTGAACCTGTTCGACGGCACCAAGGACGCGGCGAAGCTGGCCGATTTTCTCGCCCAGAACGAAACAGCAATCCGCGAGGTTCTGACCACCAGCGACATCAAGGGCCTTGCCCAGTCGGTGCAAGAAGGCGGCTGGCCGGTGCTCGAAACCAAGCCGGTGCAAGAATGGTTGCGCAGTCAAGGCTATGACGGGTTCGTGGCGCAGCAGCGCTCGTTCTCGGGCACCGGCTCGCATCGGTTCTTAGGGATATTCGATACCGCCAACGATCGCGGTGCGATCCGCGACACGCGCGCAGCCTTTGACCCTACCAAGGCCGACAGCCCGAACCTGATGTTCGCCTTTGCTGGCGAGCGAGCAAAGACGGCAGACCTCGACGCGCTTGCAAAAGCGAAAGAACTTGAAGGCACCGGCCAGGATCGCGCGTCGATCTGGAACGCGACCGGCTGGTTCCGTGGCGTCGATGGCAAGTGGCGGTTCGAGATCGATGATAGCAAGGCCACGCTGGGATCGGGCAGCACGGTCGGAGACGCACTGCATCACCCCGATCTGTTCGCGGCTTATCCGGCCGTCAAGAATTACGAATTCGACGTTCGTCCTCTCGGCAGAAAACAGTTTGGATCGTTCAGCCCAGGCGACGAGCCGTCTGGGCTACCACCTACCATCAGCGTGGTTGGCTCTGGGAACGCCGGAAAATCATCTCTGCTCCATGAAGTGCAGCATGGGCTGCAAGGCGAGGAACAGTTTGCCATCGGGGCCAATCAATTCGGCATGAGTCCTGACGCCATGCGCGTCTATCGCGACATCCTCGCCAACATGAAGAAAAAGATGAC
>CAUJJN010000106.1 GCA_963204905.1 Pseudomonadota bacterium
ACCGGAAAACTCAGGGAGTTGCAGATATGCGCAAGTTTGTATCGATGATCGCGGCAGCCACCTTCGCCGTCACCGCCTTGACCGGCGCGGCATATGCGAAGAATCCGATGGTCGGGGGCGCGGCGATGTATCCCGACAAGACCATCGTCCAGAACGCCGTGAACTCGAAGGATCACACCACGCTGGTGGCGGCGGTGAAGGCCGCCGGCCTCGTCGACACGCTATCGGGCAAGGGGCCGTTCACGGTGTTCGCGCCCACCAACGAGGCGTTCGCCGCGTTGCCGCCGGGCACCGTCGAGACGCTGCTCAAGCCCGAGAACAAGGCCAAGCTGACCAAAATCCTCACCTGCCATGTGGTCGCGGCCGATGTGATGTCTGGCGCCATCGCCAAGATGATCGAAAAGGACGGCGGCACCCATCCGGTGAAAACGGTCGGTGGCTGCATGCTCAAGGCCAAGATGAACGGCGACAAGATTACCCTGACCGATGAAACCGGCGGCGTCGCCACCGTGACCATTGCCAATGTGAAGCAGTCGAATGGCGTCATTCACGTCATCGACAAGGTGCTGCTGCCGGCGAGCTAGAGCGTTTCATGTTTTGACGGAAACATCCAAGTTCGTCATGCCCGGCCTTGTGCCGGGCATCCACGTTCTAAAATGCTGCAAAACAGAAGACGTGAATGGCCGGGACAAGCCCGGCCATGACCAGCTTTCGATTTGAAACCCGCTCTAACACTGACAACATGACCGGCCGCGCAGCCTGGCTCGGATTGCGCGGTCGCCATTTGCCTTTCAGGTGATGATCAGCCCGCGATCGAGTAACCGCCGTCGACCGGGATCGCGGTGCCGGTGACGAAGTCGGACGCGCCGGAGCCGAGGAAACCGGCGATGCCGGCGAAATCATCGGGCCTGCCCCAACGGGCGGCCGGCGTCCGCGCCAGCACCCTGTCGTGCAGGCCCGCAACGTCGACACGGGCGCGTTGCGTCAGTTCGGTGTCGATCCAGCCCGGGAGGACGGCGTTGACCTGAATGTTGTCCGGCGCCCAGGCCACCGCGCAGGAGCGAGTGAACTGCACGATGCCGCCCTTGCTCGCTGCGTAGGCCGGCGCGAAGCTGGCGCCGAAGATCGACAGCATCGAGCCGATGTTGATGATCTTGCCGCCGCCCTTGGCCTTCATCGCCGGATGGAACGCCTGCGAACAGACGAAGGCGCTGGTGAGGTTGGTGTCAATCACCTGCTTCCACTCGTCGAGCGAGATCACGTCCGGCGGCTTGCGGATGTTGATGCCGGCATTGTTGACCAGAATATCGCCGCCGCCCAATTCGCGCTGAACGCGCGCAGCCAGCGCCGCGACCGCCGCCGGGTCGGTGACATCGGCTTCGAGCGCCAGCGCGTTGCCGCCGTCGTTCTCGATGGTTTTCACCGCCGCGCTGGACTTTTCGACATTGCGCCCGACGATCACCACCGTCGCGCCACATGCGGCGAAGCCGCGCGCCATGCCGAGACCGATGCCGCCATTGCCGCCGGTGACCACCGCGATCTTGTTGGAGAGATCGAACAGGCGAGGGGTCATTATCCCGTTTTCCATCGTTGGTGTTTCTTTTGCAGAGCGGCGGCGCGTTAACGCCGCCCGAGCAAGATCAGGATCAGGCCGAGGACGGCAAGCGCCGCGCCGTAATAGGCCCACCGGATCTGGCTGATCATGAAGCTCGATTGCGGCCAATTCACATAGCCCGTGCCCTGGCCGACCCAGAGCAAGCCGATCAGAAGAGCCGCAATGCCAAAAACGGAGAGCGCACGCATCGTTACAGGTCTCCGAACGGTTTGGCCTTCTTTGATTCCCATTAAAGGTGGGAGCAGTAGGCTAAGGTCTAATGACTACACGTCCAGCATGTCCTCGCTGGCGAATTCGGCCTTGTCGGAGATGAACGCGAAGCGGGCTTCGGCCTTGGTGCCCATCAGGCGCTCGACGGAGTCCGCCGTGTCCTCGCGGTCGTCCGGCAACAACACCACGCGCAGCAGCGTGCGCCGCGCCGGGTCCATCGTAGTTTCCTTCAACTGCGCCGGCATCATCTCGCCGAGGCCCTTGAAGCGGCCGACATCGACCTTGGCATTGGCGTTGAATTCCGACTTCAGCAGTTGGTCCTTGTGGGCGTCGTCGCGGGCGTAGACCGTCTTGCTGCCGTGGGTCAGCCGATAGAGCGGCGGCACCGCGAGATAGAGGTGGCCCTCGTCGATCAGCTTCGGCATCTGCCGGTAGAAAAAGGTGATCAGCAGCGAAGCGATATGCGCGCCGTCAACGTCGGCGTCGGTCATGATGATGATGCGCGAGTAGCGCAGGTCTTCCTCGCGGTAGTTGACGCCCGAGCCGCAGCCGATCGCCTGCATCAGGTCGGACAGTTGCGCGTTGGCGACGAGCTTGTCCTTGGTGGCGGAGGCGACGTTGAGGATCTTTCCGCGCAACGGCAGGATGGCTTGCGTCTTGCGGTCGCGCGCCTGCTTGGCGCTGCCGCCGGCCGAGTCGCCCTCGACGATGAACAGTTCGGAGCCTTCGGTGGCCGAGTTGGTGCAGTCGGCCAGCTTGCCGGGCAGCCGCAGCTTCTTCACCGCCGTCTTGCGGGAGGTTTCCTTTTCCTGCCTGCGGCGCAGCCGCTCGTCGGAGCGCTCGATGACGAATTCGAGCAGCTTGTTGGCCTGCACCGGATTGCCCGACAGCCAGTGATCGAACGGGTCCTTGATGGCCTGCTCGACGATCTTGGAGGCTTCGGCGGTGGCGAGACGGTCCTTGGTCTGGCCTTGAAACTCCGGTTCGCGGACAAACACCGAGAGCATCACGGCCGCGCCGACCATGACGTCTTCCGAGACGATCGAAGCGGCGCGCTTGCCCTGGCCGACGCGCTCGGCGTGATCCTTCAGGCCACGCAGCAGCGCGCTGCGCATGCCGGATTCATGGGTGCCGCCATCGGGCGTCGGCACCGTGTTGCAGTAGGACGAAAGGAAACCGTCGGCATCCGCCGTCCATGCCACGGCCCATTCGCAGCCGCCATGGGCGCCGTTGCGGCCCGCCTTGCCGGAGAAGATGTCCGGATGCACCAGCGTGTCGGCATGGATCGCGGCCTGGAGATAATCCTTGAGACCGCCGGGGAAATGGAAGGTGGCTTCCTCGGGCACGCCCTCAAGGCCGCGCGTCAGTTCCGGCGCGCAGCGCCAGCGGATCTCGACGCCACCGAACAGGAACGCCTTCGAGCGCGCCATCTTGAACAGGCGCTGCGGCTTGAATGCGGCCTTCGCGCCGAAGATATCGGTATCCGGCTTGAAGCGGATGCGGGTGCCGCGACGGTTGTTGACCTTGCCGAGGTCCTCCAGCTTGCCGATCGGGTGGCCGCGCTCGAACACCATGCGATGCAACTGCTGGCCGCGCGCGACTTCGACCTCGAGTCGCGAGGACAGGGCGTTGACCACCGAGACGCCGACGCCGTGCAAACCGCCCGAGGTCTCGTAGACCTTGGAGTCGAACTTGCCGCCGGAATGCAGCGTGCACATGATGACTTCGAGCGCTGACTTCTTTGGAAACTTCGGATGCGGATCGATCGGGATGCCGCGGCCGTTGTCGGTGACGCTGAGGAAGCCGTCATCGCTCAATTCCACTTCGATGAAGGTGGCGTGGCCGGCCAGCGCCTCGTCCATCGAGTTGTCGATGACCTCGGCGAAAAGGTGATGCAGCGCCTTCTCGTCAGTGCCGCCGATATACATGCCGGGCCGCCGGCGCACCGGCTCAAGCCCTTCGAGCACCTCGATGTCGGCTGCGGTGTAGCTGTCGCTGACCGCGGCGCTCCGGGGAGCGGCCTTGACGGGCGCGCGGACGGCGTCGCTGCCGAACAGGTCTTCTTTCGGTTTTGTGTTTTTAGCCAATGTCTTGTACGTCGTTATTGAAGCAAAATCTTCGCAAGGAGGTTTGCGAATCACCGGCCCTGACTATGCCACGGTTGAGGTCGCAATTGTGACCGCTCCGGAAGATTGCAAGGGGGCGGGATAGGACGCTCCGCCATCCGCGCCGGTCGTCAGGCGCGCGAAGTCCGGAACACGATGGCGACAAACAGCGCCGTGGCAGCAACGACGATCAGCGAGCCGACGATGGGAGCCGCGACGTAGCCGTGGCCCTTCAGCGTCACCAATGCGATGCCGGCCGGGAACAGCACGGCGCCGGCGATATGCAGCGAGCCCTGCACCGTAGCCATGGCGAGGCGGCCCGCGGCGGGCACCAGCCTGTAGTACAGACCGAACATGAACAGCAGCACGCCGCCGACGAGATTGAGGTGGGCGTGAGCGGCAGCCAGGGCAAAATCCTGCTGTATGCCCATGACAACGCCGGCCAGCATGCCGATCAGCAAAACCACGGCGCTCGCGCACATCATCACTGATGCAATCATTCAATTCATCCTTAAGATTCACATATAGGTTTGGGGAGCCTGCGGCAGGTGCGGTCGGCTTTTCATCGGGTAGGGTACGCGCATACCCAGCCTTCGACGTTCGCAATTGCGAACAGGTTCAAACGGCGCGCCGGATTTACCGCGCAGATCGCGAAAGGCGGTTCGATGGAGGGCTACGCGCACGATCTGGTCGCCTTCGTGCGTCTGCATCAGGCCTGGGCCGCGCCGCTGGTGCTGGTGCTGGCGTTCGGGGAATCGCTGGCCTTCATCTCGCTGCTGGTGCCGGCGTGGGGTGTGCTGGTGGCGATCGGCGCGATGCTGGGGCCCGGCGGCATCAACTTCTGGCCGGTTTGGCTGGCGGGAGGTCTTGGCGCGGCGCTGGGCGACTGGCTGTCCTATCGGGTCGGCTTCACCTTCAAGGATCGCGTGGCGATGATGTGGCCGCTGTCGCGCCACCCGCAACTGCTGCCGCGCGGCGCGGCCTTTGTCGAGAAATATGGCGTGGCGGGCATTTTCATCGGCCGTTTCTTCGGTCCGCTGCGCGCCTCGGTGCCGTTGGCGGCGGGCATTTTCGAGATGCCGTACTGGCGCTTTCAGATCGCCAACTTCGTCTCGGCTTTCGTCTGGTCGGCGGTGCTGCTGATCTTCGGGGATGTGGTGTCGCGGTTGATCGAATGGATCTGGCGCTTCTTCTGATGTCAGGGCCGACGAGGGCGCTCTTGACGGATCGCAGCGTGGGACATAGGACCAAGCCCATGAACGACGTCGCCACCATCGCCAACGCCCGAGCCCGCCGCCGCATCATCGCGGTATGGGCGGACGCTTGCGTTTAGGTCGTCGCCCCTGCCGCCGGACCCGATCCCGCGGCACTTTTCTTTTCTTTGACATCGCGTGATCCGGTCCTGGCGGCTTTTCCAAGCCGAAGGAGCTCCCGATGCATACGCCACCCCTGTTCAAGACCGACCGCGCCGCGAGCCTCGCGTTCGCGGAAGCGCGTGGTTTCGGGCTGGTCTGCGCCTGCGATCGCGGCATCCCGGTGGCGTCGCCGGTGCCATTCTGCATCGACTACGCGGGGGACGGCACGCCGCGGCTTGCGTTTCACCTCGCGCGGAATAATCCGTTGATCGACTTGCCCGATGGGAGAAACCACTGGCTGATGGCGGTGACCGGCGCGGATGCCTATGTCTCGGCGGACTGGTACGTCTCGCCCGATCAGGTGCCGACCTGGCTCTATCAGGCGGTGCATCTGTCGGGGCCGGTGAAGGTGATGCCGGCGCAGGATCTGCCGGAGCATCTCGACCGGCTGAGCGAGACGTTCGAGACGCGGCTCCTGCCGAAGCGACCATGGACCACCGCCAAAATGACGGCGGGGCGTTTGAGGGCGATGCAGAACGGCATCGTCGGGCTGGTGATGACAGTGGACGATATTCAAGGCAGCTTCAAACTCAACCAGCATAAGTCCGACGCCGATCACGTTGCCGTCGCCGATGCCCTGGCCGCGCGGCCCGATACGAGCGCGCGAACGCTTGCCGAACGGATGGTCGCGCTGCGGCCGCAACTGGACTACAACACGCCCGCTGCCGATAGCGGCGTCGAGTGAAGGAGCGAACCATGACCATGTCCGAAACCAGCCAGATGCAGGGCAAGGCTCCGCAGACCGCCGCCAAGCCCACCGTGTTCGTGGACGGCGCGTCGGGAACCACCGGGCTCGGCATTCGCGA
>CAUJJN010000107.1 GCA_963204905.1 Pseudomonadota bacterium
CGGGCATTGGCCGCAGCCGTAACCCCAGTCGTGCCGCGCGCCACGCTCGCCGAGGTAACAGGTGTGCGACTGCTCGCGGATCAGATCGACCAGCGCGCCGCCGCCAAGCTCATGAGCCAGCGCCCAGGTCTGGGCCTTGTCGCGCCACATCAGCGGCGTGTGCAGCACGAACCTCCGATCCATCCCGAGGTTGAGCGCGACCTGAAGCGCCTTGATGGTGTCGTCACGACAATCGGGGTATCCGGAATAGTCGGTTTCGCACATGCCGCCGACAACATGGCGGATACCTCTGCGATAGGCCAGCGCGGCCGCGAAGGTCAGGAAGATCAGGTTACGGCCAGGCACGAACGTGTTCGGCAGGCCATCCTCGCCCATCGCGATCGCGACCTCGCGGGTCAGCGCGGTGTCGGAAATGGCGCTGAGCGTCGGAATTGCGAGCGTGTGCCCATAGCCTAACCGCGCGCTCCACTCCGGTCGGATCACCTTGATCCCGTCGATCAGCGCGGCGCGGCAGTCGAGTTCGACGGCATGACGCTGGCCATAGTCGAAGCCCAGCGTCTCCACGCGCGAGAAACGCGCCAAAGCCCACGCCAGGCAGGTCGCGGAATCCTGCCCGCCGGAAAACAGCACCAGCGCGGTGTCACCGCCGGTTTCATGCGTCGGTTCGATCATCGACAGGGCATAGCACCGTTCACTACGTTTTTGCTAGGCTCGAACGTGGTCTTGCTGCATAGCAGGCCGTCTCATCTTCATCGGTGCACACGTATGACCCCTTCGCGCGACATTTCCCGCCTCATCGAGATCATGGCGCGGCTGCGCACGCCGGCGACGGGGTGCCCGTGGGATCTGGAGCAGAGCTTCGCGACAATCGCCCCCTACACCATCGAGGAAGCCTATGAGGTCGCCGACGCGATCGCGCGCGACGACATGCACGACCTCTGCGACGAACTCGGCGATCTATTGTTGCAGGTGGTGTTTCACGCGCGTATGGCCGAGGAGCAAGGCGCGTTCACGTTCGGCGACGTTGTGGAAGCGATCACACGCAAGATGATCCGCCGGCATCCGCATGTCTTTCCCGACGCTTCCGGCGAACTCAAACCGCTCGCGAAAGGCGATTGGGATCGTATCAAGGCCGAGGAAAAGGCGGAACGCGCTGCGCGCAATCTGCCCATCGTAAACCCGCCGCCATCGGGGCTGCTTGCCGGGATCAAGGCAGGGCAACCGGCGCTGAGGCGCGCAATGGCCCTGCAATGGAAGGCGTCCAGCGTAGGCTTCGACTGGAACGATGCGCGTGCCGTGCTTGCCAAGATCCGCGAGGAGGTCGACGAGATTGAAGCGGCGCTCAATGACGGCAAACCGGACGAGGTGGTCGCGGAAACCGGCGACCTGATGTTCGCGCTGGTGAATTTGGCACGCCACGTCGAAGCTGATCCGGAAATGGCGCTCCGCGCAACCAATGCCAAGTTCGAACGGCGCTTCGCCTACATCGAACGCGCGCTCGCAGCCGAAGGGCGATCGCTTGAGGGTGCGACGCTCGCGGAGATGGATTCGCTTTGGAACGAGGCAAAAACGAAAGAGGCCGTGGAATAAATCCACGGCCTCGAAAATTGCGAGCGGACACGCCTACCCGTATCTCACATCCCGGTTTGTGAGATGAATTTGGTGTTGAGATAGGCTTCCATCGCCTCGATGCCACCTTCCGAGCCGTAGCCGGAATCCTTGACACCACCGAACGGATTTTCCGGCATTCCAAGCCCGACGTTATTGATGCCGATCATGCCGCTTTCAACAGCAGCTCCGATAGCGGTCGCGGTCTTGGTCGAACTGGTAAAGGCATAGGCCGCCAATCCGAAAGGCAAACGGTTCGCCTCTTCGGCGACTTCATCGAAGGTGCTGAAGCGGGAGATCAAGGCCAGCGGGCCGAACGGTTCTTCGTTCATCGCACGTGAATCCTTCGGAGTATCGCTGATCACAGTTGCTTCGAAGAAGTAGCCCTTGTTGCCGACGCGATGACCGCCCGCCTCCAGCTTGCCGCCCTTGGCGACGGCATCCTGAACGAAGCTTTCGATCGCTGTGATGCGACGCGGATTGGCAAGCGACCCCATCGTCGAACTGGCATCAAGGCCGTTGCCGATCTTGAGCGCCTTGGCACTCTCGGCGAACTTGTCGACGAACTCCTTGTAGACCTTGTCCTGCACCAAGAGCCGCGTTGGCGCGATGCAGACCTGTCCGGCGTTGCGGTACTTCGCGCCGCTGATGATCTTGGCGGCGTTTGCCACATCTGCGTCGTTGAACACGATCGCCGGCGCATGTCCGCCCAACTCCATCGTTGCACGCTTCATATGCTGACCGGCGAGCGCCGCGAGTTGCTTTCCGATCACCGTCGAGCCCGTGAACGAAATCTTGCGGATCACCGGGTGCGGGATGAGATACTCGGAAATCTCCGCTGGAACACCGAACACCAGATTGACGACGCCATCGGGAACGCCGGCATCGACAAAGGTGCGGATCAGTTCCGCCGGCGAGGCTGGGGTTTCTTCCGGCGCCTTGACGATGATGGAGCATCCTGCGCCGAGCGCCGCTGACAGCTTGCGGCAGACCTGATTGATCGGGAAATTCCAAGGCGTGAAGGCCGCGACCGGACCAACAGGCTCCTTGACCGCGAGTTGATAGATGCCAGGACCGCGCGCCGGAATCAGACGTCCATAGGCACGGCGGGATTCTTCCGCAAACCACTCGATCACGTCGGCGGCCGCCAGAGTCTCTATCCTGGCTTCAGCGAGGATCTTGCCCTGCTCCATGGTCATCAGCGCCGCGATAGTATCGACGCGCTCCCGCATCAAGGCTGCCGCCTTGCGCATGATCTTCGAGCGATCCAGCGCCGACATTGCGCGCCAGGTTTTGAAGCCCTTGTCGGCGGCGGCCAGCGCCTCATCGAGGTCCGACTGATCGGCGTGAGCGACGGTCCCGATGGTTTCCTCGGTGGCCGGATTGAGTACCGGAATTGTGCGGCCGGATCTTCCGCCGCGCCACTTGCCGTCGATGAGCAGCAACGTATTTGGATAGTTTACCATCTTTTCTCTCAGCCTTTCTTGTTTGCAGACTGGCATAATCGTCTGCGTCGCAGCGTCAAGTGCGTCCATGACAAAGCTGCTGCGTGGGTTATTCTTAAGACAACGTGTCGCGGCGTAGCGGATGCGCGCCAAAGCGTTCGATCACAATATCGCGCCGTGTCGCATCGAGTCGGACGGTCATGTCGAACCGCCCATCCACCAGGTCCTTCGCGAGGACCTCCGTATTGCGATGCAGCCAGCTAATGCCTGCGCCATCAGAGGCGTCAATAGTCAATTCAAGTGTCTCGCGGCTGGCGGCGAGCAAATCTTCGATTGCCGACAATAACTGCGGGACGCCCTCACCGGTTTCGGCTGACACCAGACAGACTGGATGATTCTGCGGACGGCGCGCGGCGATGTTGGCGAGGTTCTCTCGCTCGTCGGCCGCGAAACGATCGATCTTGTTCCAAACCTCGATCACATTCGCTCCGGATTCCGGATTGATGCCAAGTTGCCGCAACACGATGTCGACGTCGCGCTGTTGCGCCTCTGCATCCTCGTGCGAAATGTCGCGGACGTGCAGGATGACATCGGCCTCCAGCACTTCCTCCAATGTCGCACGGAATGCGGCAACCAATTGCGTCGGCAGATTGGAAATGAAGCCGACGGTGTCGGACAACATTGCCTTCCCGCCATGCGGCAGGCGGATTGCCCGCAAGGTCGGATCAAGCGTCGCGAACAGCATGTCGGCCGCCTTCACATCGGCTGCCGTCAACCGATTGAACAGCGTGGATTTGCCCGCATTGGTATAACCGACCAGTGCGACGATACGATAAGGCACGCGTTTGCGGCCGGCACGATGCAATCGCCGTGTCGCCGCTACTTTCTTGATCTCAGCCTCGATCCGCGTAATGCGGTCGCCGATCAGCCGGCGGTCCGCCTCGATCTGGGTTTCACCAGGCCCGCCAAGAAAGCCGAAGCCGCCGCGCTGACGTTCGAGATGGGTCCATGACCGAACCAGCCGACTGCGCTGATAGTTGAGGTGCGCGAGTTCAACCTGCAACGCGCCTTCTTTGGTGGAAGCACGCCGCCCAAAAATTTCGAGAATGAGACCGGTGCGATCAAGAACTTTCGCGTTCCATGCTTTTTCCAGATTTCGCTGCTGGATCGGCGACAAGGCGCAATCCATCACGACCAGTTCGACCGCGTGAGCTGGAATAAGCGCGCCGATATCTTCGACCTTGCCTTTTCCGAGATAAGTCGCGGGCCGGATCTGCGTGATCTGCGCCGGCACTGCCTCGACGACCGTGAGGTCGATAGCGCGCGCCAAGCCGGTGATTTCCTCGAGACGCGCTTCGGTATCACGGACGACCACACTGGCATCCGCGCTATCGGCATCCCCACGCCGGGTTCGGAGATAAGGTCCAACCACAATCGCCCGCCCGGTCACGGAATTGCTGGCCGTATCCGGATGGTGCCCTTCTATCTTTCGGCGTTCCAATCAGACCACACTCATGCGGAGGTATCCTCCCCGCCCTCGAACAATTGGATCGGCGCACCGGGCATGATGGTGGAGATGGCGTGCTTGTATACAAGCTGCGAATGCCCGTCGCGACGCAGCAGCAGGCAGAAATTGTCGAACCAGGTGACGATACCCTGCAATTTGACGCCGTTGACGAGAAAGATGGTCAAAGGCGTCTTGGTCTTACGAACGTGATTGAGGAAAGTGTCCTGTAGATTTTGCGCACGGTCTGCCGCCATTTTTTTGTCTCGCAAGTTGGTTGCTTCTTTTTATTGCGTTCCGGCTCACCCGACTGCGCGGACTTTACCGAAACACCATCTGCGCGGAGTCCCCCTCAGGGCCGATGGTGTCCCAATTAGAAGGCAGGTGTTCATTTTAGGCAAGCCGGTTCCAATCAAACTGGCGGTCAAAGGTGTCGAAACCTTATGAAAATACCGAAAAGCGATGAAATTGTTCCCGAAGCCGCTTGGAAACGATGCCGGGCGCGCCGCTGCCGATGGTTGCATTATCAATCGCTACTACTGGCATGACGATTTGGGAGGCGGACGTCACAAAAGCTTCCACCGCAACCTTGGCCTCGGCGGGCGTAAATGGCCTTTCCTCCAGCTTGATCTGAAGTTCAGCCAAGACGTCGATCAGCACGCTCCGGGTAATTCCAGCCAGGATTCCGCCAGAGGTCGGCCGGGTCACGGCGTGCCCGTCGCTTGTCACAATCCAGGCGTTGCTCGACGCCCCTTCGGTGACGAATCCATTTCCGTCCACATACCAGGCTTCATAGGCGCCCTGCTCCCGTGCAGCCTGCTTTGCGAGCACATTGGGCAAAAGCGATACCGATTTGATGTCGACCCGCGGCCAGCGGTTGTCCGGCATTGTCACCACGCGAATGCCGGCGGCCGCCGTCATCTGGTTCTTGGCAAAGTTGAGCGATCGGGCCGTCACCACGACGCTTGGGGTTACGGGTATGGTTGGGAAACCGTGATCGCGGCGGGCCACGCCGCGTGTGATCTGCAAATAGACGATGCCGTATCGGACGCGGTTTCGGCGCACGACCTCATGCATGACCACCGAGAGTGATTGCAGTGGCATCGGCATTGCGATCCGGAGTTCGCTCAGGGATCGTTGCAGGCGCGTCATATGGCGCGGCATGTCCACCAGTCGTCCGTCGCGAATTTCGCACACTTCATAGACGCCGTCGGAAAACTGGTAACCGCGGTCCTCGACGTTGACACATGCATCGCGCATGTTGCGATAGCTGCCGTTGACATAGGCGATGCGTGACATCCGTTCATTCCATCATCAAATGCACAGGCAACTATCCGACACCGAGAGCCTTGAGCTTGCGATGCAACGCCGAGCGCTCCATGCCGACGAACTCGGCCGTGCGCGAGATGTTGCCGGAGAACCGGCCGATCTGCGCGATCAGGTAGTCGCGCTCGAAAACCTCGCGTGCCTCACGCAGCGGCAGTCCCATGATGTGCTCGCCGTTGTTGCCGGTCGGCATCGCCGGAACCATTGAGCCGACATCCTGCGGCAGCATGTCCGCGGTGATGACGGCTTCGGGGCCACCACCGGCAAGAATCATCAGACGTTCGACATTGTTTCGCAACTGGCGGACGTTGCCGGGCCAGACGTGCGATTGCAACACCGCCATCGCATCGTCGCCGATTTTGCGTTTCGGCAAGCCTGTCGTGACGGAAATCTGTTCCATGAAATAGTCGATCAGCTCAGGAATATCGTCACGGCGCTCGGACAGCGGCGGCACGCGGATCGGAACGACCGAAAGGCGATGATAGAGATCCTCGCGGAATCGTCCGGCGGCGATTTCTTCCTCGAGATTCCGCGCGGTCGAGGAAATGATACGCACATCCACGTGAATCTTCGCGGTGCCGCCCGTGCGCTGGAAGGTCTGATCCACCAACACGCGCAGAATCTTGTTCTGGGTTTCACGGGGCATGTCGGCGATCTCGTCGACGAACAGCGTGCCGCCGTGCGCCTCCTCCAGCGCGCCGGCCTTGCGCGGCTGATCGGCGCTTGCCGGCTCGACACCGAACAACTCCTCCTCCATCCGCTCCGGCGTGATAGCCGCAGCATTGATGACGACGAAAGGACCTTGAGCACGCGAAGAGGCGTTGTGCAGGGTGCGCGCGGTCAACTCCTTACCCGCGCCCGACGGGCCGACAATCATAATGCGGCTGTTGGCCTTGGCGGCGCGCTCGATGGTCTGGCGAAGCTGGTTCATACAGGCCGAATGACCCGCCAACGTGCTGGAGGTTGGCGCCAGTTGCTTGAGTTCGCGCACCTCGCGCTTCAATCGAGAGGTTTCAAGCGCCCGGGTCGCGACCAGGATCAGCCGGTCGGATTTAAACGGCTTCTCGATGAAATCATAAGCGCCCCGCTTGATCGCAGCGACCGCCGTTTCGATGTTGCCATGTCCGGAGATCATCACGATCGGCAATTCGGGGTGGTCGCGCTTGATTTGTTCCAGAAGTTGCAAACCGTCCAGCCGGCTCCCCTGCAACCAGATATCAAGGAACACCATGTTCGGTCTGCGGCTGGCGATCTCGGCCAAAGCGGAATCGCTGTCGCGCGCCGTCCGCGTCGAAAAGCCTTCATCCTCGAGAATGCCTGCGACCAGATCGCGGATGTCCGCCTCGTCATCGACAATCAGAATATCATTAGCCATGGGAGACGCCTGCTGTGCTTTCGGTAGTTGCCGCTGCGGCCTGATGGGTTCGTTGGTGGTCGTTATTCGACGCCAATTCACTGCCGGGTTCAGTGTTTTTAGGTTGGCCGGATTCCGCGAACCGCAACCGCATCCATGCGCCCCGCGCGCCAGGATGAATGGCGGAAGCATCGTTGAGTTCGATGCGCCCGCCGTGGTCCTCGAGAACCCGTCCGACGATGGCAAGGCCAAGCCCCGTTCCTTTGGCGCGCGTCGTCACGTAAGGTTCAAGCAGGCGGGAGCGACTGACCGTCGGCAGACCAATGCCGTTATCGACCACATCAATAACGACGTCTTCGTCCTCGCGGAATGCAGTGACCTCGATCCGACCTTTTGTCAGATATTCGGGCGGAACCACTTCGATAGCTTCCGTCGCATTCTTGATGATGTTGGTCAACGCTTGCGAAATCAGGCGGCGATCGAACCGCGCCCGCATCGGGTCTTCGCGAATCTCAACGTCGATATCGATGTCCGGATGTCCGACCCGCATCAGAAACACCACCTGACGGACCGTGTCGGCGACATCCTCTCCCTCGATGACTGGCTTCGGCATCCTCGCGAAGCGGGAGAACTCGTCGACCATCCGCCGGATGTCGTCGACCTGCCGCACGATCGTATCGGTGCACTGCTCGAAGATGGCCTTGTCGTCGGTGATCACTTTACCGAATTTGCGGCGTATGCGTTCGGCGGACAGTTGAATTGGCGTCAACGGATTCTTGATCTCGTGCGCGATGCGGCGCGCGACGTCGGCCCATGCCGAGGTGCGCTGGGCCGCGACCAGCTCGGTGATGTCGTCGAGGGTGATGATATAGCTGTCGCGCGAATGGCTGGCCTGCTCCGCGCTGACCCGGACCGACAGATTGCGCTCATCGCCTTCGCGACTGATGGTGATCTGCCCCTGAACAAGGCGCTGGGTGCCTTCCCGCGCGGTTTTCATCATCTCGTCCAGTTCGGGAATTACCTCCGACTGCGCATGGCCCAGGGTCTCGGACTCTGAACTTCCAATCAGCTTTTCAGCAGAGCGATTGAGAATGCTGATGCGGCCTGAGCCGTCGACGCCGATGATGCCGGCGCTTGCCGACGACAACACCGTTTCGATGAAGCGCCTGCGGCTGTCGATCATGTCGCTGGCGCTAACCAGTTCGTCACGTTGCGTACGCAATTCCTGCGTCATCGTATTGAAGGTTTCGCCGAGCTGGGCGAGATCGCCTTCTGATCTTAACACCGGCACCTGCACGTTGAGGTCGCCGGTCGAGACCATGTTCGCCGCGCCCATCAGCCGGCGGATCGGCGCGACGAGCCAGTTGGCAAAATTCAATCCGATCAACACGGCCGACATTAGCACCGTCAACGTGATGACGGTGAACATCAATGCAAACGTCACCTGGATTCCGAGCCTTCGCGATTCCAGATCGGCGTATTCAGCAACCCCCGCCTGGGTTTGCCGGACTTGCTCCACCACGCGCGGGTCGAGCAGACGCGCGACATAGAGAAAGGTGTCGTCGAAGGCGCGCAGACGGATGACCGCCGCGACGTAGTTCGACAGCACCGCGATCTGTGGCTCGTTGGCGCTAACGCCCTTGAGGAACTCCGGCGCGGGTGTTGCGAACTCTTGCTGGATTCCGGTCTGCGCCGACTCGAGGATGTTGCGATCCTTGTCGATCAGCATCGCCCCGGGAAGGTTTCGCTTCGCTGCGCTCTCGGTCAGCATCTGCCGGAACGATTGCCGGTCCTGGTCGTAGAGTGGTCGGGCTCGCGCCAGGTCGCTGGCCATGCCCACGATATCGCCACCAATGAGTTGCGCATGTTCTTGCAGGTACGCATTGGCAATGATGAGCGACTTCTCGATGACAGCCCGCGTGGGACCGGAGAACAGCCGATCGAGACCGCGATCAATGGTCACATTGGCGACGATCGACACTAGCACCGCCGGGATCACCGCGATCACCGAAAACAGACTGACGATCTGGACGTGCAGTCGGGCGGCGGCCCGCCCCCGACGACGGGCCTGCACAACCTGCCAGACCTCGCGGCCGATGATCACAATCAGCAGCAGGACCGTGGCGGCGTTGATCAACAGGAACGTGATCACCACCGGGCTGGTCGGGACGATGGGGGTGAGGCCAACCAGCACCACGAAAGTCAGGAATGCGGACAGCAGCGCCAGCCCAACGGCAAACGGCGCCAACAACCGCCGCAGCGCCCTGCCGCGCGGTTCAGACGATGTGTGCTCGAAGACGGAAGCCGGCGTTTCAGCGCTGGTCATGACATATCGGCTAGACGTCGGGGTCCCAATGGCCATAGGAGCCAGAGAAAGTGATGCATTCCTACAACAATGTTGCCCGATTGCGACATTTCCGCGGCGCGGCAGACCATGAACCGCCGCGATTCAGGAAGGGCATCGTCCGAAATCTGTGGACGACAACCACCAGCGGGCCAGCCAGCCTCTACCCGCCAGAACGGTAGACTTGGATGTCGAGGTCGCGAATCTTCTTTCGCAAGGTGTTGCGGTTGAGCCCAAGCAGGTCGGCGGCCCGGATCTGGTTACCCCGCGTGGCGGCTAGCGCGGCCGTCAGCAGTGGCAGTTCGACCTCCTTGAGAATGCGATGATAGAGCCCCGGCGGCGGCACGCCGTTGGGAAAGCCGGAGAAATATGAGGCCAGATAACCTTCGACCGCACCGCCGAGATTCTCGACGTTCTGCAACATGCTGCCGCTCGCGACCACTGCAGGTGGGGCCAGCTCACCCTCGATCACCGCGCCGGTAATAACGTCCTGCGGATAAAGTGCCGACAATCGCCGCGCCAGATTTTCGAGTTCTCGCACATTGCCTGGCCAGCGATACTGCTTCAATTTTTCCAGCGCCAACGCGTCGAGTTTCTTCGCCGGCAGCCCGTCCTTCTCGGCCAGCGCAAAGAAGTGACGGATCAGGTCGGGCAAATCCTCGATGCGCTCGCGCAGCGGCGGCAACCGCAGCGGTACGACATTCAGGCGAAAGAACAGATCCTCGCGAAACAGCCCCTGCTGGATCAGGATGCGCAGGTCCTTGTTGCTGGCGGCGACGATGCGCACGTCGGTCTTGATCGGCGTGCGGCCGCCAACCGTGGTGTATTCGCCCTGCTGCAACACGCGCAGCAATCGCGTCTGCGCTTCCATCGGCATGTCGCCGATTTCGTCCAGGAACAGCGTGCCGCCTTCGGCCTGCTCGAAGCGGCCGGAAGCGCGGTTGTTGGCGCCGGTGAAGGCGCCGCGCTCATGGCCGAACAGTTCGGACTCGATGAGATCGCGCGGGATCGCCGCCATGTTGACGGCGACGAACGGACCGCTGCGCCGCTTGCCGTAGTCATGCAGCGCGCGCGCGACCAATTCCTTGCCGGTGCCGGATTCGCCGGAGATCATCACGGTGAGATCGGTCTGCATCAACCGCGCCAGCACGCGGTAGATTTCCTGCATCGCGTTGGATCGGCCGATTAACGGCAAGGTATCGAACTCGGACTCCACGTTGTTCGTGGAGGCGCGCTGTTTCGGCTCCGCCAACGCGCGACCGATGATCGCGATCAGTTCCTTGAGATCGAACGGTTTCGGCAGATATTCGTAAGCGCCGCATTCCGAGGCGCGGATCGCGGTCATGAAGGTGTTCTGTGCGCTCATCACGATGATCGGCAAATTCGGCCGTATCTTCTTGATGCGCGGCAGCAGGTCGAAGGCGTTTTCGTCCGGCATCACTACGTCGGTGATCACCAGATCTCCCTCGCCCTGGCTGACCCAGCGCCACAGCGTCGCGGCGTTGCTGGTCAACCGCACCTCGAATCCGGCGCGCGACAGAGCCTGGTTGAGCACCGTGCGGATCGCGGTGTCGTCGTCGGCAACCAATATGTTTCCAGCCGGCATCGTCGCTCCTATGGAGTGGCCTGCGCGTCGTCTCGCGGCGGCTTGGGCGCTTCGCCGTCGGAGACTTCGCCAGAGTTTTTGGAGACGCTGAACATCGGTAGCAGAACGCGGAACGTGGTTTTTCGTGGCTGCGATTCACATTCGACGATGCCACCGTGATCGCCGACGATCTTGGCGACCAGCGCCAGACCGAGTCCGCTTCCCGTCAGTTTCGTGGTGACAAACGGATCGAACAAATTCGGCATCAAATCGTCCGGCACGCCGGGGCCGTTATCCTTGACGCAGAATTCCAACGGTAGCGACACCCGCGTTTTTTTGCCGGGCACCGATAGTCGCACGCCGGGCCGGAACGCTGTCGTCAATTGAATCTCCGCATCGCTGCCGAGATCGCGCGTGGCTTCGGCGGCGTTCTTCACCAGATTCAAAAATACCTGAATCAGTTGATCCTGATTGGCGAGCACGGGAGGCAGCGACGGATCGTAGTCCTCGATGAACTTGACGTCGCGCGCAAAGCCCGACTGCGCCAGCCGTTTGACGTGATCGAGCACCGAGTGAATGTTGACCGGCCCGCGCGCCACCGGTCGTTCGTCGCCGAACACTTCCATGCGATCGACCAGCGTCACGATGCGGTCGGCTTCATTGCAGATCAGTTGCGTCAGGACGCGATCATCGGCGGGGGCGCCCTGCTCCAGCAGTTGCGCCGCGCCACGAATACCGGAGAGCGGATTCTTGATCTCATGCGCCAGCATCGCAGCCAGCGCGATCACCGAACGCGCCGCGCTGCGATGCGTGAGTTGCCGATCCATCTTGTCGGCGATGCTGCGTTCCTGGAGCATCACGACGATATGGCCGGGATATTCCCCGAGCGGCGCGACATGAAGGTCGACCTGCCGATCGCCGCCGATGCGCGGGGTGCCAAGGTCGACCTTGTATTCATTGACGGGCAGCCCCGAAGTGCGCACCTGATCGATCAATGCAAGCAGCGGACTGCCGAACGGCACCAGTTCGTTCAGCGACTGGCGCTTCAGAAACTGCGTCGAGATATCGAAGAACGATTCCGCCGCGTTGTTGGCGTCGACGATCTTGCCGTCGGGCGCGATGAGGAAAATCGGATGCGGCAGCGCGTTGAAGATCGCCTGATTGTCCGGCGGCAACGCACGAGGCTCGACGGCAACACGCGTCATGCGGCGGCACTCCATGCGAAGTCGTCGAAGGCGTCGCGCAGCAGCCGGTGGACGCTGGCGACGCTCTCGGAGGTGAGGATTTTCTGCCGCCAAATCTTGAGGCGATTTGATGGCGCGGCGGAAATTCTTGCGGCGAAATCAAGGCTCCAGCCGAGATGCTTCCGGGCGTGCTTCGCCCCGATCCGTTCGCCGTAGTGGCGGACCACGTCTTCATAAAGGGCGCAGGCGAGATCGAGCTGCCGCGCCATATCCGGCGCAAATTCCGCAGGGCCGCCGGCCAGGCGGCGGCCGATCTGGCCGGGGAGCCACGGTTGGCCCTGAGCGCCGCGCCCGATCATCACAGCATCGGCGCCGGAGAGTTCGAGCGCACGCACGGCGTCGTCGTAGGATGTGATATCGCCGTTGACGACCAAAGGTACGGTGATCGCTTCCTTCACCGCGCGCACCGCCGCCCAATCCGCGGTCCCCTTGTAGAATTGGCAGCGGGTGCGGCCATGCACCGCGATCAGCCTGACCCCGGCGGCTTCGGCGCGCCGCGCCAGTTCGGGCGCGTTGAGCGAGGCGTGATCCCAGCCGAGCCGCATCTTCAGCGTCACCGGCACTTTCACCGCGGCGATCGTCGCCTCGATCAGGGTCAGCGCGTGGTCCAGGTCTCGCATCAGCGCCGAACCGGACTGGCCGCCGGTGACGTGGCGCGCCGGGCAGCCCATGTTGATATCAATGATATCAGCGCCGGCCGCCTCCGCGATGCGCGCGCCTTCGGTCATCCAATGGGCCTGACAGCCGGCGAGCTGGACGACATGCGGGCCGAGCCCGGTCGCCTCCGCCCGCAACAACGTCATCGGCCGCCCCCGCGCCAGATCGTCGCTGGCGGTCATTTCCGAGACCACAAGACCGGCCCCCAGCTCCGCCACCTGCCTGCGAAACGGGACGTCGGTGATCCCCGACATCGGCGCCAGCATCACCCGATTGGCGATTTCGACATCACCGATCTTGAGTGGCGTGGCAGCAGATGGTCTCAGATCGGTCAAAACGTCGCCTCGCTAGCTGGGAACGTGTACGATACATCGACTTGAAAGCACAATTAATGGGCATTTGTAAAGCTTGCCTACATTTTATCCAAGAACCCAGCTTTTGCAAGTGCACTGCACAATGGAACAACGGCCGGATGGCTGGTATGCGCCCGAGGGGCAGAAAGCTGCTGTTTTCGCCGTCCAACGTGCTATGGGGCTGTCGTCACGCGCCGCGCGACCCCGGTTCCCTCAAGACTTTGTCGTAGCTTCAGCGATCCATGCCCACATCGAATCGAACCGCCGTCATCATCGTCGCCGCCGGCCGTGGCCTCCGCGCCGGGCCGGGCGGGCCCAAGCAGTACCGCACACTGGGCGGCCGCAGCGTCATCTCCCGGGCCATGGCCGCGTTTTGCGGCCATCCGGAAGTCGCCGCCGTACAGCCGGTGGTCAATCCCGACGATATCGCGATTTTCAACCAGGCGGTTGGAAATATCCGGGCGCTGCCGCCGGTCAATGGCGGCGCGACACGACAGGCGTCGGTCCGTGCCGGGCTTGAGGCCTTGGTCGCCACCGCGCCCGACATCGTACTGATCCATGACGCCGCGCGGCCGTTCGCCAACGACGCGCTGATCGCGCGCGCCATCGAGGCCGCGGCGACAACCGGCGCGGCGGTGCCGGTGATCCCGGTTACCGACACCATCAAGCAGGTCGATGCCGACGGCCACGTCGACGCCACGCCTGAGCGCGCCAGGCTGCGCATCGCGCAGACGCCGCAGGCGTTCCGTTACGATGTGATTCTCGAAGCGCACCGCCGCGCCGCGCGCGAGGGCCGCGATGATTTCACCGATGACGCCGCGCTCGCCGAATGGGCGGGATTGACGGTTGCAACCTTTGAAGGCGATCCTGCCAACATGAAGCTGACGACCCCCGAAGATTTCGCCCGCGAGGAAGCGCGGCTCGGCGCCACGCTCGGCGACATCCGCACCGGCACCGGTTACGACGTGCATGCCTTCGGCGACGGCGACCACCTGATGCTGTGCGGCGTCCGCGTGCCGCACAATCGCGGCTTCCTTGCGCATTCGGACGGCGATGTCGGCCTGCACGCGCTGGTCGATGCCATTCTCGGCGCGTTGGCGGACGGCGACATCGGCTCGCATTTCCCGCCGAGCGATCCGCAATGGAAGGGCGCGGCATCGGACAAATTCCTCGTTTATGCCATGGAGCGCGTCAAGGCGCGCGGCGGCCGCGTCGCGCATCTGGAAGTCACGATGATCTGCGAGCGGCCGAAGATCGGCCCGCTGCGCGACACCATGCGCGCGCGGATCGCGGAGATTACCGGCCTGCCACTCTCGCGCGTCGCGGTGAAGGCGACCACTAGCGAACGGCTCGGCTTCACCGGCCGCGAGGAAGGCATCGCCGCCACCGCATCGGCCACGATCCGCCTTCCGTGGGACGACGACGGCGAGGCCGCCGACAAACGGAGCGCATGAGATGCGCGGCAGCGACGCTCGTGCCCTCGCCCGCTCGCTGCTCGA
>CAUJJN010000108.1 GCA_963204905.1 Pseudomonadota bacterium
GTTTGCGGCTTTGACGCGGCGCAATAGCGGGACTATGTAGTGCGTTCATGACCACATCAGAAAATTCTCCCGCCTGGCCGGACCTCAAGCCGACCGCGCTGTTGGTTCTTGCCGACGGCACGGTGTTCGAAGGCTTCGGGCTCGGCGCAGAAGGCCACGCCGTGGGCGAGGTCTGCTTCAACACCGCCATGACCGGCTATGAGGAAATCCTCACCGATCCGTCCTATGCCGGACAGCTCATCACCTTCACCTTCCCGCACATCGGCAACGTCGGCACCAACGACGAGGACATCGAGACGGTGAACATGGCCTCGACGCTGGGCGCGCGCGGCGCGATCCTGCGTGCGCCGATCACCGAGCCGTCGAACTACCGCGCCTCGCGCCATCTCGATCAATGGCTGAGGGCGCGCGGCATCATCGGCCTGTCGGGCATCGATACCCGCGCGCTCACCGCGCTGATCCGCGGCAAGGGCATGCCCAACGCGGTGATCGCGCATTCGCGCGACGGCAAGTTCGATCTCGACGCGCTGAAGAAGGAAGCCGCGGCATGGCCCGGCCTCGAAGGCATGGATCTGGTGCCGATGGTCACCAGCGCCCAGCGCTTCACCTGGGACGAGACGCCGTGGGTCTGGGACACGGGTTTCGGCCGACAGGACAAACCCGAATTCAACGTCGTCGCCATCGACTACGGCATCAAGCGCAACATCCTGCGGCTGTTGGCAGGCGAAGGCTGCAAGGTAACGGTGGTGCCGGCCACCACTTCGGCGGAAGACATCCTTGCGCTGAAGCCGGATGGCATCTTCCTCTCCAACGGCCCTGGCGATCCGGCGGAAACCGGCAAATACGCCGTCCCGGTGATTCAGAAGGTCATCGAGTCGGGCGTGCCGACCTTCGGCATCTGTCTCGGTCATCAAATGCTCGGCCTCGCGGTCGGCGGCAGGACCGTGAAAATGCATCAGGGCCATCACGGCGCCAATCATCCGGTCAAGGACATGACCACCGGCAAGGTGGAAATCACCTCGATGAATCACGGCTTCGCGGTCGACAAGACCACGCTGCCGGACAACGTCGAGCAGACCCATGTCTCGCTGTTCGACCAGTCCAACTGCGGCATCGCGTTGAAGGACAAGCCGGTGTTCTCGGTGCAGTATCACCCCGAAGCCTCGCCAGGCCCGCGCGACTCGCACTACCTGTTCCGCCGCTTCTCGGACCTGATGCGCGAGAAGAAGCGGGCGTAGCAATGATTGCCGTCATTGCGAGCGAAGCGAAGCAATCCAGACCCCACAACGTAAGGACTGGATTGCTTCGGAGTTGACGCTTCTCGCAATGATGGGGCACGTGGAGCATCGCATCATGCATGACAAAGCCAATCCGCCCATCGCGTTCGGCCTGACGCCGCCGGAGGTGCTGGCGTCGATGAGCGGGCTCGATTTTCTGCAAAAGATGTTCGCCGGCGAACTGCCGCACGCCACCATGATGGCGCAGGTCGGCCTGATCGGCGGCAGCGCCGAGAAAGGTCATGTGATTTTCCGCGCGGCGCCCGGCCCCGAGCACTACAACCCGATCGGCACCGTGCATGGCGGCTTCGCCGCGACGCTGCTCGATTCCGCCATGGGCTGCGCGGTGCAGTCGATGCTGCCGGCCGGCAGCGTCTACACCTCGCTCGAATTCAAGATCTCGCTGATCAGGGCGATCACCCGTGACACCGGGGACGTGCGCGCCGAGGGCCGCGCGCTCAATGTCGGCCGCCGCGTCGGCACCGCCGAGGGGCAGTTGCTCGACGGCAAGGGCCGGCTGCTGGCGCACGGCACCACGACCTGCCTCGTCTTCGATGCGCCGAAAAACTAGGCCGTCGTCAATCGCGAGGAGCACGCGGATCGGCGCTCCGCACCGTCCGCGCACGGCGTGAGCGACGAAGCAATCCAGTTGCCGCCTGATAGCTTTCTGGATTGCTTGGCTCGCGATGACAATGACCTACGCCTCGTTGGCGCCTTCCTGACGGCTGGCCTCGAACAGGAACCAGGTGCGCCGCTCAGTCTGGTCGATGAAATTCTCCAGCAGGCTCGCGGTGCCGACATCATCGTATTTGTCGGCGAGTTCGTGGGCCTTGCGCATCGCCGCCGCCACCTTCTTGTTGTCGTTCATCAGTTCGCGCAGCATCTCGCGCGGCGGCACATAGTTTTCGTCATTGTCCTTGAGCGTCTGCAATTTCGCGATCTGGCCGATGGAACGCAGCGTGGTCCCGCCGATCTTGCGCACCCGCTCGGCGAGATCGTCGGTGGAGGCGAAGATCTGGTCGGACTGCTCGTCGAGCAGCAGATGGTAGTCGCGGAAATGGCGTCCCGAGACGTGCCAGTGGAAATTCTTGGTTTTGAGATACAACGCGAAGGTATCGGCGAGCAGGGTGTTCACGGCGGCCGAAATCTTGCTCACCCCTTCCTGCGAGAGGTCGGTCGGGGTATCGAGGTCGGCGGCGATTTTGCCGGAGGCGGTCTTGGCTTTGGTCACGACGGACGTCCTTTTCATACCAGGAGTATGGACTCTGCCGCGAAGGTCTTGCCGCGCCGCCGCGATGGATCACCCATCCCGATCAAAAACCGGTATATCGAGGGCAACGGCCCGCCCTGCGGAAGGTCGTTTCAGACCTCGCTCTAACGCGATTGTAAGATTTCGGTTCCATGACAGGAACGGCTCTTCATTGATTGGTCCACCCCATGGATGACTGGATCGACTACTACGATTCGACCCACACGATTTACGTCAGCAAGCGGCACCGCGACGTGCATTTCGAAACTATCGCCGCGGATATTATCGGCTATATCCCCTCCCGCGACGCGGTCGTGCTGGACTATGCCTGTGGCGAAGCCCTGTCGGCCTCCAAGGTCGCCGAGGCTTGCGGCAAGCTGATCCTGGCGGAGCCCGCGCCCGGCGTACGCGGACGGCTGATCGCGCGCTTCGCGCCCAATACCCGCATCCGCGTCCGCTCCCTCGACGAACTGCGCGGCATGGAGGAGGCCTCCGTCGACCTCGCGGTGATGAATTCCGCCGCCCAGTACATGACGCCGGAGCAACTGGACTGGGCGCTGGATACCTTGCACTGGGTGCTCAAGCCGAGCGGCCGTTTGGTGGTCGGCGACATCCTGCACCCCAATGTCGGCATGGCCCGCGATGTCGCCGCGCTGCTGCAATTCGGGGCGAAACACGGCTTCCTCAAGGACGCCCTGGTCGGGCTGATCCGCACCGCCTTGTCGGACTACCGGGAGTTGCGGACCAAGATCGGCCTGCAACGCTACACGGAGGACGAGATGATCGCCAAGCTCGAGGCGGCCGGCTTCGCCGCCGAACGCGCACCGAGAAACATCGGCCATAACGCGGCGCGGATGACTTTCGTGGCGCGGCGTCTGGGTTGACGAAGCGTCCGGTTATCCACAGCGGGCAGCCAGTTACCGACCGCGTTAGGGTTAATACGAGGTTAACGTCGCGCACGGCGGCGTGATCGGTCAGGATGTGCGTGGCCCGGTGGCGGAAGGGTACACGCGGGGGCGATGCATCGCTCTTTATCCTGGTTCAAGTCCAGGCTGGGCCTCCAAACGGCGGTTGAAGACCGCGTTAAAGTCCTTTCCCGCCAAGGCAATCTGGTCTAAACACACCTCGCGCGAGGGCTGTCCCGCGCACGATCAGCACCCATGGAATGCGGTTTGCGTCCTGTCGCGCTCTGGATTGCTGAGTGATCGCATGAGCTTGCCCGGATCGGGCGGGTTGCGGTCGCAACACCCGAGGGACGCGCGCTGCGCGTCTTTTTTTATGCCTGGTTTCCAGCCCGTGAGCCGCAATGCCTAAACGCACAGATATCTCGACCATCCTCATCATCGGCGCCGGCCCGATCATTATCGGCCAGGCCTGCGAATTCGACTACTCCGGCACCCAGGCGGTGAAGGCGTTGAAGGAGGAAGGCTACAGGGTGGTGCTGGTCAACTCCAACCCGGCCACCATCATGACGGACCCGGAGCTGGCGGACGCGACCTACATCGAGCCGATCACCCCGGAAATCGTCGGCAAGATCATCGAAAAGGAACGCTACGTCATTCCCGGCGGCTTCGCGCTGCTGCCGACCATGGGCGGCCAGACCGCGCTGAACTGCGCGCTGTCGCTGCGCCGGCAGGGCACGCTGGACCAGTTCGACGTCGAGATGATCGGCGCCACCGCCGACGCCATCGACAAGGCGGAAGACCGCCAGTTGTTCCGCGAGGCGATGACCAAGATCGGGCTGGAGACGCCGAAGTCGCGCCTCGCCAACGCCTCCGCGCTGAAGAAGCAGTATCGCGACGAATATCTCGCCCAGAAGGAAAAGCTCACCGGCGAGGCGCTCGCCGAACATGAGCGCCAGTGGGTGCTTCACGAGGGCGATCGCCGCAAGCGCTATCAGGAATACGCGCTCGGCCAGGCCCTGATGGCGCTGTCCGAGATCGGCCTGCCCGCGATCATCCGCCCCTCCTTCACGATGGGCGGCACCGGCGGCGGCATCGCCTACAACAAGGAAGAGTATCTCGACATCATCGAGCGCGGCCTCGACGCCTCGCCGACCAACGAAGTGCTGATCGAAGAGTCGGTGCTCGGCTGGAAAGAATTCGAGATGGAGGTTGTCCGCGACAAGAAGGACAACTGCATCATCGTCTGCGCGATCGAGAACATCGATCCGATGGGCGTGCATACCGGCGATTCCATTACCGTCGCGCCGGCGCTGACGCTGACCGACAAGGAATACCAGATCATGCGCGACGCCTCGCTGGCGGTGCTGCGCGAGATCGGCGTCGAAACCGGCGGCTCCAACGTGCAGTTCGGCGTCAATCCCGCCGACGGCCGCATGGTGGTGATCGAGATGAATCCGCGCGTGTCGCGCTCCTCGGCGCTGGCGTCGAAGGCGACCGGTTTTCCGATCGCCAAGGTCGCGGCCAAGCTCGCGGTCGGCTACACGCTGGACGAGATCGCCAACGACATCACCGGCGGCGCCACGCCGGCGTCGTTCGAGCCGACCATCGACTACGTCGTCACCAAGGTGCCGCGCTTCGCCTTCGAGAAATTCCCCGGCGCCTCCACCACGCTGACCACCTCGATGAAATCGGTCGGCGAAGTGATGGCGATCGGCCGCACCTTCCAGGAATCGCTGCAAAAAGCGCTGCGCGGGCTGGAGACCGGCCTCACCGGTCTCGACGAAATCGAGATCGAGGGGCTCGGCAAGAGCGACGACAAGAACGCCATCCGCGCCGCGCTCGGCACGCCGACGCCGAACCGCATCCTGCAAGTGGCACAGGCCATGCGCCTCGGCTGGAGCAACGAGGACATCTTTGCCTCCTGCAAGATCGACCCCTGGTTCCTCGCCGAACTGCGCGGCATCGTCGAGATGGAAGAGAAGATCAAGACCGACGGCCTGCCGCCGCACGCCTTCGGAATGCGCACGTTGAAGGCGATGGGTTTCTCCGACGCGCGGCTCGCGGTGCTCGCCAACACCACCGAGGCCGACATCCGGGCGCAGCGCCAGGCGCTCGACGTGCGGCCGGTCTACAAGCGTATCGACACCTGCGCGGCGGAGTTCGCCTCCCCCACCGCCTACATGTATTCGAGCTACGAGCCGCCATTCGCGGGCGCGCCGGCCGACGAGAGCGCGCCGTCCGACCGCAAGAAGGTGATCATCCTCGGCGGCGGCCCGAACCGCATCGGCCAGGGTATCGAGTTCGACTACTGCTGCTGCCACGCCTGCTTCGCGCTGTCGGATGCCGGCTATGAAACCATCATGGTCAACTGCAATCCGGAAACGGTCTCGACCGACTACGACACCGCCGACCGGCTTTACTTCGAGCCGCTGACCCAGGAAGACGTGCTTGAGATCATCGACCGCGAACGCACCAACGGCACGCTGCACGGCGTCATCGTGCAGTTCGGTGGCCAGACCCCGCTGAAGCTCGCGCGCGCGCTGGAAGCCGCCGACGTGCCGATCCTCGGCACCTCCCCCGACGCCATCGACCTCGCGGAAGATCGCGATCGCTTCAAGCGCGTGCTCGACAAGCTGCGGCTGACGCAACCGAAAAACGGCATCGCCTATTCGGTGGAGCAGGCGCGGCTCGTCGCCGCCGATCTCGATTATCCGCTGGTGGTGCGCCCGTCCTACGTGCTCGGCGGCCGCGCGATGCAGATCATCCGCGACGACACGCAGCTCGGCGACTATCTGCTGGAGACGCTGCCGGAGCTGGTGCCCGCCGACGTCAAGGCGCGCTATCCGAACGACAAGACCGGGCAGATCAACACCGTGCTCGGCAAGAACCCGTTGCTGTTCGACCGCTACCTGTCGGACGCGATCGAGATCGACGTCGATTGCCTGTGCGACGGCAAGGACACCTTCGTCGTCGGCATCATGGAGCATATCGAGGAGGCCGGCATTCACTCGGGCGACAGCGCCTGCTCGCTGCCGCCGCGCTCGCTCGATGCCGCGACCATCGCAGAACTGGAACGCCAGACCCGCGAACTGGCGCTCGGCCTCGATGTCGTCGGCCTGATGAACGTGCAGTACGCCATCAAGGACGGCACCATCTACGTGCTGGAAGTGAACCCGCGCGCCTCGCGCACCGTGCCGTTCGTCGCCAAGGTGATCGGCACGCCGGTCGCGAAAATCGCCGCGCGCATCATGGCCGGCGAGAAGCTCGCGGACTTCAAGCTGAAGCCGCAGCAGCTCAAGCATGTCGGCGTCAAGGAATCCGTCTTTCCGTTCGCACGCTTTCCCGGCGTCGACACCGTGCTCGGTCCGGAAATGCGCTCGACCGGCGAAGTCATGGGTCTCGACCGCAATTTCGAAGTGGCCTTCGCCAAGAGCCAGCTCGGCGGCGGCACCCGCGTGCCGCGCAAGGGCACGGTGTTCGTCTCGGTGCGCGAGGATGACAAGACACGCATTCTTGAAGCGGTGCGGCTGCTGTCGTCGCTCGGCTTCCGGGTGATCGCGACGTCCGGCACGCAGCGCTTCCTGTCCGATAACGGCGTGCCGACCGAGAAGATCAACAAGGTGCTGGAAGGCCGCCCGCACATCGTCGACGCGATCACCAATGGCGAGGTGCAACTGGTGTTCAACACCACCGAGGGACCGCAGGCGCTGGCCGACAGCCGCTCGCTGCGGCGCGCTGCCCTCTTGCATAAAGTGCCGTACTACACCACTCTGTCAGGCGCTGTGGCGGCCGCTCAGGGCATTCGAGCCTATTTGGGCGGGGACCTTGAGGTCCGGACGTTGCAGAGTTACTTTCCCGAGCACTGATCTTCGGCCGCGATCCGCGACTGCGGGTTGGGAGAACACGACGGAACCTGCCCCGCTTGGAAGTGTTCCGTTTTGAAGTGCGCCTGATGATGGCCGCGATCGAGTGCGCGGCCTGGCAAATCAATCGATCTAGAACTGATTTCCGGCACCGCCGCGGCGGTCGATACGGAAATCCAACGACGAGGGTAAATGGTGGACAAGGTTCCGATGACCCCCGCGGGTCATGCTGCGCTTGAGGACGAGTTGAAGCGACGCCAGTCAGTGAACCGGCCACGCATCATCGAGCTGATCGCGGAGGCGCGCTCGCATGGCGACTTGTCGGAAAACGCCGAATACCATGCCGCTAAGGAAGAACAGTCGCACAACGAAGGCCGCATCGCCGAGCTTGAGGACAAGCTGGCGCGCGCCGAAGTGATCGACGTGACCAAGCTGTCCGGCGACACCATCAAGTTCGGCGCCACCGTGACGCTGATCGATGAGGACACCGAGAAGAAAGCGGTGTGGCAGATCGTCGGTGAAACCGAGGCCGACGCCAAGCAGGGCAGGATTTCCATCACATCGCCGATGGCCCGCGCATTGATCGGCAAGACCAAGGGAGCCTCGGTCGAAGTGATGGCGCCGGGCGGCGCCAAGGCCTACGAAATCGCCAAGGTAGAGTGGCGCTGAGCCCTTTCTCAGCCGCTCCCTTTGGAATAGCTTTAAGAAAAGCCGCGCGTGTCGCGGCTTTTTTGCGCCTTGACGGACCATTCGCTTCACATAAATGCTGGCGAATCGGAATATTCGGCGAGGACGGTTGTTGGTTCCTGTCGGCTATGGTCGCGACGAGGGGGGACGCGACATCCGATGGCAACGGGCTTGGGCCTCGATCGTGGACCAAGCGCCAGCACGACGACGAGCTTCAATCAATTTCGCATTTCATCATCTGCGCGGATGCGTTCCGCAAACCCGGGGGTAAAACATGGATCAGACTCTTTCCAGATGGCAACCGACGGCACTGAGCCTGATGCGCTTCATCATAGGGCTGCTGTTGCTGCAATACGGCATCGCGAAGATCTTCAAGTTTCCTGTGCTGCCTTACTTCGCCAACATTCCCCCGCTGATCGTGGTCGCCGGCACCATCGAACTGATCGGCGGCGCGCTGCTGCTGCTCGGCCTGTTCACCCGGCCGGTCGCTTTCATCCTGTCGGGTCAGATGGCGTTCGCCTATTTCCTCGGCCACATGTTCAAGGGCGCAAGTCCGGTCTTTCTGCCGCTCCTGAACGGCGGCACGCTCGCGATCGCGCTCTGTTTCACCTGCCTCTACCTCGCGACCTCAGGCGGCGGCCCGATCAGCCTCGACGCGATGCTGCGGAAGAAGAATTAGCGCATCCGATCAACAACAGTCGTCATTGAGCGAAGCGAAGCAATCCAGTCTTCTTACAAGGATTCTGGATTGCTTCGTCGCTGCGCTCCTCGCAATGACGGAGGATAGAGCGTTCGTTCCGTCGAACCCTTTCAAACGAGCGGTCGAGATAAATTCACATCACCCCTTGATGAAGAAGATCACCGTCAGCACCGCGCCAACCGCAACGACAGTGGCGCGGATCGCCTTGATCGGGACGTTGCGCGCGACGCTGACGCCCCAATAGCCGCCGACCACCGAAGCCACGATCGTCACCAGTGCCTGCGGCCAGTGCACCAGACCGCCGGCGATCAGCACGCCCGCCGAAACGATCTGGATCAAAAACGCAACCACGTTCTTGATCGCGTTGTCCTCGTGATAATTGCCGCTGCCGATGATCGAGAGCGCGGCCAGCATCATGATGCCCATGCCAGCGCCGAAGAAGCCGCCATAGATCGTTGCCAGCGCCATCACGCCGAAGGCGACGATGTGTGCGGTGGCGCCGCCGCCTTTCTGCGCCATCGGCTTGGTCAGTTCGCGGATGCGGTCGCTGAAGGCGAACATCAAGGTCGCCGACAGCAGCAGCCACGGCACCAGCGGGCGGAAGCCCTTGTCACCGAGCCAGACCAGCAGCAGCGCGCCGATCGCGCCGCCCGCCAGACCGATCATCATGAACGGCAGCATCCGCCGGAAGTGCGTTCGGATCTCGGAGCGATAGGCGACCACGCTGGCGAGGTTGGCCGGCGTCAGCGCCACGGCGCTGGTGGCGTTGGCGTCCAGCGTCGGCAGGCCACAGGCGACCAGCGCGGCGAATGTCGCGAAGGTGCCGCCACCGGCGACGGCATTGACGGTGCCGGCGGCGAACCCCGCCGCCGCAAGCAAGAATATCTCAAAGAGTGTCACAGCAGCCCCTTTGATCGATCCCCGTCACGGGACCGACCGACAGTTTCGGAGGCACTCCCCCGAAAACCAAATCGCATTCCTGACACGGGCATAAATCGCCCCAAGGGGAAACGCCAGATGCGGAATGCAGCCATGTCTTGAACTTTGGCCGCACATTCAATCGTGCGGCGTTTTCAATTCCAGCGGCACGGACGCCGCGTATTTCGCGTTCTGCAACACCAGCGAGGTGCGGACGTTGCGAACATGCGGCGCGGCGGTCAGTTGCGCGACGAAGGCTTGAAACGTCGCCATGTCGGGTGCGACGCATTTGAGGATGAAATCCACTTCACCCGACAGCATCCAGCACTCCCGCACCAGCGGCGAGCGGCGCACGAAATCCTCGAAGGCCCGCAAATCCGCATCGGCCTGGCTCGACAGGTGCACCGAGGCAAACACCGTGACGTCGTAGCCGAGTTTGCGCGGGTCGAGCAGCGCACGGTAGCCCTGGATGTAGCCCTCCTCTTCCAGCGCACGCACCCGGCGCAGACAGGGCGGCGGCGAAATCCCAACCCGTTTGGCGAGTTCGACGTTAGTGATGCGGCCGTCGGCCTGAAGCTCCGTCAGGATCTTCAGATCAATCTCATCAAGGCTCTTGGACACGCAGTGCAAATCCTCAATTGCCGGTTCCGCCCAGGCGATTCGGCGCCGGGCGCCATGGTAACAGCCTTACCTCACACATCCCGCGTCGCGCAATTTTATTTCGCGCAATATGCAGAGGTGCGGATGACGTGGAAAAACAGCGGTGATGTGTTGCAATTCTTGCATAGCTGCCCAGATAGCCTAAACTAGCTGTAATAATCCGGCTTCAGAGCCATCGGCCGCCGTCAGCGATTTCGCTCTCTGACGGCCTTTCCTTGAGAGAAGGGGAAAATCCCCCATGTCGACGCCCATCCACGCCAAGGTTGTGATCATCGGTTCGGGACCGGCCGGCTATACCGCCGGTATCTATGCCGCGCGCGCGATGCTGGAGCCGGTGTTGATCCAGGGCATCCAGCCCGGCGGCCAGCTCACCATCACCACCGATGTCGAGAATTACCCGGGCTTCGGCGACGTGATCCAGGGCCCCTGGCTGATGGAGCAGATGGAGCGGCAGGCGACACATGTCGGTACGAAAATCGTTACCGATCTCGTCACCAAGCTCGATCTCGGGCAGCGGCCGTTTCGGCTCACCTGCGATAGCGGCGACGTCTATCTCGCGGACACCGTGATCCTCGCTACCGGGGCGCAGGCCCGCTGGCTCGGAATGCCGTCCGAGGAAGCCTTCAAAGGCTTCGGCGTGTCCGCCTGCGCCACCTGCGATGGCTTTTTCTATCGCGGCAAGAACGTCGTGGTGGTTGGCGGCGGCAACACCGCGGTCGAGGAAGCGCTGTTCCTGACCAATTTCGCCGCCAAGGTCACCGTCGTGCATCGCCGCGACCATTTCCGCGCCGAGCGCATCCTGCAAGATCGCCTTTTCAACCATCCGAAGATCGAGGTGGTCTGGGACAGCGTGCTGGATGACATCTGCGGCGACAGGGAGCCCACCAAGGTCACCAGCGTCAAACTGAAGAACGTCAAGACCGGCGCGGTGCACGAAATCCCCGCCGACGGCGTCTTCATCGCCATCGGCCACGCCCCGGCGACCGAACTGGTGACAGGCCAGCTCAAACTCAAACCGTCCGGCTATGTCGAAGTGGCGCCGCACTCGACCGCGACCTCGGTGCCGGGCGTGTTCGCCGCCGGCGACGTCGCCGACGAGACTTATCGCCAAGCCGTCACGGCCGCCGGTATGGGCTGCATGGCCGCCCTCGAAGCCGAACGTTTCCTTGCCCACAGCGCCACCGAACGGGCCGCAGCGGAGTAAACATGCCTCGAAATCGCGACAGCCTCTCGGACATGGATTGGGACAAGCTGAAAGTCTTTCACGCCGCCGCCGAGGCCGGGAGCTTCACCCATGCCGGCGAGCAACTCGGGCTCTCGCAGTCCGCGGTCTCGCGCCAGGTCAGCGCGCTCGAACAGGAACTGTCGGTCTCGCTGTTTCACCGCCACGCCCGCGGCCTGATCCTTACCGAGCAGGGCGATCTACTGTTTCGCACCGCCCACGACGTCTTCATGCAGTTGCAGGCGGCGCGCGCCAAGCTCACCGACAGCCGCGAACGGCCCAGCGGCGACCTCAAGATCACCACGACGCCGGGTGTCGGCATTCACTGGCTGATCCCGCGCCTCGGCGAATTCACAGCGCTGTTTCCCGAAATCCGGATCTCGCTGATCGTCACCGACGAGGAACTCGACCTGTCGATGCGCGAGGCCGACGTCGCGATCCGCACCCGCAAGCCGACGCAGCCCGACCTGATCCAGCGCAAGCTGTTCGCGATGGGCTTCCACGCCTACTGCTCGCCGGAATACATCAAGCACTTCGGCACGCCGCGCACGCTGGAAGACCTCGATGGTCATCGCATCATCATGCTGAGCGACGCGCAGGTGCCCCACCACCTCCAGAACCGCAACTGGCTGACCGAAGCCGGGCGCAACGGCTCCGGCCCGCGCGAGGCGTTCTTCAAGGTCAACAACATCCTCGGGCTGGTGCGCGCCTGTCAGCAGGGGCTCGGGATTGCCGCGCTGCCGGACTACCTGGTCGAGGACACCAACCGGCTGGTGCAATTGTTCAGCGAGTCCGATTCGATTCAACTCGACACGTATTTTGTC
>CAUJJN010000109.1 GCA_963204905.1 Pseudomonadota bacterium
GCCATTGGCGCGGCCGTCTCCGGTCCGGCGACGGAATGGGCGACGAAACTTCCCGACGGCATCCCGCGCCTGCAAGAGCGGTTGAAATTTCTCAGTCAGCCGGTCTCGACGTTACAAACCTTCCTGCAACAGATCGACGGCTTCGTGTCGGGCGGCGCTGCCCCGCGAGCGGAAGGCGGCGGCTCAGGCTCCGCCATCGCGGCGATGCTGTTCACCGGGACCACGCATTTCGCCAGCAGCTTCTTCGAAACGATCCTGATCCTGTTTTTCCTCTTGGTGTCCGGAAACACCTTCCTGAAACGCACGGTGGAGATCCTGCCGAGTTTCAAGGGCAAGCGTCAGGCGGTCGAACTGTCGCAACAGGTCGAGGCCAACATTTCCATCTATCTGGTCACCATCACCATCATGAACCTGGCGGTGGGCGTCGCCACCGGCCTCGCGATGTGGCTAGTGGGCCTCGGCGACCCGGTGCTGTGGGGTGTCACCGCCTTCGTTCTCAATTTCGTGCCGATCATGGGGCCGCTGTTCGGCGTCGGTATCTTTCTGCTGGCCGGCCTGCTGATCCTCGATCCGCTCTGGATGGCGATGATGCCGGCGGTGCTCTATCTCGCCATTCACGTCATCGAGGGCGAGATCGTGACGCCGATGCTGCTGGCGCGCCGCTTCACGCTCAATCCGGTGCTGGTGATCATCTCGTTGATCTTCTGGTTCTGGATGTGGGGCGTGCCCGGCGCCATCCTGGCGGTGCCGATGTTGGCGATCACCAAGATCGTCTGCGACGGCATCCGGCCGCTGGCCGCCATCGGGCATTTTTTGAGCGGCGACGAATAAGTATCTGCCTCTTTCGTCATCGCGAGGAGCGTGAGCACCGAAGCAATCCAGTCCTTGCTTTCCGGCTTTCTGGATTGCTTCGCGGAGCCTTTGCTCGGACGACACCAAGCGTCGATCCGAGTGCTCGCAATGAACGGAGTGTCGGAACGCGTCCGCTCCATTCCAGACTTCGGCGTAATATTCCAAAACAAACGGCGGCCGACAAATCGGCCGCCGTCGAATATTGTCAGCGCTTGATCGGATCGATCAATCGCCGGTCTTCTCGATATTCCAGAACACCGGCGTGGCCGGGCCGCCGAGAACACCCTTCAACGACTTGCGCCATACGCTCGGCTGCTCGAACTGACCGAGCGGGACGTACAGGACTTCATCGTAAACCCGCTTCTGGATTTCCTCGGCGAGCTTCTTCTGCTCGTCGGGCGAGGTCGAGCGCGCGAACTTGTCGCGAAGCTCTTCGATCTTGGCGTCTTCCGGCCAGCCGAACCAGCCGCCATTCTTGCCCTTGCCGCTGGTCGAAACGCTGGCCACCGGGTTGAGCACGTCAGGACCTGCCCAGTTGGTGAAGAACATGTTCCAGCCGCCCTCCTTCGGCGACTTCTGGCTGGCGCGGCGGGTCACGACGGTCTGCCAGTCGGTCGCCTGCACGTCGACCTTGAAGCCGGCGTCGCGCAGGAACTGGGCGAACACGATCGGCTGCGCCTTCAGCTGGCCGACATCGCCGGGCGCCATGATCACGACGGGGGTGCCGTCATAACCGGACTCCTTGAGCAACTTCTTGGCTTCCTCCATGCCGTTCCCCTTGGTCAGGGTCTCGGAGCCGACGTCGGTGGCCAGCGGCGTGTTGCAGCCGAAAATCGCGCCGCACACCTTGTAGTACTTCGCGTTGCCGATGAGCGCGTCGAGCACCGGCTTCTGGCTGGCGGCGAGGAATGCGGCGCGACGCACCTTGATGTTGTCGAAGGGCGGATAAAGGAAGTTCATGCGGCCCAGGGTCTGGAAGCCAAGCGGGCTCAGCGTCTGGATCGTGAGGTCCTTGTCGTTCTCGAGGATCGGCAGCAGGTCGTAGGATGGCGTTTCGGCGAAATCGATATCGCCGGACTGGATCGCATTCACCACCGTCTGCGCGTCAGGCATGGTGATCCATTCGACGCGATCGACCTTCACCACCTTGCCGCCCGAGGTCCAATCGGGAGCTTCGGAGCGCGGCACATAATCCTTGTTCTTTTCGTAAACCGCCTTCACGCCCGGCTGGAATTCCGCCTGCACGAACTTGAAAGGCCCCGATCCGATATGCTCGGTGAGCGCCTTGCCCTGCGGCGTTTCAGCCATACGCTTCGGCATCATGAACGGCACGAGTGACGACGGCTTGCCGATCGACTCCAGCACCAGGCCGTAGGGCTCCTTCAGCTTCAACACGATGGTCTTGGCGTCAGGCGCCTCGATGCTGGCAGTGAAGTCCATCAGCTTCTGGCCCATGCCGTCGGCCTTGCCCCAACGCTTGAGCGAGGCGACGCAATCCTCCGCGGTGACGGGCTGGCCGTCATGCCACTTCAGGCCGTCGCGCAAGGTGAAGGTGTAGGTCAGCTTGTCGTCCGAGACCTTGTAGCTCGCCATCTGCGGCTGGATCTTGAACTTGGAATCCATCGCCAGCAGCGTGTCGTACACCATGTAACCGTGGTCGCGCGTGATGTAGGCCGTGGTCAATCCGGGATCGAGCACGCGCAGATCGGAATGCATCACCGCGCGGATGGTCTTGGTCTGCGCCAGCGCGGGCGCCCCCAGCGCTGTCGCAAGCAGCAAGGCCGGCAGCGCCGCCTTCAATGCCGTGCTCAACTTCCCCGCTCTCGTCGACAGTCGCGGCGGCGTGACGTGCAACATTCGATCTCTCCCGAATTGAACGCAATATTCGACTAATGAATCGCGCTGATTGCTTCTTGAGGCATCGGAAACGACGGCCAGCATCGCTCCGGACCGTTCACGTGGCTTTCATTGCGCGCAAGACTTGCATCAAGTTTGCCGGGCGTCAATCGCGGACCATCTCGCACTCGCACAAGCTTTGAGCGCACGCTGCCCGCTCGCAAGGCAACCTGCAATCGTAACAAACGTGGCGCTGGCAATTTCCGTCGAACCCTCCATTATGACGCACCATGATGCTTGATCATTCGCCCGGACGACTTCGGTCACTTTCCGCTCCATCCGGTCGCGACGTCATGACACGCAAGTCGACGTTTGAACCCCACTGGAAACCTCCATTGCGTGCGGTTCTCGTTCTCCGGCAATCATCGAACGCCCTGCGGACGAGATCCGCGTGCCGGCATTGAAGCCCCAAAAGAAGAAGGCATCCGAACAGCCATGAATCCCGCCAACCTCCCGTTCGATACCGAAACCATGTTGCAGGGCCTGCGTCAGTGGGTCGAGTGCGAAAGCCCGACCTGGGATCGCGCCGCCGTCAACCGGATGCTCGATCTCGCCGCGCGCGAGATGGCGCTGGCCGGGGCCACCATCGAGCGTATCCCGGGGCGAATGGGGTTCGGCGATTGCATCCGCGCCCGTTTCCCGCATCCGAAACAGGGCGAACCCGGCATTCTGATCGCCGGCCATCTCGATACCGTCCATCCGGTCGGCACGCTGGAGAAACTGCCGTGGCGACGCGAGGGCAACAAGTGTTACGGCCCCGGCGTCTACGACATGAAGGGCGGCAACTATCTCGCGCTCGAGGCCATCCGTCAGTTGCAGCGCGCGGCCTTCACCACGCCGCTGCCGATCACCTTCCTGCTGACGCCGGATGAGGAAGTCGGCACGCCGAGCGTCCGCGATGTGGTCGAGGCGGAAGCGGCGCGCAACAAATACGTGCTGGTGCCGGAGCCCGGCCGCGACGACAACGGCGTCGTCACCGGCCGCTACGCCATCGCGCGCTTCAATCTCGAAGCCACCGGCCAGCCCAGTCACGCCGGCGCCACACTGTCCTCCGGGCGTTCCGCGATCCGCGAGATGGCGCGCCAGATCATCGCCATCGACGCGATGACCGGCCCCGACTGCACCTTCAGCGTCGGCGTCGTTCACGGCGGCCAATGGGTGAATTGCGTCGCCACCACCGCGACCGGCGAAGCGCTCAGCATGGCCAAGCGTCAGAGCGACCTCGATCGTGGCGTCGAGCGGATGCTGGCGCTGTCCGGCACCCATGACGACGTCACATTCAAGGTGACGCGCGGCGTCACGCGCCCGGTCTGGGAGCCGGATGCCGGCACCCTGGCGCTCTATGAAAAGGCGCGCGGCGTCGCGCAGCAGATGGGCATGGAACTGCCGCATGGCAGTGCAGGAGGCGGCTCCGATGCCAATTTCACCGGCGCGATGGGCATCCCCTCGCTCGACGGGCTCGGCGTGCGCGGCGGCGGTGTGCACACGCTCAACGAACATATCGAGGTGGACAGCCTTGCGGAGCGCGGCCGCCTGATGGCAGGTTTGCTGGCGACATTGGAGTAAGACGCCGCCAAATTCCATGCCGCGAAACCGTCGATGGCACGAAACTGGCATACATGAAATACATGAAACTGGCACAAAGCAAACTGGCACAAAGCCCGATGCGGATTTCGAGATGAAATTCCGCGCCGGACAATGCAAGGCCGGAATGAGCCAATGAGGTTGTTGACAGCAGGCCAACTGTCGCGGCCATCATGGGCGGCACATCAAGGCACGCGACAAGGCAGGGATGCATGCTGGGATACCTGATCCGCCGAATCCTCGCCGCCATCCCCGTGATGGGCGTGGTGGCGCTGTTCGTGTTCCTGTTGCTGCGACTGACGCCGGGCGACCCGGCTGCCATTCTTGCCGGCGACAATGCGACGCCGGAACAGCTCGATCGCATCCGCACCTCGCTCGGATTGAACGAGCCGCTCTACACGCAGTTCTTCACCTGGATCGGCAAGCTGCTGCACGGCGACTTCGGGGTCTCGCTGATTTCCAACGTGCCGGTCATCACCATGATCGGCAATCGCATCGAGCCGACCATCAGCATCGCGATCGCGACCATCATCTTCACCGTGATCGTCGCGGTGCCGCTCGGCGTTATCGCCGCGTGGAAGCACGGCACCTGGATCGACCGTTTCGTGATGGCGCTGTCGGTGATCGGCTTCTCTGTACCGGTGTTCGTGATCGGCTATGTGCTCATTCAACTGTTCGCCATCGAGCTGCGCTGGCTGCCGGTGCAAGGCTATCGCAGCTTCGCGCGCGGCTTCGGTCCGTTTTTCGAACGTATCGCCCTGCCGACGTTGACGCTGTCGTTCATCTACATCGCATTGATCGCGCGCATGACCCGCGCCGCGATGCTCGACGTGCTCGACGAGGATTACATCCGCACCGCGCGCGCCAAGGGCATCGCCGAGCACGGCGTGCTGCTGCGGCACGCGTTGCGCAACGCCGCGGTGCCGGTGATCACCGTGATCGGCACCGGCTTCGCGTTGCTGATCTCAGGCGTCGTCGTCACTGAAACGGTCTTCAATCTGCCCGGCATCGGCCGCCTCACCGTCGACGCGGTGCTGGCGCGGGACTATCCCGTCATTCAGGCGATGATCCTGCTGACCAGCGGCATCTATGTCGGAGTCAATCTGCTGATCGACCTCTCCTACACCCTGCTCGATCCGAGGATTCGTTACTGATGGCTGTGGACGCCCTGCCAGACCCCTCGCTCCGGATCACCCCGCGCCGCCTCGGGCGCAACCTGTTGCGCTCGAATCCGATCATCGCCATCGCTGTCATCTGTCTGATGGCCATCGTGCTGATGGCGATCTTCGCGCCGTTGATTTCGCCGCACGATCCGCAGTTGCTGGCGCCGGCGCAGCGGCTGAAGCCCGCCAGCGCTGAATATCCGCTGGGCACCGACGCCTACGGCCGCGACGTGCTCTCGCGCATCTTCTACGGCGGACGCATCTCGTTGCTGATCGGGCTTGGTTCCGCCGTCTTCAGCGTCGCCATCGGCCTCCTGATCGGGCTGGTGTCCGGTTTCTTCAAGTGGGTCGACGCCGTGATGATGCGCGTCATGGACGGCTTGATGGCGATCCCGGGAATCCTGCTGGCGATCGCCGTGGTGTCGTTGTCCGGTGCCAGCCTGACCACCGTCCTGATCGCCATCACGATTCCTGAGGTCCCGCGCGTGGCGCGGCTGGTGCGCTCGGTGGTGCTGTCGGCGCGCGAGGAGCCCTATGTCGAGGCGGCGATCTCGGTCGGCTCCAGCCTGCCGAAGATCATGTGGCGCCATCTGGTGCCCAACACCGTCGCGCCGCTGATCGTGCAAGGCACTTACGTCTGCGCCTCCGCCATCCTGACCGAAGCGATCCTGTCGTTCCTCGGCTGCGGCATCAGCCCGGAAATTCCGACCTGGGGCAACATCATGGCCGAGGGTCGCGCCTTCTTCCAGATCAAGCCGTCGCTGATCTTCTGGCCCGGCCTGATGCTGTCGATCGCCATTCTCTCGGTGAACCTGATCGGCGATGCCGCGCGCGACGCGCTCGATCCGCGCATGAAACAGCGCGAGGCCCGCAAATGACCGCAACGTCTCCCTCCGCCGCGCCGATCGTCCTCGACGTCAACGATCTCGTGGTCTCGATCGGCAACAAGCCCGACGCCTCCCGCATCATCGACGGCGTGTCGCTACAGGTCCGCCAGGGCGAGACACTTTGCGTGGTCGGCGAAAGCGGTTCCGGCAAATCGGTGACCTCACTCGCCGTGATGGGTCTGTTGCCGAAGAAGGTGCTGGTGCCGACGCGCGGCAAGATCACGCTGGCGGGCGAGGATATTCTTTCCGCCAGCGACCGGCGGCTGCGACAATTGCGCGCCACCACCATGGCGATGATCTTTCAGGAACCGATGACCGCGCTCAATCCGGTGGTGCCGGTCGGCAAGCAGATCGACGAGGTGCTGCGCGCGCACACCAGTCTCGACGCCCGCGCACGGCGCGAACGCATTCTCGCGATGATGGAACAGGTCCGCCTGCCGGATGTCGCGCGCATCTTCAAGTCGTATCCGCATCAGCTCTCCGGCGGCCAGCGCCAGCGCATCATGATCGCAATGGCGCTCGTGCTCGAACCGAAGCTGTGGATCGCCGACGAGCCGACCACCGCGCTCGACGTCACCACGCAGAAGCAGATCTTGTCACTGATCCGCGACCTGCAACGCGACCACGGCACCGCGGTGCTGTTCATCACCCACGACATGGGCGTGGTGGCGGAGATCGCCGATCGCGTGGTGGTGATGCGCAAGGGCAAGGTGGTGGAAACCGGCGCGCTCGACGCCGTTCTGCGCGCCCCGACCATGGAATACACCCGCAACCTGCTGTCGTCAGTGCCGAGCCTGATCCCGCGCGCGGCGCGGCCCGCGAGTAGCGAGCCGATCGTTCTGGAAACCAACGACCTCAACAAGGTCTATCGGCAGCGCACGATGTTCGGGAACGCGCGCGAGGTCGCCGCGGCGCAGAATGTGACGCTGACATTGCGCAAGGGCCGCACGCTCGGCATCGTCGGCGAAAGCGGCTCCGGCAAGTCCACCGTCGCCCGCTGCATCGTGCGGTTGATCGATCCGACCTCCGGCAGCGTCCGCCTCGTCGGACAAGAAATCTCGGAACTGTCCCGCCCCGCCCTGCGACCGCACCGCAAGCGCATCCAGATTGTCTTCCAGGATCCCTACCGCTCACTCAATCCGCGCATCACGGTCGGCGAAACCATTGCCGAGGGGCCGGTGAATTACGGCGTCCCGCATGCGGACGCGATCAAACGCGCCGGCGAATTGCTCGAACTGGTCGACCTGCCAGCCGACGCCATCTCGCGTTATCCGCACCAGTTCTCCGGCGGCCAGCGCCAGCGCATCGCGATCGCCCGCGCTCTGGCGCTCGATCCCGACGTGCTGGTGGCGGACGAAGCGGTGTCGGCGCTCGACGTCTCGGTGCAGGCGCAGGTCCTCGAACTGCTCGACGAGATCCAGACCCGGCTCGGCATCGCGTTGCTGTTCATCACCCACGACCTGCGCGTCGCCGCGCAAATCTGCGACGAGGTGGTGGTGATGCAGCATGGCCGCGTCGTCGAACAAGGACCGGCGGGCGAAATTCTCACCAATCCGCAGCAGCCCTACACCAGGCAGTTGCTCGAAGCCGCCCCCGGCCGCCACTGGGATTTCGCCAACTTCAGGCCGGTGGCCATAGCGCAGCATGATGCAGCCACGCCTGTTTAACGATTTCGCAGCAGCCGTCATTGCGAGCGAAGCGAAGCAATCCAGTTTTTCTTCTCCCTCTCCCGCTTGCGGGAGAGGGTTGGGGTGGAGACTCTGGATTGCTTCGTCGCTGCGCTCCGCGCAATGACGATTTCAACATTCACTCTACACGCAACTATCTCGGAATAACCTCATGACCCGTATCGCCATCGGCGGCTTCCTGCACGAGACCAACACCTTCGCGCCCACCAAGGCGACTTATGCCGATTTCGTTCACGGCGGCGGCTGGCCGGCGATGACCCACGGCTCCGACGTGCTGAAGGTGATGCGCGGCATCAATGTCGGCCTCGCCGGCTTCATCGATGACGCGGTGACACGCGGCTGGGAGTTGATCCCGACGATTGCCTGCGGGGCCAGTCCCTGCGCGCATGTGACCAAGGACGCCTATGAGCGCGTCGTTCAGGAGATGGTCGAGGGCATCGCCAATGCCGACGCACTCGACGCGGTCTATCTCGATCTGCACGGCGCGATGGTCACCGAACATCTCGACGACGGCGAAGGCGAGTTGCTGGCACGCGTGCGCAAGGTGATCGGCCCGGACCTGCCGCTGGTGGTAAGTCTCGACCTGCATGCCAACGTCACGCCGGAAATGGTGCAGCACGCCGACGCGCTGATCGCCTATCGCACCTATCCCCACGTCGACATGGCCGACACCGGCCGCGCCTCTGCGAAACATCTCGCGCTGCTGCTGGAGAGCAAGCAGCATCTTGCGAAAGCTTTCCGGCAACTGCCGTTCCTGATTCCGATCAGTTGGCAATGCACCTTCGACCAGCCGACCAAGGGCATCTACGACAGGCTGGCGACGCTGGAGAACGACGCCGTGCCGACGCTGTCGTTCGCGCCGGGCTTCCCAGCCGCCGATTTTCCCGGCTGCGGGCCAACCGTGTTCGCCTATGGCCGCACGCAGGCGGATGCGGACGCGGCAGCGGACGCCGTCGCGCAACTGGTGACCGGCCACGAGGACGACTTCGACGGCAAAATCTATTCCCCCGACGAAGGCATTCAGCACGCGATGCAGTTGGCGAAGACCGCGCGAAAGCCGATCGTGATCGCCGATACGCAGGACAACCCCGGAGCGGGCGGCGATTCCGACACCACCGGCATGTTGCGCGCGCTGGTGCGCAACAAGGCGACGCGCGCCGCCACCGGCGCGATCTACGATCCGGCCTCCGCGAAAGCCGCGCACGACGCCGGCGAAGGCGCGACCGTGACGCTCGCGCTCGGCGGCAAGTCGGGCATTCCCGGCGACGCGCCGTATGAGGCCACATTCGTTGTGGAGAAATTGTCCGACGGAAAATTCGTCGCGCCCGGCCCTTATTATGGCGGTCGCGACATGGACATGGGGCCGTCGGCCTGCCTGCGCATCGACGACGTTCGCGTGGTGGTGTCCTCGCACAAGGCGCAGCTCGCCGATCAGGCAATGTATCGCTATGTCGGCATCGAGCCGACCGAACAGGCGATCCTGGTCAACAAAAGCTCGGTGCATTTCCGCGCCGACTTCGAGCCGATCGCCGAGACGCTGTTGATCTGCGCCGCCCCCGGCGCGATGCCGGCCGACACCGCGGCGCTGCCATGGACGCGGCTGCGCCCCGGCATCCGCACCAAGCCGAACGGCCCGCCATTCGCACCGAAAGGCTGAGACCGCCCGGCCCCGGCCGGATGGCCGCCACATGGTTAACCATCGGTTGACGATCCTGCTCTAGCGTTGATCACCCTTCGCGACCGGGATCGACCATGAGACACGCCCTTTTCGTGCTTGCAGCCGTGCTATCCGGAACCGGATCGCTATACGGCCAAACTGCCGTCCAACCGCCGGCCACGCCGGCGCCTGCCGCCAGGGAAAAGCCGGCGACGCCCGCCCCGCAGGCCGCCGATTCAGCGCCTGCGATCAAGGCGACCAGCACCCTGCCCGGTTCGACCGAGCCCACTTTCGATCAGGGCACCGCCGGACGGCTCAAGCAGGCGATCCAGACATATGCCACCATCGCCGCGCGCGGCGGATGGCCGAAGATTCCCGCCGACGCGAAGTTCACGCCTGGGACGGCCGGCGCGCACGACGCCGTGCTCCGCCAGCGCCTGATCGCAGAGGGCGATCTTGCCGCCGACCGCGCGTCGGGCGTGATCGATGCGGAGGTCGTCGCCGCCATCAAGCGTTTCCAGACGCGCCACGGCCTGCCCCCGATCGGAACGGTCGGCCCGAGGACCATGGCCGCGCTCAACGTGACGGTCGAGGACCGCAGCAAGCAGCTCGAGGCCTCGTTGCTGCGCACCTCCGCCATCGGCTTCGGTTTCGGCGCGCGGTTTGTCGCCGTCAACATTCCGGCCGCTTATGTCGAAGCCGTGGAGAACGACAAGGTCGTGCATCGCTACCGTGTGGTCGTCGGCAAGACCGAGAAGCCCTCGCCGACGGTGTCGGCCGAGATCACCGACATCAACCTCAATCCGCGCTGGACGGTGCCCGCCTCGATCACCAAGAACGAAATCGCCAACCACATGCGCAAGGATCCGACCTATCTCAGCCGGATGCATATGCAGCTCTACGACGAACGTGACGCCGTCGTCGATCCCGCCTCGGTGAACTGGAGCGGCGACAAGGCGCCCGGCGTGATCGTGCGTCAGGACCCCGGACCGTGGAACGCGCTGGGCGAACTGAAGATCAACATGCCCAACGCCTACGCCGTCTATATGCACGACACCAATCAGCGCAGCCTGCTGAGCCGCGACTA
>CAUJJN010000110.1 GCA_963204905.1 Pseudomonadota bacterium
TCTCAAAAGTGACTTGACGATATATTTTATATATGAAACTTTTAGACCTGAAGTATGCCGACGAAGCTGGCTCGCGCGGTCGCGCAGCAAGGAGAACGCATGCGGATCGTTTGCATCGGCGGTGGCCCTGCCGGCTTGTACTTCGCGCTTCTCATGAAGCAGCGTCATCCTGAGCATGTCATCACGGTGGTCGAACGCAACCGGCCTTACGACACCTTCGGCTGGGGCGTGGTGTTTTCCGACCAGATGATGGAGGCGATGCGGCTGGCCGACCCCAGGACCGCAGCCGAAGTCGAAGACAGCTTCAACCATTGGGACGATATCGAGCTGGTTTTCAAGGGGCACCGTATCCGCACCACCGGGCACGGTTTCGTCGGGATCGGGCGCAAGAAGCTGCTTAATCTGTTGCAGGCCCGCTGCGAGGAACTGGGCGTGGAACTGGTGTTCGAGCGTGAGGGGGAGTCCGATCTCGAATTTCCCGATGCCGATCTCATCATTGCCTCCGACGGCGTGTCGTCGAAGATTCGCAATCGCTATCCGGAGGTATTCAAGCCGGACATGCTGGTGCGGCCGAACCGCTTCATCTGGCTCGGCACCAACCGGCAGTTCGACGCTTTCACCTTTGATTTTCGCAAGACCGAGCACGGCTGGTTTCAGGCGCATATCTACAAGTTCGACGACAAGACCTCGACCTTCATCGTGGAAACCACAGAGGAAGCGTACCAAAAGCACGGACTCGACAGGATCGACCAGCAGGGCTCCATCACCTTCTGCGAGGAGTTGTTCGCCGAAACGTTGCAAGGCGCGCGGCTGATGACCAACGCGCACCATTTGCGCGGTTCGGCCTGGATCAACTTCACCCGCCTGATCTGCGATCATTGGAGTCACTTCAACGGTCGCTCGCATGTGGTGCTGATGGGGGACGCGGCGCATACCGCGCATTTCGCGATCGGGGCTGGGACCCGGCTCGCTCTCGACGACGCCATCGAATTGACGCGTCAGTTTGATCGACTCGGTCACGACAGGAGCAATATTCCGCGGGTGCTTGCCGAGTATGAGGAGATCCGCCGCGTCGATGTCGCGCGGATCCAGAACGCAGCGCGCAACGCGATGGAATGGTTTGAGGTTGTCGGCCATCGCTACGCCGATCAGCTCGAGCCGCAGCAGTTCATGTATTCGATGCTGACCCGATCCCAGCGCATCAGCCACGAGAACCTGCGGCTGCGCGACAGCTCCTATCTCGAGCAATTCGAACGCTGGTTCTCCGATCGCGCTGGAATTGCGTCGCCTGCCGGCGAGCGGCCGCTGCCGCCTGTCTTCACGCCTTTCACGGTGCGATCGGTGACGCTCCACAATCGCGTCATCGTCTCGCCGATGGCGATGTATTCGGCGCAAGACGGGCTGCCGGGCGAGTTTCATCTGGCGCATCTCGGTGCCCGCGCTCTGGGGGGCGCCGGCCTCGTGTTCGGCGAGATGACCTGCGTGTCGCCCGACGCGCGGATCACGCCCGGTTGTCTGGGACTATGGAACGATGAGCAACAGGCCGGGTGGAAGCGCATCATCGATTTCATCCACGCCACCTCCAGCGCGAAGGCCGGCATTCAACTGGGGCACGCCGGCCGCAAGGGATCGACGCGCGTCGCCTGGGAGGGCATCGACCAGCCGCTCGACGCCGGCAACTGGCCGCTGATCTCGGCATCGGCCTTGCCCTATCTGAAAAACTCGCAGGTGCCGAAGGCGATGGATCGCACCGATATGGATCGCGTGACGCGGGACTTCGTCGCCGCCGCGCAGCGCGCTGCCGCAACCGGGGCCGATTGGCTCGAGTTGCACGTCGCGCACGGCTACCTGCTGTCGAGCTTCCTGTCTCCTCTCACCAACAAGCGTTCCGATGAATACGGCGGCTCGCACGCGAATCGCGCGCGTTATCCGCTGGAGGTCTTCAACGCGATCCGCGCGGTGTGGCCGAGCGACAAGCCGATGTCGGTGCGCCTGTCGTGTCACGACTGGTACGAGGGCGGAAACACGCCGGAGGACGCCGCGATCTTCGCGCGCATGTTCAAGGATGCGGGCGCGGATGTGATCGATTGTTCCTCGGGCCAGGTCGTCAAGGAGGAACAGCCGGTTTACGGCCGGCTGTTCCAGACGCCATTCTCCGACAAGATTCGCAACGAGGTCGGCATCGCGACCATCGCGGTCGGCGCCATCTCGGACGCAGATCAAGCCAATTCGGTAATCGGCGCCGGCCGCGCCGACCTCACCGCGGTGGCGCGGCCGCATCTCGCCGATCCCGCCTGGACCCTGCACGAGGCCGCCAAGATGGGCCTCAGGACGCTGAGCTGGCCGAAGCAGTACATGTCGGGCAAGCAGCAATACGAGACCAATCTCGAACGCGCGGCTCAGGCGGCGCCGAAATGAGCGCCCGTATGCGCGATGGCCAACGGCGTTCATGAATCCGCACCGGTCGGTGGCCCGGTATCGCGATCGCAAGCTTAGCCAGCCCTCCTGTTCGCAAGCGACCGGGTGGCCTCGACGACATCAAGAGGGGCGAGGCTACGGGCCGAGCTGATCGGATAAGCAGTCAAATCATGCTGGCGATTGGAATCGTCGCAGATACAGACAGGTTGTTTGCCGGCGAATGATTCCCGCCGACGTTTCGACGGTTGCAACATTACGATTGGCATTGAAGCTGGATCGACGCGCGCGAAGCAGCAGCGGAGGAGACCGATCGTTTCGGTTGCGACCAGAAACATCTCGATGCCGGGGCTCGGGCGTCAAGATCAATATCCGCAATGACCAGACGATCCGGATCGGCACCTCGCAGCGCAACGGTCCGGCCCACCTTAAGAGGCTTTCGAGAGACCTGTCGATGAAGAGGATCAACCATCGGTTGCCGGTGGTGGATCTCGCATTCGGGACGTGATGGTCCAAGCCCCACTGCCCTCTTCGCACCTAGGGAACTCGTTCCGCGTCAATGGAGAATGCTTCGTCCGACTCTCAAAAAGCTTGACACGGTTCAAATGTTTATAAATAGTACGATCGTTCGGGTAATAAAAAGGACGAGGAAATGTCGAGCGTTCCCAGTAGGGCGCAGCCTGCGCCGTCAGAATTCGACTACCGGGCGCTGGTTGAGCCAACCCGCGTCCACAGCACCCTCTATTATGACGAAGCCGTTTTCGCCGAGGAGCTCGAGAGGATCTGGCATCGGACCTGGGTCTATGTCGGACATGTCAGCGAGGTGCCTAATCGCAACGACTACGTCACCAAATCGATTGGGCCGACGCCGGTCTTGCTCGTTCATGACCGTCACGGCGAAATCAGTCTGTTGCAGAATAAATGCCCGCATCGCGGCAATCAGCTCTGTGCCTACCAGCAGGGCAATCGTTCGACTTTCACCTGCCCTTATCACTCGTGGACCTTTGCGAACTCTGGTGAGCTGATCGGACTCGCGTTCGCCGATGGATACGAGGGTGTCGACAAGAGCGCCTTCTCGCTCGGGCGGGTGCCACGCATCGAGATTTATCGCGGCTTCGTATTTGGTTCTTTCGCGAAGGAGGGGCCGTCGCTCGAGGAGCATCTCGGCGGGGCCAAGGATTCGCTCGACCAGCTGCTCGACAATTCTCCGACTGGAGAAATCGAGGTCACCGCAGGTTTCCTTCAACACCGCGCGAAAGCGAACTGGAAATTTCTGGTCGAGAACGAAACCGACGGTTATCACCCCGGTTTTGTGCACGGTTCGATATTTCAGGTCGCGGAGAGCCCCGTCGGCGGACTCTACAAGCCCGAATCACAAGCCTTGACCCGCGATTTCGGCAACGGGCACACCGAGTTTGATCTGCGTCCGGAATGGCGTCGAATGGGAAAGCCGCTGCACTGGTTCGGCGGAGCGGATCCGAACAGGTTTCCAGGCTATGTCAGTTCGATGGAATCCGCGCACGGGGTCGAGCGAGCGCGGGAGATCATGATCGACGGCACGCCGCACATCATGATTTTTCCGAATCTGTTCATCGCGGAAATCCAGATGTTCGTGATCCAGCCGACGGCGGTTGACGAGACGATCCAGCACGTCACCGCGCTCCAGTTCAAGGGCGCTCCGGACCTCAATCGGAGATTGCGTCAGCAGACCATGGGCTCCGTGGGGCCGGCTGGTCTTCTGCTCGCGGATGATACGGAAATGTACGAGCGCAATCACAGGGGCGCGCGCATTCACAATCCCGAATGGCTGACACTGTCGCGGGGGCTAAGTCGTGAGCACCGCGACGATCGCGGCTACCGAATTGGCCACGCCACCGACGAAGTGCCGCAGCGCGGCATCTGGCGGCACTATCTCGATCTAATGACAGCGTGAGATGTTATGAACGTTTCTCAACCGCCCGCCGTTCGCGCGGATGCTCTCAGCCCTCCTTTCGATGATGAGGCGGACCGTTGGCTGCGTCGTATAGAGCAGTTTCTCTATATGGAAGCGCGTCTTCAGGATATGCACGCCTACGACGAGTGGGCGAATCTCTGGACCGACGATGCCATCTACTGGATTCCCGCCAACGGCAGCGACTCGGATCCCGAGCGCCAGATGTCGATCGTTTACGACAATCGCTCGCGCATCAACATTCGTATAGCGCAGCTCAAGACCGGACGACGTCACACGCAGACGCCGCGTTCCGAGTTGGCGCGCCTGATATCGAATGTCGAGCTCGTCGCGCGCGAGGGAAACGAGTTTCAAGTGCGCGCGAATGTCCTGATCTATGAGGACAACTTACGCGGCGAAACCTTGTGGGCGGCGCGGAACGAATATCGTCTGCGTTTGGTCGATGGCCATTTTCGACTTGCCCGAAAGAAGATCAGCCTCGTGAACAATCACAAGCCGATCTACACCTTGTCATTCCTCGTATAGATACAGAAAGACAGTAATGTCGAACAAGAAAGAGCACGTTGCTCCTGAGCCCGAACGCTGGATCGACGGGCCGGTACAGCTTGATTATTACGATCACGTCGCGACATTGATGCTGAACCGCCCGGCGGCCGCGAACGGCATGACGATCGAATTGATGCGTGCGCTCTATGATGCGGTGATGCGTTGCCATCGTGATCCGCGCGTGCGGGTCGTCATTCTGAAGGGGGCAGGCGCGCATTTCTGCGCGGGCGGCGACGTGCGCGAATTCGCCGCTCAGGGAGACGACGTCGGCGATTTTCTCAAGGAGGTGACGGCCTATCTCCAGATCTCGGTCGGCGCGCTGATAAGATTGAACGCGGTGGTGATCGCGCAGGTGCACGGATTTGCGGCCGGCGGCGGAGGCCTCGGGCTGGTCTGCGCGTCGGACATGGTCATCGCGTCGGAAACGGCGCGCTTCATGGCGGGTGCGACACGGGTCGGCATGGCCCCGGATGGCGGCGCTTCGGTGGTTCTCCCGCGCCTCATCGGGCTTCGGCGCGCCGCTGATATGTTCCTGACGAATCGTGTCGTGAAAGCGCCAGAGGCTCTTGAGATCGGCCTTGTCACGCGCGTCGTCGCGGACGATGTGTTGCAAGACGAGACGCGCTCTGTCGCGCGGGAGCTTGCCGGTGGTGCGCCCAAGGCTCTGGCGGCGACGAAACGATTGCTATGGAATGGTGTTGGGCTCGGCGTCGAGGGATGCTTGCCCGAGGAGGCCCGCACCGTTGCTGAACTGTCCGCGACCGCGGATTCGAAAGAGGGGCTTGCTGCCGTAATCGAAAAGCGCGCGCCTCGTTTCGTGGGCGTCTGACGTGACGGAACGTGCATGGTGAGACCGCCCCCCTCGGCTCTTGTTACCGGCGGCGCCGCGGGTATCGGGGCGGCGATTGTGCGCGCATTGGTCGCCGCAGGACATGCGGTGACGTTCTGCGACCGTGACCGCGCCGCAGGCGACAGACTGTCGGCGGAAACCGGCGCGACATTTGTGGGCATGGATGTTCTTGATGGGGCGGCGCGCGCGCGACTATTCGCCGAGTTCGGTCCGTTTCTCGTGCTTGTCAACAATGTTGGCGCGGATCAGCACGCCTTCTTCACCGATACCAGTGAGGACGAGTGGCGAAGACTGATCGCGATCAACCTTGAAACGACGTTCGCGTTTACTCATGGCGTCCTGGGCGCGATGCAGGCGGCGGGGTATGGACGGATCGTCAACGTGTCATCGGAAGCAGGGCGTCAGGGTTCGAAGGGCGGCGCGATCTACGAGGCGGCGATGGCTGGCGTAATCGGATTCACCCGCTCGATCGCGCGTGAGAATGCGCGCTATTCGGTGACCTGCAATGCGGTGCTGCCGGGGCCGGTCCGCACGCCGATGGTGGAAGCGGCGCTCGCCGTTCATGGCGATCGCCTGGAGAGCAACATGGCGTCATTGACGCTTCTGAACCGGCTCGGACGGCCGGAGGAAATTGCCGATGTGGTTGCGTTTCTGGCATCGGCAAAAGCCTCCTTCATCACTGGCGAAGCCATCGGGGTTTCTGGTGGCATGGGCTGCGGCGCCGGGTAAAGGCGCGGGCATGATCTGAGAAAGCATGCCCTTGGATTGCGTCCAGGCGGAAAGCAACTTTCGCTTTGCTCCTTGGGGGTCAGAAAAGATCATGCTCATTCAAGCGGGATAGCTGATGATCGCGCGCCAGGCAGGCGCGGACGAACGCGCCTATCGCCGCCAGCGATTCGATCGATTCCGGCAGGTCGGCAAACATCTGAAAATGGTGCATCATTTCAGGCCAGATAGCTAAATGGTGACTCACCGTCGCACGGGTTGCGGCATTCGCGAGCGTCTTCGCATCATCGAGCGTGATGTCATGGTCACCCGCGTGAATCAAAACGGGAGGTAAACCCGTCAGATTCCGATTGAGCAGATCAATCCGTGGATCGGTCAGCTGTCTGTCCCGGCCGAGATAGGTTTTCGCCATGGCGCGCAACTGCGCCGGCTGGGAGAAGACGTCGAGCGCGGCGCGCGAGATATAGCTGCCGCCTGACAGGGACAAGTCGAGCCACGGCGAAATCAATACGAGCCCGGCGGGGGAGCGGCCATCGTCCTTCAGATCGAGGGCGAGGCCCAACGCAAGATGGCCTCCAGCTGAATCGCCCGCGAGGACAATATCGTGAGGTGCGACGCCTCGTTCGACCAGCGAGTCGAACGCCGCGCGGCAATCGTCTGCGGCAGCAGGAAAACGATGCTCGGGCGCAAGCCGATATTCAATGCCGATCACCGGAACGCCGGAGGCTCGCGCGATGTCACGCATCAGGCCGCGATGGGATTGGAGGGAGCCGACCTGGAAGCCTCCGCCATGGAAGAACAGCACCGATGGTCGAAGCCAGTTGCCGTCGCCGCCGATCGCCATTGCCGGGATGCCTGCGAGGTTGAGGTCGGTCGCGGGGATATCGTTCTCGGGGCACAGCAACGTCTCAAATCCCTCTCGAATCGCGGCAAGCGACGCGCCCGGCCCCCAGGCCGATTTTGCCGCGCGAATGCGCGCAAGGGCGGTCGCGCGTGGATGAGCGGGTTGCGGGGTGACGTTGGTGGCCATGGCCTCTCCGGGGCGGGGATAAAACATCTTGCACGCGATAGAGTGATAAATAATAGTACGATCGATCGAGCAATTATAGGAAAATCGCGATGAGGGAAGCCGTCGTCATTATCGGCGCGGGGCAGGCGGGGGCGTCGGTGGCGCAGAGGCTTCGGGCGCTCGGCTATCAGGGGCGGGTCGCCCTGCTCGGCGCCGAGCCGCATCCGCCTTACCAGCGTCCGCCTCTCTCGAAAAAGTACTTGGCCGCGGAGTGGACCCGAGAGCGGCTTTGGTTGAAGCCGCCAACATTCTGGGCGGATTCCGATATCGAACTCCATCTGGGAACCGAGGTTCGTTCGGTCGATCCATATGCCCGGACCGTCGCCGCCGGGGATGAGGTCCTGCGCTGGGACAAACTGGTGTTCGCCACCGGCGCGCGGCCGCGCCCATGGCCGCCGGGGTTCGCCGGAAAGCGTCACGTCTACGAGCTTCGAAATATCGCGGATGTCGATAAACTTCGTGACGCCTTTGGCGCGGGGCGGCACATGTTGGTCGTCGGCGGCGGGTTCGTTGGCCTGGAGACCGCTGCGGTCGCGGCGTCGCACGGTCTCTCGGTGACGGTGGTCGAACGCGCGGATCGCATTCTTGAGCGCGCGGTTGGCGAAGAAGTTTCGACCTTCCTCCGGCGGCTTCATGAAGGCCAAGGCGTACGCGTGATGGAAGGCGTGACGATCGCGAAGGTGCTTGGGAATGGAGAATTCAAGGGCGTTCAAATGACGAACGGCGACGTCGTCACGGCGGACAGCGCCTTGGTCGGCATTGGCGTCGAACCTGATGTCGACTTGGCGCGGGCAGCGGGAATCAGCACCGACAACGGCATTGTCGTTGACGCCTTTGGCCGCACATCGCATCCAGATATCTGGGCGGCGGGGGATTGCGCTCAATTTCCTTTCGCAGGTGGCGCCATCCGCCTGGAGAGTGTGCAGAATGCGGTCGATCAGGCCGAGGCCGTCGCCGCTGATGTGGTCGGCGCGGGGCAACCTTACGTGCCCGTTCCCTGGTTCTGGTCCGATCAATATGACGCCAAGCTTCAGATCGCGGGTTTTGCGCGGCAGGTCGATCAGACCGTGTCATTACGGACGGCGCGCGGCGAGGCGCACTGGCGATTCAGTCAGGGGACATTGGTCGCGGTTGAGGCGATCAACGATGCGCGCGCGTTCATGGCGGCGCGCAAGCTGATGGAGCAGGGGATCGCTGTTCAGCCGGAGATGCTAACCCGCGATGGATTCGATGCGCGGGCGCTGCTGGTCTGATGGCGGATGCGGGAGAAGGTTCTCTCTGCTGAGAAAGCCGGAGAGGAACAGGTTCAGGCAGCGATCGGCGAGTTGCTGGGGTGAAATAACTCCCTTGGCGCTGTACCAGGTGTAGGTCCAGTTGATCATGCCGAAGAACAGCATGGTGTCCATGTGCAGCTGCATGCGATTGGCCGCGGCTTCCGGTTGGAGCTCACAGAGGATGTCGCGCACGAAAGAAATCAGCTCGCGCTGCTTCTCCACGACCTCGCTGCGAAGCTCATCGGGCAGAAAGTCGATGCAGGTCAGCATCACGATGTGCTTGCTGCGGGAAACGGCGTAGATTTCCAGGAAAAAGTGCAGAAGGGCGCGAAACTTCTCGATCGGCTTGATCTGCCGCTGAAGCACGGCGTGACCGCCTTCTAGCAACTGATCGACGTGCTCAATCAGCATCGTCGATAAGATGCGCTCCTTGGAATCAAAATAGTGATAAAGGCGGGATTTGGAGCACCCGCACGCCTTGGCGATGTCGCCGATCGAGCTTGCGGCGTAGCCCCTGGTGGCGAAAACGTCCGCCGTCCGGTCGAGAATGGACTGCTGGATTGCGTCATAGTCGCTCGAACGTGTTCGCGCCACCGCCGGTCTCCTTCGGTTATAAAACCAATCGATCGGTCTTATAGAAAGGGCCGGCAGTGGGCGCAATGTGCTACGTCAAGACGGCATGGGCCGATGCAAAACGCGGGTGGCTTTCGCCTCGTACCGGGGAAGGGTGCCGGTGGCGTGACATTCGACCTCAATCTGAATTCCGAGACGGGCACGCACCTCGCGCTTGATGTCCGAGAGGATCTCGTCTGGAGCACGGCCGCTTGACGGGTCGGCTTCAACCGCGACACACATCGAGCTGAGCGTCACTCGTTCCTTGTCGACGTATATCTGCCACGCTTCCTTCACGGTTCCGGGGGTGCTGGTGATGATGTCCTCGATCTGGGAGGGGAACACTATGACGCCCTTCACCTTCAGCATGTCGTCGGTCCGGCCGATGATCCTGCCGATCCGGCGCATGCCGCGCCGTCCCGACGGACAATCGAACGGCTTCGGTGACAGCCGCACGAGATCCCGGGTGCGCCAGCGAACCACCGGCGAGGCCTGCTTGCACAGGGTTGTGATGACAATTTCTCCCACCTCGCCGGGCCCAACCGGTTTGAGCGTCTGCGGATCGAGAATCTCGGTAAGAACAGTGTCTTCATTCACCAGCTGGAGTTCGTCGTCGGCGTGGGTATATGGCGTCGACACCGCCAGGATGGGGCCTCCCGCTTCGGTGGTGCCGTAGATGTTCTGGCTCATGAAGCCATCCGGCATCTCGGCTTCGAGCTGGGCGCGAAATTCGGTCGACACGGATTGACCGCCGAGAATTGCGGTTTTCAGCGCCCAATCGCGTTTCGGGTCGATGCCCGTCTGCTTGGCGATCGTCACCAGCGTCATCAGCCAGAGTGGCGACATGGATGCCACCTCGTAACGGTGGTCGCTCATCCATTGCGCGGCAAGTTCGCCGCGGCCCGGGCCCAGCGGAAACGTGGTGCAGTCCAGCGCGGCGAAACCGAGGTCGAGCGCCGGCCCGCCAATCCAGAGGCCGTAGCCATAACCCTGATAGGCGCGCTGTCCGCGCCGCACTCCCGCTGCCGTCAGGATTCGTGCCATCTGTCTGCGCAGAAGGCCATTGTAGTCCTCGTTCGTCTGGCCAAACAGCACCGGCAATCCGGTGGTGCCCGACGTGGCCATGAAACGCATCACCTCTTCCATCCTCACCGTCAGAAACGGGAATGGATAGCGGGCGCGCAAACTGTCTTTATCAAGGAACGGCGCGTTCAGGAGCCCGTCCGCTGCGGCGAGATCGCCGGGTTTCATCCCCGCCGCGGCGAAATGCGTCACCCAGTCCTCGCTCCGTGCCAGCCGCTCCCCAAGTTTAACGAGACGCTCCTGCTGAAGGGCCAGAATGCCTTGATAATCCAATTGTTCGACTTGCGGATCGTGCATCGCGTGTCCTGCCCTTTGCTTCTTTTGCCTCGCCGAAGTGCACGAACACTTCCATCGAGCTTTTCTAAATCTTCCCTTTATTAGTTCGATCGATTGGTCTATGTAAAGGCCAATTGGAAAATCCCGAGCTCATTCGGCGGTGCTGGAGGCTCGTGTCGATGATGGACCAGGCAAATCCGCACTGGTTTGCAAAAAGGGAGGGAGGAAATCTTGAAAGGACTGTGCTTGGGCTTGCTTGCCGCGACGCTGGCCGTGACGCCGTCGCTCGCGCAAACGAAGGACGACACCGTTAAAATCGGCGTCATTGTCTCGGCCACCGGGCCCGCGGCCTCGGTCGGGGTGACACAGCAGCGCACCGTTCCGATTATGCCGAAAACGCTCGGCGGACTCCCGGTCGAATATATCCTGCTCGATGACGCATCCGATACATCGACGACGGTCAAGCACGCCCGCAAGCTGATCCTCGAAGATAAGGTTGATGCTATTCTCGGGCCGAGCCTGACCCCAAATTCGCTGGCCTTGCTCGATGTCGTGAGCGAGCACCACGTTCCCATGGTGAGCGTCGCGGGCTCCACGCTGATCGTCGAGCCGATGGACGCCAAGCGTCACTGGGCTTTCAAGACGCCGCAGGGCGACGTGCAAATGGCCGCGGTGATCGTCGATCACATGAAGAAGAAGGGTCTGAAGTCCGCGGGCTTTATCGGCTTCAACGACGCTTACGGCGAAAGCTGGATCAAGGTCATGACGCCGCTTGCCGAAGCGGCCGGCATCAAGGTGGTGGCTTCGGAGCGCTTCCAGCGCACCGACAGTAGCGTGACGGGGCAAATCCTGCGTCTGCTCGCCGCGAAACCCGAGGCCGTCTTCATCGCCGCTTCCGGTACGCCTGCCGCCCTGCCGCAAACAACATTGGCCGAGCGTGGCTATAAGGGCATCGTCTATCAGACGCATGGCGTGGCCAATAACGACTTCCTTCGCGTCGGTGGCAAGGCTCTGGAAGGGACGTTCGTGCCGGCGGGGCCGGTGCTGGTCGCCGAGCAGTTGCCGGATTCGCATCCGGCGAAGGCGCCCGCCCTTGATTTCATCAACCGATACGAGGCGATTCCGGGTGCCGGGGCGCGATCGACCTTCGCGGCATATTTGTGGGACTCGCAGCTTATCCTGAGTGCTGCGATCGCCAAGGCGAAAGAGAAAGCCAAGCCGGGGACCGAAGCTTTCCGCATGGCGCTGCGCGACGCGATCGAGGCAACGCGGGACATCGCCGGGCCGAACGGCGTCTACAACATGTCGCCCACCGACCATCTCGGTCTTGATGGTCGCGCTGCGGTGATGACGCAGATTGTGGACGGCAAATGGCGGCTGGTACCCTGACGACTGCGGCGGCCTGCTGTCTCGCTGACGGCGGCCGCCATTTTCATTCGAGGATATGAGCGCTTCATGAGCCTTGATATCGCGGCCATCCTGCTTCAGGACGGACTCACCAACGGCGCTGTCTATGTGCTGCTCGCGGTCGTGCTGGTCCTGATCTTCACCGTCACGCGCATCGTGTTCGTGCCGCAGGGTGATCTGGTAGCGCTGTCTGCGTTGACGCTGGCGGATTTCGAGCTGGGCCACCGGCCCGGTATCGTCTGGATCCTTGCGCCGACCGCCGGCATCGCCCTCATTCTTGAGTTGATCGCGGCCCGCGGTCAGCTCCGGCTGATGTGGCGACCCGCGATCGAGTTCGGAATCGTGCCAGGCCTCATCATCCTGCTGGCGCTGTTTGCGGTCCCCAAGGACGCGCCGCTGTTGTGGAAGATGGTGGTGACATGCGGGTTGATCACCGTGATTGCTCCCATTCTGTATCGCATCGCATTTCAACCGATGGCAGAAGCCTCGCCGCTGGTCCTGCTGATCGCGGCTGTCGCCGTGCATTTCGGACTGACCAGCCTTGCGCTGCATATCTTCGGCGCTGAGGGTGTTCGGACCTCGGGTTTTGCGGGTACGCCCTTCGAATTTCTGGGCCAGAGCATCAGCCCGCAGACCATCGGCGTCATCGTCACGAGCCTTGTCCTGTCAGCGGCGATGTTCATCTTCTTTTCGCGCGCGCTGACGGGCAAGGCGCTGCTTGCGGCCGCGTTCAATCGTCGAGGGGCGGAGCTTGTCGGTATCAGCACTGCTCGCGCCGGCCGGATCGCCTTTCTGGTGGCAGGATTCGTCGGCGCTGTTTCCGGCCTGCTAATCGGTCCCATTACGACACTTTACTATGATTCCGGATTCCTGCTCGGCCTGAAGGGTTTTGTCGGCGCGATCGTCGGCGGCCTCGCGGTGTATCCTGTCGCGGCGGCTGGCGCGTTGCTGGTGGGCCTGATCGAGTCCTTCGCGTCGTTCTGGGTCAGCGCCTATCGCGATCTCGCGGTGTTCATGCTGATCATCCCGGTTCTGTTCTGGCGCTCGCTCGCGTCGCCCCATTTTGAAGAGGACGCGGAATGAACCTCGTTCTTGATCGATGGCTTCCGGTTGTCGCGTTGTGCGTGGCGTTCGGAATGGCTTGGCTTCTGTCCGACTATCAGCGCGCGGTGGCGAGCTACATCGGCATTTTCGCGATCGTCTGCGTCGGCCTCGTGCTGATGACGGGCGTGGCAGGCATGGTTTCATTCGGGCAGGCCGCGTTCGTCGGTCTGGGGGCTTATGCCACGGCCTATCTGACCACGGCGTATCAGTTTTCACCCTGGGTCGGATTGCTGTTTGCGCTTGTCGGAGTCGCAGTGGTTGCGACCCTGATCGGTCTGATGACCGTGCGCATGAGCGGGCACTATCTGGCTCTCGTGACTCTGTGTTTCTGCATCAGTTTCTATTTTCTCGTCGGAAATCTGGAGATGCTTGGCCGCTTCAATGGATTGACCGGAATTCCGTCAATCACGCTGTTCGGATATGATTTGCGGTCGGAGTTCGCCGGATATCTTGTTGTTCTTGTCGCTCTCGCGTTGTCGACATGGTGGGTTCGACGGATTTTGAATTCGCGGGTCGGTCGCGTGATCCGCTCGCTGCGCACCGGGTCGCTGATCGCGGAGACGTTTGGTGCGAGCGCCTATCGGCATCGCTTGATTGCGTTTGTCGTCGCCGCGGTTCTCTCCGCGTTGTCCGGTTGGCTTTACGCTCATCTCCAGCGCTTCTTGAATCCGACGCCGTTCGGCGTGCAGATGAGTCTTGAATATCTGTTCATGACCGTGATCGGCGGAAGCGCCAGCGTCTGGGGAGCCGTCCTCGGCGCGGGTCTGGTGACGTTGCTCAAGCAGGAACTCCAGTCGCTGCTGCAACCGCTGTTCGGTGCGACGACTCGGCTTGAAATGCTGGTGTTTGCAGCCGTCATCGTCGTGGTGCTGATCAAGGCGCGACGTGGCCTGTGGCCTTTCATCGCGCACTTTTTGCCACCCTCGGGGTCGCACCAGACCATTGTGGCGGAGACGCTGGCGGATCGCCGCCAGAAGCCGAACAGAGGTGTCGTTCTGCTCGCGGCTGACCAGCTCACGCGCAACTTTGGCGGGCTCGTCGCAGTGGATCGCGTCAGCTTCGAGGTTCGCGCGGGTGAGATCCTTGGTTTGCTCGGACCGAACGGCGCCGGAAAGTCCACCCTGTTCAATCTTTTGACGGGAGTGATCGAGCAAACTGCAGGTCAGATACGCTTGCTCGGGAGACCTCAGCCGCACGTCTCGTCGCGCGCCATGTGCCGCAGCGGCGTGGCCCGTACGTTTCAACATGTCAAGCTTGTCTCCGACATGACACTGATCGAAAATGTTGCGATCGGAGCGACGCACCTGGGACATGCAGGCCTGGCCGCCGCGACCCTGCGACTGGATCGGGCCGAGGAGCGTCGTCTCCTCTCATGGAGCATGCAGCTGTTGGAGCAGGTCGGCCTCGCCGACAAGGCGTGGGAGATGGCCGGATCACTGCCGCTTGGGCACCAGCGCATTCTGGAGATCGCGCGAGCTCTGGCCGCCGATCCCGTGCTGTTGTTGCTTGACGAACCAGCCGCCGGCCTGCGCGCCAACGAGAAGGCCGAGCTGGCGCAGCTCCTCTGTCGGTTGCGCGACGATGGACTTGGTGTGCTGTTGGTGGAGCACGACATGGAGTTTGTCTCGATCGTTGCCGATCGTCTGATGGTGATGAATTTCGGAAAGCTGATCGCATATGGTGCGCCTGCCGAGGTGCGGGCCGATCGAGCGGTTCAGGAAGCCTATCTCGGAGTTGCTGCGTGACCACTCTGCTCAAGCTTTCGAACTTCTCCGTCCGATATCATCGGGTCATTGCACTCGACCGTGTATCGCTCGAGGTTCGCGAGGGCGAGGTGACCACCGTGATCGGGCCGAATGGCGCCGGCAAAACCTCTCTCGTCAACGCGGTGATGGGTCTCCACCCCAGCGACGGCGAACTGAGTTTTCCTTTTGCCAGGGATGCCGCCCGCTCGACCGAGGCGCGGGTCCGGGCCGGCATCGCGCTTGTTCCGGAAACGCGCGATCTGTTCGGTCCGATGACTGTCGCTGACAATCTTCGGCTTGGCGCCTACGTGCATCGCAATCTTGGAACTCGCGATGCGGACGCGCGAATGAAAGCGGTGTTCGCGCAGTTTCCTCGGCTTGAGGAGCGGCGCAAGCAACTGGCGCAGACTCTGAGCGGCGGCGAGCGTCAGATGCTCGCCCTTGGTCGGGCTCTGATGCTTCGGCCACGCCTCCTGCTGCTGGACGAACCAAGCCTGGGATTGGCTCCGCTCATCGTGGCCGAGATATTTAGGGTCATTGAACGCCTGCGCGCGGATGGGGTGTCCATTCTTCTGATTGAGCAGAACGCCCGTGCTGCGCTCAAGATCGCTGATCGGGCGTATGTGCTGGAGAACGGTACGGTCCAACTGGAAGGGGCCGCATCCGAGATTGCCGCCGATCCCCGCGTCGTTGCCAGCTACCTCGGGCTCGGAGCCTCGTCTGCGGATTCTGCCCGGCCGGGCGCCGCCGCCAACATCAGCATGGGAGTCAGCGCGTGAGCAGAGCGACAAAGGATGCGTTGACGGCGCTGACGAATCGATTCGGCGATGCTGTTTCGGTCGCCGCTTCGGTTCGCGACCATCACGCGCAGGGGGTGACCGCGCACGCGACCCGCCCGCCAGACGCGGTTCTGTTCGCGCGCTCAACCGAGGATGTCGTGGACGCCGTGCGGATCTGCCGCGAGCAGAACTGTCCGATCGTGCCGTTCGGTACCGGAACCTCGACCGAGGGGCAGATCAGCGCGGAGCAGGGGGGCCTCACGATCAATCTCTCGCAAATGGACAATGTTCTGCGCGTCTCTGCCGCGGATATGGACTGCACTGTTCAGGCTGGCGTCACGCGTAAAGCCTTGAATGCCTCGCTGCGCGACACGGGTCTGTTTTTTCCCATCGATCCTGGCGCCGATGCTTCGATCGGAGGGATGGCTTCGACGCGGGCGTCCGGCACCAACGCGGTGCGTTACGGCACGATGCGCGACGTCGTCATGTCGTTGAAGGTCGTTCTGCCGAACGGCGATGTGATCGAGACCGGAACGCGTGCCCGCAAGTCATCGGCGGGCTACGATTTGACCCGATTGTTTGTCGGGGCGGAGGGCACGCTCGGAATCATCACGGAGGTGACGTTGAAGTTGTCGCCCGTCCCGGACAGGATGAGTGCTGCGGTCGCGTCCTTTCCCACGGTCGCGGATGCGGTTTCAACCGTTGTTTCCGTGATCCAGAGCGCGATTCCCATCGCGCGCGCGGAGCTGCTGGACGCCCAGCAGATCGCGGCATGTAACCGCTACTCGAAAACGGATTTGCTCGAGCAGCCGACATTGTTTCTCGAATTCCATGGTTCGGAGCAGCACGTCGGCGAACAGGTCGAACAGTTTCTTGCAATCGCGAGGGAGCATGGGGGGTCCGATTTGCGCTGGGCCAGCGCGGCGGAAGAGCGCTCGCGGCTGTGGCAGGCCCGACATGATGTGTGGTGGGCGACTCTGGCGCTGCGTCCGGGTTCTCGCGGTGTGCCGACGGACATTTGCGTGCCGATCTCGGAACTGCCTGAGGTGATCGCGGCGACAGAGCGTGACGTGAACGACCTGGGACTGATCGCGCCGCTATGCGGGCATGTCGGTGACGGCAACTTCCATCTCTGTGTCTTGCTCGATCCCGACGATCCGGATGAGGCAAGCCGTGTCGCGGAACTCAACCGCAGGATGATCACGCGGGCGCTCGACGTGGGCGGAACTTGCACCGGCGAGCACGGAATCGGGACTGGAAAGATTCCTTATCTTGTTCGGGAGCGTGGCGCCGGCATGACGGTGCTGGCCGCGATCAAGCGTGCCATCGACCCGCGCAACATCATGAATCCCGGTAAAATTCTTTCTGTCGAGAGTTTCCCGCCATTGTCTTGATGCGGTTTGAATATCGCGCGGACAGGACCTTGGCAAAGTTGCGCTTGTACGAGCATGCCGTCGACTGATCAATTTTCATGAGAGTGAGCTATGAGCACCCTGATCGACGCCGCATCCATTGATCTCGCCTATCGGCTGGAGGATGCCATCGTTAAGCCGGAGGGGCGCGTGTTCACCACCGGTACGCAGGCTCTGGTGCGCATGCTTGTTCTTCAGCGGCTTGTCGATCGACGGGATGGCATTCGTACCGCCGGCTTCGTGAGCGGTTACCGCGGGTCGCCGCTGGCGGGTGTCGATACCGAATTATGGCGCTCGGCGGCCGCGCTGGCGGCGCACGACATCCGGTTCATGCCGGGAGTCAACGAGGATCTTGCTGCAACCGCGGTCGCCGGGACCCAGCGGGTTGAAACCGATCCGCTGCGCGCGGTCGATGGCGTTTTTGCCATGTGGTATGGCAAGGGGCCGGGTGTGGATCGCGCCGGCGATGCCATTCATCACGGCCATGCCGCCGGAGCATCGGGCAAGGGCGGTGTTCTGCTGGTCGTCGGCGACGATCATGCGGCGACATCATCATCAATTCCGAACGCCAGCGATCTGTCCTTGATCGGCTGGAATCTGCCGATCATTCATCCGGCGAACGTTGATGACTACGTTGACTACGGACTGTGGGGTTGGGCCGCGTCGCGGTTCTCCGGAGCCTGGATTGCTTTCAAGGCGATTTCCGAAACGGTGGAAAGCAGCCAGAGTTTCGTTGCGCCGGTCTTGCCGCGATTCATTCGACCGGAGTGGCCGGCGGGGATTCCGAACGATCTAGGCTATTCGACCAAGGATTTTCTTACGGCCGCAATCGAACAGCGCATGGCCTGGCGTCTTGCGGCGCTCACGGCTTTTGCCAGAGCGAATCCGATCGACCGAATGTTGGTTGATGCGCCGGAGGCCGAGATTGGAATCATCGCGGTCGGCAAATCCGGTCGCGATGCGCTGGAGGCTTTCGCCCGTGTCGGCTTGTTACCGGACGACCTCGCGCGTCGTGGCGTGCGGATTTGGCAACCGGGCCTGGTTTATCCGATCGATCCGGAGGCAGTGCGGCGCTTCGGCGAAGGGTTGAAGCATCTTTTGGTCATCGAGGAAAAAGCTTCGGTCGTCGAGGCGCAGGTCAAGGAGATCGCATTTAACTGGCTTGCGGATCGCCGCCCCACGATTGTCGGAAAGAATGGCCTCGACGGCGCGCCGCTGATTTCTCCGCTCGCCCAGCATCGGCCATCGTCGTTGGCTGCCCCGCTGGCGCGGTGGGTCAAGGCGGTACGCCCCGATCTGGCGTTTGACGATCGGCTGCAGGTGTTCGTCCGCGCGGAGATGCTGTCCAACAATGCGGACGGAGCGCGGCGTCTGCCGTATTTCTGTTCGGGCTGTCCGCACAACAGTTCGACGAAAGTGCCGGAAGGAAGTCGGGCTCTGGCCGGCGTCGGCTGTCACTATATGGCGAGCTGGATGGATCGAAGCACATCCGGCCTCACCCAGATGGGCGGCGAGGGCGTTGATTGGGTTGGACAGGCTCCGTTCAGCGCTGAGCGCCATGTTTTCCAGAATATGGGTGAGGGCACCTATTATCATTCCGGCTATCTCGCGATCCGGCAAGCCGTGGCGGCGCGCGTCAACGTCACCTACAAGCTGCTGTTCAACGATGCCGTGGCGATGACCGGCGGGCAGCCCGTGGATGGCCCCATCAGCGTTCCGCAGATTGTGCAGCAGATGCTGAGCGAGGGCGCGCGTAAGGTTGCGGTCGTCACGGATGAGCCCGAGCGGTACAGCGGCGTATCGCTTCCCGCCGGCGTTGATGTCTCACACCGTCGCAATCTCGATATGATCCAGCGGGAACTACGTGCGATCGAAGGCGTAACGGTCCTGGTTTACGATCAGACCTGCGCGGCGGAAAAGCGCCGGCGCCGTAAGAAGGGAAAGTTTCCGGATCCGGATCGCCGGATACTTATCAATCCCGATGTCTGCGAGGGCTGCGGGGATTGCGGCCGCGCCTCGAATTGTCTCTCCGTGGTGCCGTTGGAAACTGAACTAGGTCGCAAGCGCGCCATCGACCAGACCTCTTGCAACAAGGACTTTTCCTGCGTTGAGGGATTTTGCCCGAGTTTTGTTTCCGTCATTGGCGGCAAGTTGCGAAAAGCGCCTGCTATGGCGCGCGACTGGGCGGCCGAGGCGCAGGCGCTTCCGGCACCTCGCGCCGCAAAGCTCGGGACCCGACCTCACAATCTTCTGATCGCAGGTGTTGGCGGGACCGGCATCATCACCGTCGGCGCGGTGGTCGCAATGGCGGCGCATCTCGATGGAATCGCGATCAGCGAACTCGACTTCACGGCACTCGCGCAAAAGGGTGGGTCCGTTATGTGCCATCTGCGGATGGCCGCGCCCGGAACGCGGATCAATCAATCGCGGATCGACTGGCGTGAAGCCGATGGCGTGATCATCGGGGATCTGATTGTCGGCTGCTTGCCCGACAGCCTCGGCACCGTGGGCAAGGAGCGAACCCGCGTGATCGTCAATACGCATATTGGTGCAACCGCCGAGTTTGTCCGCAATCCCGATGCCGACCCTCATGCTGCGGATCTGCTGGCGAAAGTCCGTCATACGGCGCGGCTCGATGCCGTTGCGACGATTGACGCGCAGGCGGCGGCGCAGCAGTCATTCGGTGATGCGACCAGCGCGAACATGATCCTGGTCGGTCTCGCCTGGCAGCAAGGCCTCATTCCCGTCAGCGAGGCGGCGCTGATCCGGGCGATCGAACTGAATGGCGTTGCCGTGGAAATCAACAAGCGGGCATTCTCGCGCGGACGCTTGCTTGCGATGGAAAAGGCGGACGTACCGGCGAACAGATCGTCCGAGTTGATCAAGGCTCTGCCGGAGTTGGTGGACGATCGCGTCCGGCGTCTGACGGACTATCAGAGCGCCGCGCTGGCCGCGAGCTATCGAAATTTCATTGATGCAACGGCTTTGGCGGAGCAACGCGCGCTGGGCGCCGGCGCGGAGTTGATTTTCACCCGTCAGGTGGCGCGCGCGCTTTATCGCCTGATGGCTTATAAGGATGAATACGAGGTGGCGCGGCTCTACACGTCGCCGGAATTCAAGGCGATGGTCGCTCGCCAATTCGAGGGCGATGTCGCCCTGCATGTCCATCTTGCGCCCCCATTGCTTGCCCGGAAGCGGCCGGGAACGAACATTCCGCAGAAAATGACGTTCGGTCCGTGGATGTTCCGAATGTTCCGCGTGCTCGCTCGGATGAAAACATTGCGAGGGACCTGGTTCGATCCGTTCGGCTATACGGCAGAGCGACGGATGGAGCTTGCGTTGATTGACGAATATCGCTCGATGATCGAGCGGGTTCGAGGAATGTTGTCGCCACGCACGCTTTCGGTCGCCGTGCAACTCGCCGCTTCGCAGGACGACGTGCGGGGCTATGGTCATGTGAAGCACGGGAATGTTGATCGGGTGCGCAGGGAGCAGGCCGAACTGCTCGACGCGCTAGATCGTCTGGTTCACGACAAAACCTCGGGGCTGGAGGTCGCCTGATGTATTTCGTCGTGCGGTGTTTCTACCGACCGGGAGGCGCCGAGGAGCGGATGTCCATCCGACGGACGCATGTCGAGCATATGATCGCGCACCGTCACCTCATCGAGCAGGGCGGCGCGCTTGTCGAGGCGGAGGGAGAGAGCGTCGTCGGCATGTTCCTGCTGCTGAGCGTGGACAGCGTGGCCGACGTCCACCGTTTTCTCGATGACGAGCCCTACACGAAAGCAGGCCTGTTCGCACAACGGACCATTGAGGTCCTCAATCGCTTCGTACCGCATCCGGATCCGGACTTCCTCGTCAAATTGCGCGACGCTGCGGGTCCCGACCGGCGATAAGGTGTCCAACGTGTGACATTCTTGTTCGTGCAAGGGGCCTGATCGATTGAGCTCTTGCCAATCAGAACCACATTTGTATCCTGACGGGGACGATGCTGAAAAAATTTCGCCCATATGTCATTCTCTTGACCGTGCTCACCTTCTCTGCGGCGAACATGGCGTGGGCAATTGACTGCGCAGCCATGGCCTTCGGCGCCGAACAAGGGCGCCACCATGCCGTTCAGTCGACGCATTCAAGCCAGTCGCACAACCACCACAGCCGAGTGGCCGCCGAGCACGCGGACTGTCATCAAGCCGGGTCCGCGGATCATCACAACGACCGGCATCCTGACGACCCCGCAAAGTCCTGCTGTGGTGCGCTGGCGTGTCACGCCGCTATTCCGGCAACGGGATGTGTCGCCTCCGCCGTCCCGTTTCTGCGTGCGACCCAGTCATTTCCGTTCGAATACGGCTTGAAGCAGGCAACTTTCGCACGCCTCGATCGACCACCCAGATCCGCCGACCTCTAGTTGTCGGCCGATAGCCACGGCGTTCCGCGGTTTCTGGCGGATCGAATCCGTCGCCGCTCCTGCTCCTCGGATATCTGCTGACTTCTTCGCGGGTGCGCGTTGCGCAACCCGCTGAGGGCTGTTGCCTAAACCGCCTGGCACTGTTCGCTCGGCCGATCTGGCTGATCTAAGAGGGATATCATGAAACCCGTTCTACTGATGGCGACGTCCGTCGTCCTCTCCGCATGTTCCGGCCTGCCTAACATCCAGTCGGGAGCTGATCCTGCCACCGCAGATGCGCCGGCTTTGCGTTCTCGCTATGCGCCCGTGACGGCAGGGACGGTCGACTACCGGCCGGTCGAACCCAAGCCCTGGGCGGAGCAAAACGACCGCGTCGCCCCCAAGGCGGGGAGCAAACCATGACGGCGCAGGTCGAGGAGCGAAAGCGCTCTCCCATTTCGCTTGTCGGACGTCTTTCAGGCGTTGCCGCGCTGATGGTGACTCTCGGCGGATGCGCAACATTCACTCCCGATGGTGGAATGCACCCGGTCGCGCAGCATGTCGCGACTGCGATTTCGATGGATACCGCCAAGATCACCTCGCAGGCAGAGGCCGCTGAAGTGCAAGCGCGGGTCCGGACTCTTCTCAACAGACCTCTCACGGCCGACCACGCGGTTCAAATCGCGTTGATCAATAATCGTGGCCTTCAGGCCGCCTACAATGTGCTTGGCGTGTCGGAGGCCGCCTTCGTTGAAGCGAGCCTGCCGCCCAACCCCGTCATCGGAATCGAGCGCTTGGCCGCAGGCGGCGAGTTGGAGATTGAGCGACGGTTGATTGCCAATGCTCTGGCGTTGATCACGCTTCCGGCGCGACGCGATATCGCGAAAACGCAGTTCGAGGCTGCACGTCAGAAAGCCATGGAGGCGACCTTCCGAACGGCAGCGGAGACGCGCCGGGCCTACTATCGCGCCGTGGCCGCGCGGCAGATTGCATCCTTTCTTGAGCAGGCCAGAACCTCGGCCGATGCAGCAGCGGATCTCATGCGCAAGCTGGGTGAGACTGGTGGCGCCAAGAAGCTCGATCAAGCACGCGCCGCCGCCTTTTACGCCGAGGTATCCAATCAGCTGGCTGAAGCCCGCATCAATGTCGGCGCTGAGCGCGAAGCGCTGACGCGCGCGATGGGGCTCTGGGGTAACGATATCGACTACAAGCTCCCGGCGCAGCTTCCTGTCATGCCGCGCATCCAGACCGAGCAACAGGTCGAGGTCAGCGCGGTGCGACGGCGGGTCGATCTGATCGCCGCCCGTCTCGAGCTTGATGCCATGGCAAAGACGCTTGGTCTCACCAAGGCAACGAGATTCATCTCAGCCCTCGATGCCGGATGGCGCGGCAACTATGCGCGCGTCTCCGAAGGCGGCGGCCGCCAGACCTCCGCGCTGCAGGGGTTCGAGCTTGAGATCCAGATTCCGATTTTCGATCTCGGAGAAGTCAATGTGCGCCGTTCGAACGAGATGTACATGCAGGCGGTCAATCGACTGATGGAGAAGGCGATCAATGTGCGCTCCGAAGCGCGCGCGGCTTATCTCGTTTATCGCGGCCGCTACGATGTCGCTCTCCAGTTTCAGAACAGAATCGTACCGCTGCGACGGACAATCAGCGAGCAAGCCCAGCTTGAATACAACGGGATGCTGATCGACGTCTTCGAGCTGCTCACCACAGCACGTGAAAACATCGCCAGTAACGTCGCGGCAATCGCCGCCAGACGCGACTTCTTCATTGCGGCCGTCCACTTCCAGACCGCAATCATCGGCGGTGGATCAGGTCGCGCATTTGAAAATACCTCCGTCGTGCCAGCCGTTGGCGGCGACAGAGATTGATTGAAGGAGGCGAAGCAATGACGGTATCGCGAAGAAACTTCCTCGGCGCATCTGGCGCGGCTGCGGCGTTGATCAGCGCTGGTGCGGTGTCCGGCCGTGCGCAAGCCGCGTCAATTCCCGAAGCTCCGAGGATGAAGGAAGCCACCATGCAGCCGCCGCTGGTCCCGACGACCGGCCAGGATTACCAGCCAGTGGTCACACTCAACGGCTGGACCTTGCCTTGGCGCATGAACGGCGACTGGAAGGAATTTCATCTCGTCGCCGAACCCGTCGTTCGCGAGATGTCCCCGGGCATGATCGCTCACCTGTGGGGTTACAACGGCCAGTCTCCAGGTCCCACTATCGAGGCGGTCGAGGGCGACAAGGTTCGCATCTTTGTCACCAACAAGTTGCCGGAACACACGACCGTCCATTGGCACGGTCAGTTGCTGCCGAACGGCATGGACGGCGTTGGCGGCCTTACCCAGCAGCACATCAAACCCGGCAAGACCTTTGTCTATGAGTTCCAACTGCAGAAGAGCGGGACCTTTATGTACCACCCGCATGCCGATGAGATGGTTCAAATGGCGATGGGTATGATGGGCTTCTTCGTCGTCCATCCGCGAGATCCCGGCTTCCGCCGTGTTGATCGCGATTTCGTTTTCCTGATGTCGGCCTACGATATCGCCCCCGGCTCCTACTTGCCGAAGGTCGCGGAGATGACCGACTTTAATATGTGGACCTGGAATACCCGTGTTTTTCCCGGCATCGACCATCTCGTCGTCGCCAAGGGCGATAAGGTTCGCATTCGCTTTGGCAACCTGACGATGACCAATCATCCGATCCATATGCACGGCTACGATTTCAAGGTGTCGTGTACAGATGGCGGCTGGGTTCCGGAAGCCGCCGCCTGGCCCGAGGTCACGATTGACTGCGCGGTAGGGCAAATGCGGGCATTCGACTTTGTTGCCGACAAGCCGGGCGACTGGGCGATTCACTGCCACAAATCACATCACACGATGAATGCCATGGGTCACAACCTGCGCAACTTCATCGGCGTGGACAAGAAGGATGTCGCTAAGAAGGTTCGCAGACTTTTGCCGGACTACATGCCGATGGGGTCCGCAGGAATGGCTGACATGGGCGAGATGGAAATGCCGCTTCCGGACAACACCATTCCGATGATGACCGGCTTTGGTCAATTCGGGTCACTTGAAATGGGCGGCATGTTTTCAGTCGTGAAGGTTCGCGAGGGTCTCGCCGCCAGCGACTACAAAGATCCGGGATGGTTCAAACATCCGGAAGGCACGGTCGCTTTCGAATGGAAGGGTGAGTCGAAGCAAGTGGAACGCGCGTCGCCGCCGCCCGCAACTGGCCGACCTGTCGAATTCAACGTCGTCAAGCCCGGCAGAAAATCCTCCCACGGCAACCACTAGGCGTGCCCGTGAGAGTGACCATCATCGGCGCGATCGTCACCAACCATGGAAGACAAGAACTGGAGAAAACTCATGCGCAAGCTTTTCATAACCATGGCGGGAGCCATCATCACGACTGCCGCGTGGGGTGAGGCCATCCCGACCGAAGGACAAGTCACCAAGATCGATCAGGCGCAGAGCAAGGTGACGCTCAAGCATGGGCCGATCAAGAACCTCGACATGGAAGGCATGACTATGGTCTTCACCGTCAGCGACCCGGCCATGCTCAAGGGGGCCAAAGTAGGCGACAAGGTCCGCTTTGAAGCCGATCGGATCAATGGTCGTTTGACCGTGACGAAAATGGAGAAAGCCAAATGACAACGCCATTCGGCTCCGGGTGTCGACCATTCCTCGGCCTTCGCGGCGGCGATATCCACGGGTCTTGTCAGGCGTGCGCGGTGATTACCGCCAGAAAGGCCGCGCCATAGCGGCTCAGTTTGGCTTCGCCGATGCCGGGCACCTTTGCCATTTCGTCACGCGACGCCGGCCGTGACGCGGCGAGTTCGATCAGCGTCTTGTCGTGGAAGATCACATAGGGCGGTACGTTTTGCGCTTGCGCCAGTTCGGTGCGCTTGCGCCGCAACGCCTCGAACAGGTCGCGATCCGTTTCGGTGATGGCGGATCGGGTCGGGTTGCGTGCGGCCTTGTTGCGCCGCGCGCGTGGAGCTGCGGCAACGCGCAGCATCAGCGTCGGCTTGTCACGCAGGAAGTCGCGGCCGGCGGGCGCGATCGACAGGCCGCCATGGCCGGCAAGATCAACATCGACGAGCCGCAGCGCGATCAACTGACGCAGGATCGCGCGCCATGTACGATTGTCATGTTCGGCGCCAATGCCGAAAGTGGAAAGGCGGTCGTGACCGAACTGCGCGATGCGCTCATTCTCGACGCCGAGCAGCACGTCGACGATATAGGCTTGCCCGAAACGCTCGCCGGTGCGGTAGATGCACGACAGCGCCTTTTGCGCGGCGATGGTGCCGTCGAACAGTTCCGGCGGGTCGGCGCAGGTATCGCAATTGCCGCAAGGCTCGCTGTGGTCGCCGAAATAGGACAGCAGCACCTGCCGGCGACAACCCGCGGTTTCGGCCAGTCCCAGAAGTGCGTCGAGCTTCTGCCGTTCCATTCGTTTGCGCTGGTCGGGCGCGTCGGATTGTTCGATGAAGCGGCTGCGCAGCGCGATGTCGTCGGGGCCGTACAGCATCAGCGTGTCCGCGGCCAAGCCGTCGCGCCCGGCACGGCCGGTCTCCTGATAGTAGGCCTCGATGCTGCCCGGCAGATCGATATGCGCGACGAAGCGCACATCCGGCTTGTCGATGCCCATGCCGAAGGCGATGGTCGCGACCATCACGACAGCCTCGCCGCGCTGGAAGCGCATCTGATTGTCTTCGCGCGCGGCCTTGTCCATGCCTGCGTGATAGGCGAGCGCGTCATAACCCTGTTCGCGCAACCAGGCCGCGGTTTCCTCGGTCTTTCGCTTCGACAGGCAGTAGACGATGCCGCTCTCGCCCTCATGCCGCTTGAGAAATGCCTTGATCTGCGCGCGCGGATTGTCTTTTTCTTCGATCGCGTAGCGGATGTTGGGGCGGTCGAAGCCGGCGATGAAGGCGCAGTTGTCGGCGATCTCGAGATGCGAGAGGATTTCCGCGCGCGTTGGTTCGTCGGCGGTTGCCGTCAGCGCCATGCGCGGAATGTCTGGAAATTGACGCACCAGCACGTCGAGCTGGCGATAGGAGGGGCGGAAGTCGTGTCCCCACTGCGATAGGCAGTGCGCCTCGTCGATGGCGATCAACGACAGCCGGACGCGCGCGAGGCGTTCCAGCACCGCCTCGCGCAACAGTGTCTCGGGAGCGACGTAGAGCAGATCGAGCTGGCCTTCGTAAATGTCGCGCCACAGTGAGCGACGCTCTTCAGCAGGCAGGTCCGAATTGAGGGCGGCCGCACGCACCCCCGCCTGTCGCAACGCCGCAACCTGATCGGCCATCAGCGCCAGCAGCGGCGACACGACCAGACCCATGCCGGGCCGGAGGATGGCGGGGATCTGGTAGCACAGCGACTTGCCGCCGCCCGTCGGCATCAGCACGAAGGCGTTTTTGCCGGCGACGACATGGTCGACGATGCGCGCCTGCGGTCCGCGGAAGGCATCGTAACCATAGACGGTTTTCAGGATTTCAAGGGCTTTTGCGGTCATCGATGTCGGCAGGGAGAATCACGGAGGCGCCCTTCATAGCAGCTTCGCCGTGATTGCGATCCCCGCAGGCCGCCGCCAGCGTTACGGATCGAGTTCGCTGTCCCAATAGAGATAATCGAGCCAGCTCTCGTGCAGGTAGTTCGGCGGGAACAGGCGGCCGTTGCGGTGAAGCTGGTGCACGGTCGGCGCGTATGGTGCCTGCCGGGGATACATGTTGGCCTGTGCGGTGGTCAGGTTGCCCTTGCGCAGGTTGCAGGGTGAACAGGCCGCGACCACGTTCTCCCAGGTCGTCTGTCCGCCCTTCGAGCGCGGAATGATGTGATCGAAGGTCAGGTCCTCATGCGAGGAGCAGTACTGGCAGGAAAATTTATCGCGCAGGAAGACGTTGAAGCGGGTGAAGGCGGGATGGGTGGTCGGCCTGACGAAGGATTTCAGCGAGACGACACTCGGCAGTTGCATCTCGAAGGAGGGGCTGTGCACGGCGTGGTCATAGTGCTCGACGATATTGACGCGGTCGAGGAACACCGCCTTGATCGTGTCCTGCCACGACCAGAGCGAGAGAGGGTAGTAGCTCAGCGGCCGGAAGTCCGCGTTGAGGACCAGGACCGGCCAACCGCCTTGTGAGACATGTGCGTTCAAGTAACGCTCCCGGCCTCCATTACGGCTGCGAAGCAGCTTGGTGTGTGAATACTACAGGTACCGTGACGGCCTTGTGAAGGGTTTTGGCGGCTTATTCGCCGGCGGATTCGCGCGGCGGATGATCGGCGCGGGTGGTTCCGACGGAGGGAGGCGCGGCGCGCGGCACTCACTCCGCGAGTGACAGCATGTGCGCCTGATCCGGTTTGACGCGGCCGTTCAGTGTGTCGAGGTAGATCTGCTGAACGGCGGCCTCGCCGCGACCGTCGGCGAGATTGATCCAGCGCTCCAGCATCGGTGTGAGGTTGGCCCATGCCGCGCCGAAGCGGGTGTCGATGCCGCCCGGCCCCCATTCCCTGGCGCGTTTGCGAATCTGATCCGGGGCGAAGAACCAGGTCGGCTTTGCACCCGGCAGGGGCGCGTTGTCGTCGGTCGCGTCCTGATGCGTCAGCCCGACACGGCCGCTGTAGACCAGCCTGTCACCGAAATGCCGATGCAGGTGCGCACGAAGCTCGCCGTTGCCCGCCATGTCAACATAAGCAGCGGGATGGTCGGTGGCGAGCGACGATACCTCGTCGTAAGCCACCACATCGTCATAGCATCCAAGTGATCTCACGTAATCCGCATTGGCGCGCGAGGTAAGGCCGATGACGCGGATCGGCTTGCGTTGCGTATGCAGCAGATGCGCGAGCCCGAAAGCGGTCTTGCTGGATGCGCTTGACAGCATCACGCTGCGCGCGCCGAAGAAAGCATTCTCCGCGAGAAAATCGTCGACCAGGAACGACAGCATGAACAGCGGTCGCAGCAGCGCCTGATAATCACCCGCACGCCCTGCAAAAGCTGCATCGCCGCCGACGCGCGTATAGGCGTTGTAGACCGGCGAGACGCCTTGCCGATGCGCGGCCGCGTCACGCAGGCCACGCTTGCTGACGTCTGCGGCTTCGATGATCAGATGTGTTGCCATCGGGAAGTAGCCGAACAGCCGCTCGCCATTGGGAATGTCGGGATGGCGCGAGGCGATCACGTCACCGAATCCCCACACCGGAATGTTGCCGAAGCCGTTCGGCGCGGGAAACAGGCTCCAGTATTTGAGCTGATCGCCCAGCATCGCATAGGTGATGTTGTTTGCGGTGAAAGCGAAGCGGTCGACTTTTATCAGCAGGCTATCGGTGAGCAGCTCGCGGGTCTCGGGGATTGCGACGTCGACGAAACGGCTTTGCTGAAGATTGTCGCGGGCGACGATGAACTGTTTCGCTGTCACGTTCGGGCTTTCGGTGGTTTGCGGTTGCGTGGTGACTTGGCCGGTTGCAGTGTTGCCTTGGTTGATGTCGGTTTCGCGACACGCGGTTTGTTTGAAACAGCGTTTGGAACCGGCTGCTTCGTCGCATCGTTTTTCCCACCGGCGATGACGCCTTCGCGTTTCTTCATCACCTTGTAGTAAGCCCACCACAGATGCGCCGCCGCGCCGCGCACCGGCCGCCACGGCTCCGCGATCGGGAGCATCTCCTTCGGAGCCGGCCGCTTCGAGAGCCCGAGGCCGATCCTGATTGCTTCCTGCACCGCGAGGTCGCCCGCCGGCCAGGCGTCGCCGTGGCCGAGGCAGAACAGCAGGTAGACGTCCGCCGTCCATGGCCCGATGCCATGCAGGGCCGTCAAGGTGTTATGCGCGGCATCGGCGTCTTCTTCCGCGAGCACATCGAGGTTGAGACGTTCGGCGGTGAGTTCGGCCGCGATCGCTTTCAGTGTCTTGATCTTCGCCGCCGACAGTCCGAGGCGGCCGAGCCGGTCGGCGCGGGCCTTGCGGATCGCGTCGTGATGGAACGGATCGTAGGCGGTGGTGACGCGCGCCCAGATCGCAGAGGCGCTGGCGGTGGAGAGTTGCTGCCCGCAGACGATGGCGGCAAGGCCGGCGAAGCCCGGCTCGCGCCGTCGCAGCGCCGGCATTCCGGTCTGTTCCAGGATTGGCGCAAGTCGCGGGTCCAGCTTGACGAGAAGCGCCATCGCCTCTTCGAGATCGTTCTGGGAGTTGAGGTGAATGGTCATGGCAGCCTAAAACGATCACGTCCTACGGAAGAGTTCAATGCCACCCGTTTTCCGTTTCGCGCCGAGTCCGAATGGTTATCTGCATCTCGGCCACGCTTATTCGGCGCTGCTTAATGCCGATCTGGCCCGGCGGGCCGGTGGTCGATTGCTGTTGCGGATCGAGGATATCGATGCGGCCCGATGCCGGCCGGAGTTCGAGGCGGCGATTTACGAGGACTTGGCATGGCTGGGCATGAGGTGGGAAACGCCGGTGCGTCGGCAGTCCGAGCACTTCGCCTCCTATCGCGCGGCACTCGATCGCCTTGGCGCGCAGGGATTGATCTATCCGAGCTTCGAGAGCCGGGCCGAGATCGCCCGGATGGTTGCAGCCGCACCGTGGCCGCGCGATCCCGACGGCGCGCCGCTCTATCCCGGCACGGCGAAGCAACTCTCGATGCGCGAGCGCGAAGCGTTGATGGCGTCCGGCGCCCCTTACGCATTGCGGCTCGACATGGCGGCGGCGCTGGCCGGCGTTGGGGCGCTGGACTGGACGGAGGACGGCGTGGGTCCCAATGGCGAAACCGGCGTCGTGACCGCGCGGCCGGAGGCATGGGGCGACGTGATCCTCGCTCGCAAGGATACACCGGCGAGCTATCACCTCGCGGTGGTGATGGACGATGCGTTGCAGGGGGCGACGGACGTGGTGCGCGGGCAGGATCTGTTCTGGGCCACCAGTGTTCATCGCCTGTTGCAACAATTGCTCGATCTGCCCTCCCCCCGTTACCGCCATCACCCGTTGGTGCGGGACGCCTCCGGCGCGAAGCTGTCGAAATCGACCAGAGCGACCGGTTTGCGGGAATTGCGCGCCGAGGGCGCTTCGCCAGCCGACGTTCGCCGGCGGGTCGGTCTGTAACCGGGACGGTTGAAAACGCCGCGGGTCCGCTCGTGCTGGCCTATGCCGCCATGCTATGAACCTGAGGTTGGGGGACATCATGGCGCTCACATCACGGGCACCGCGAGGCAAGCGCGCGCCGGGCAAACCGGCGGCGACGAAGCGTGGCCCGGCATCGAAGCCGATCGGTCGGAAGACGCCGGCACTGCGTGGCGTCGGCCCCGATTCTCCGACCACGGTTGAAGCGGCGCTGGCGGTGTTCGCCCATGAAGTGCGCACGCCGCTGACCGGGATTCTCGCGGTCAGCGATCTGTTGGCCACATCCGATCTCGGCGAGCGCGAGCGGCGTTGGGTCGACACCATCAAGGCAAGCGCGGAGCATCTCGCCGGGCTGGCGACGTTGTTCGTCGATGCGGCGCGCAGCCGCGCGAAGGGCGGCGGGCTCGAGGCGCGGCAGGATTTCTTCGATCTGCGCGCGGTGGCGCGCAGTGTCGGGGATTCGCTGACCGGGCGCGCGGCTGCCAGGGGCCTGCAATCGCGCGTGCGGATTTCCGAGCGGTTACCGGCTTTCGTCACCGGCGATCCGGTGCGGTTGCGCGCGGCGCTGGAAAATCTCGTCGACAATGCGGTGAAGTTCACGTCGGAAGGCGATGTCGGCCTCAAGGTGACGGCGCGCGCGTCGAAGGGCAATATCGTGGCGACCTTCGCGGTGTCGGACAGCGGCATCGGCCTGACGCTCGCGGAAATCAAGCGGCTGTTTCGGCCATTCTCGCAGGCGAATGTCGGTATCGCCGCGCGCTTCGGTGGCGCCGGGCTGGGGCTATCATCGGTCAAGCAGCTGGCGCGCGCCATGGGCGGCGATATCATCGTCGCGTCACGCAAGGAGGGTGGCGCGGTGTTCACGTTGACGGTCGCGCTGAAACCGGCGGATGCGCCGGTCGTGGCCGGTCCGTGCGCCGACGGTTTGGCCGACGCGGTGGGCGGCTTGCGGATTCTCAGCGTCGAGGACAATCCGTTCGGGCGTGTGGTGCTCAATGCCATTCTCACCGAGCTTGGCCATCACGCTGAATTCATCGGGCGCGGCGAGATCGCCGCCGAGCGGGTGGCGCAGGGCGGGTTCGACGCGGTGCTGATGGACATGGTGTTGCCGGGCATCGACGGCATCGAGGCGATCCGGCGTATCCGGGCTTTGCGTTCCGATCAGCGCGGCATTCCGATCATCGGAATTTCCGGCAAGGATACCGACAAGGCTTCGGCGCGAAAGGCGGGCGCCGACGCCTTCCTGCTCAAGCCGGTGTCTCCTCGCGCGCTGGCGACGACGCTGCTTGCGGTGCGTCACCACGCGACCGCCGCCACTTCATGATCGCGGCGTTGAGTTCGCCGCCGAGTACGAAGATCGCCGCGAGAAAATACAGGAACACCAGCGCGATGATCACCGACGCGAGACCTGCATACATCGAGACATAGTTGCTGGCGAAGCGCGCCAGATAGAGGCCGAAGCCGATGCTCGCCACCAGCGAGGCCCCCATCGTGAACACAATGCCCGGAAGTATCTGCGCGAAACTGCGCCGGCCCGCCGGCAACCATGCGTGCAGGATAAGCAGCGCGACGACCATCGCGGGAATCGCGATGCCGTAGCGCGTCAGCGTCAGCATGCGTTCGTTGGATTCGACCAGCAAGGGAATGTAGCGGCGCGCGGTTTCAAGGATCAGCGGTCCAAGCACGATCAGAAGGGCCAGCAGCAGCGCGGTGGCGGCGGCGACCAGTGTGTATCCGATCGACTCCAGCCGCAGCCAGTACCAGCTCCGCTGTTCGGTCACGGCATAAGCGCGGTTGAGCGCGACCCGCAGGCTCTCGACGCCGTTCGACGCGAAGTAGAGCGCCAGCGCCGCACCGATAGTCAACGCGTCGCCGCGTGTGGTGGTCAAGACGTTGTGAATCTCGCTGGAGAGTGTGTTGGCCACTTCCAGCGGAAGGACTTGCAGCATCAACTGCGCTGATTGGTCGGCCAGATCCTTCGAGCCGAAAAAGCCGGCGAGCGACGTCAGCACGATCAGAAATGGAAACAGCGCCATCAGGGTCGACAGCGCGATATGACTGGCAATGGCCCAGCCGTCGTCGGCCAGGAACGTATAGAAGGCATCAAATCCGATCGTGTAGAGGCGGCGAAGCAGCTTCACGTCTTACCCCGGTCTTCGAATCGAAGGCGGCAATCCGATAATACTTTCTTTCTTTAGGAATTTCCGCGATGGCCCACCAGTCCGGCCGCGAAAGATGCCCGCTTCATCACAACCGTTGAAAGCTCGGTTTGTTGCATCGGGAATGCCGGAATCCGCCATTGGCGAGCCGGTGGCGGGGGTGTATGGAACGGCGATGACGACTTTCCTTGCCTCATTTCTCCTGCCGATCGCGCTGATCGCCGTCACCGTGGTCCTGTTGCTCGGCCTGCTCAACATGATGCGCGGCGGCTCGCCCAACCGTTCGCAGAAGCTGATGCGGATGCGGGTGCTGTTGCAGTTCGTGGCGATCATCATTGCCATGGCGGCGGTGTGGGCGATGGGACGGTAGGCATGGTCACGCTGAACCGCATCTATACCCGTACCGGCGACGACGGCAGCACGGCGCTGGGCAGCGGCGAGCGGCGCGCCAAGTATGACCTGCGGGTCGCCGCCTATGGAACCACCGATGAGGCCAACGCCGTGCTCGGCGTCGTCCGTCTGCATCTCGCGGAGGCGCCCGACCTCGATGCCATGCTGGGCCGGATCCAGAACGACTTGTTCGATCTCGGGGCCGATCTGGCGGTGCCGGAGCGCGAGGGCAAGGCCGAACGGTTGCGGGTCGTGGCGAGCCAGGTCGAGCGGCTGGAGCGCGATATTGACGCGCTCAACGCCAATCTCGCTCCATTGACGTCCTTCATTCTGCCGGGCGGTGTCGCGGCAGCGGCTTACCTTCATCTGGCGCGGACGGTTTGCCGCCGGGCGGAACGCCTGACAGTGGAACTCGCGGCGCAGCCGAACGAAAAAGTCAGTCCGGCGGTTATTCATTACCTGAATCGGCTGTCGGATTTCCTCTTCGTGGCGGCGCGCGTCGCCAACGGCAACGGCGCGGGCGACGTGCTCTGGGTGCCGGGACAAAACCGCTGAGCGGAATGCGAACGGAACCGCCGGAGCCGGATTTATGGCTGCTTTTCAGCCCGGTTGACCGCGATTGGCGGGCGATCTAGGTTCCGCGCCAAGCTGATATTGCAAAGCCGAACAATCAAACCCAATACGAAAGAGGATCGATGAAGGTTCTGGTGCCGGTCAAGCGCGTGGTTGATTACAACGTCAAGGTCCGCGTCAAGAGCGACGGGTCGGGCGTTGAGCTCGCCAACGTCAAGATGTCGATGAATCCGTTCGATGAGATCGCGGTCGAGGAAGCCCTGCGCCTGAAAGAGACGGGCAAGGCGACCGAGGTGGTGGTGGTGTCGATCGGCCCCGCGCAAGCGTCGGAGACCATCCGCACTGGCCTCGCCATGGGCGCCGATCGCGGCATCCTGATCAAGGCCGAGGGTAACGTCGAGCCACTGGCGGTGGCCAAGCTGCTCAAGGCCGTGGTGGACGAGGAGAAGCCGGGTCTTGTGATTCTCGGCAAGCAGGCGATCGATGACGACAGCAACCAGACCGGCCAGATGCTGGCCGCGTTGCTCGGCTGGTCGCAGGCGACCTTCGCCTCCAAGCTCGAGGTCGAAGGAAGCGACTTCAAGGTGACGCGCGAAGTCGACGGTGGCTTGCAGACGGTAAAGTTGAAGGGGCCCTCGATCGTCACCACCGACCTGCGGCTCAACGAGCCGCGCTACGCGTCGTTGCCGAACATCATGAAGGCGAAGAAGAAGCCGATCGCAGACAAGACCGCCGCGGATTACGGCGTCGATCTCACGCCGCGTCTCGAAGTGCTCAAGACGACGGAACCCGGTGGCCGCAAGGCTGGCGTCAAGGTGAAGGACGTCGCTGAGCTAGTCGCGAAACTCAAGAACGAAGCTGGGGTGATCTGATGACCACACTGCTGATTGCTGAACACGACAACAACTCGCTCAAGGACGCGACCAACAAGGCGCTCACCGCCGCCGCCGAACTCGGCGCAGAGGTGCATGTGCTGGTCGCCGGCGAGAATGCCAAGGGCGCGGCGGATGCCGCGGCCAAGCTTAACGGTGTGGCGAAGGTGCTGCTGGCCGACGGCGCTGCCTATGCGCATGATCTGGCGGAGCCTCTCGCGGCATTGATCGTCTCGCTGGCGCCGAATTACGACGCTTTCGTCGCGCCCGCGACTTCACGCTTCAAGAACGTGATGCCGCGCGTCGCTGCGCTGCTCGATGTCATGCAGGTGTCGGAGATCACCAAGGTGGTCGCGCCGGATACCTATGAGCGGCCGATCTATGCCGGCAATGCGATCCAGACCGTGAAGTCGAAGGACGCCAAGAAGGTCATCACCGTGCGCACCTCGACCTTCGCCGCGGCCGGCGAGGGTGGCAGCGCGGCGGTGGAGAGCGTGGCGGCCGTGGCCGATCCGGCCCTGTCGAGCTTTGTCGGTGAGGAGGTCGCCAAGAGCGACCGCCCCGAACTGACCTCGGCCAAGATCATCGTCTCCGGTGGTCGCGCGATGCAGAGCCGCGAGAACTTCGCCAAATATATCGAGCCGCTGGCGGACAAGCTTGGTGCCGGCGTCGGCGCCTCGCGCGCGGCGGTGGACGCGGGTTACGCACCGAACGACTGGCAGGTCGGCCAGACCGGCAAGGTGGTGGCGCCGGAGCTGTATGTCGCGATCGGCATTTCCGGCGCGATCCAGCATCTCGCCGGCATGAAGGATTCCAAGGTGATCGTCGCGATCAACAAGGACGAAGACGCGCCGATCTTCCAGGTTGCCGATTACGGTCTGGTTGCGGATCTTTATCAGGCCGTGCCTGAACTCACCGAGGAATTGACCAAGGCCGGGCGCTAAGCCCAAAGCATAGGTCGGCCGGAGCGGACTCCGGCCGACGTTTATGCCAGAATGAAGCGGAACGGCATTCCATGCCACGGCTTCGACGGCAGAAATAACGAGATGGCGGTATGATCAAGAAGGTCGGCGTGATCGGCTCGGGTCAGATGGGCAACGGCATTGCGCATGTCGCGGCGCTGGCCGGATATGACGTGGCGCTCTACGACGTCTCGCCGGATCGCTTGAAGTCGGCGATGGCGACCATCAATGGCAACCTCACCCGGCAGGCCGCCAAGAAGACCATCACCGAGGCGGCGCACAAGCAGGCGCTGAGCCGGATCGAAGCCGTGGAAAGCCTCGACGGCCTGGCGAATTGCGATCTGGTGATCGAAACCGCGGTCGAAAAGGAAGACGTCAAGCGCAAGATTTTTCAGGATCTGTGCGCGATTCTGAAACCCGAGGCGATTATCGGATCGAACACGTCGTCGATCTCGATCACGCGGCTCGCGGCCTCGACCGACAGGCCTGAGCGTTTCATCGGCATTCACTTCATGAATCCGGTGCCGGTGATGGAGCTGGTCGAACTGGTGCGCGGCATCGCCACCGACGACGCCACCTTCGACAGCGCGCGCGCATTCGTCACCTCGCTCGACAAGCAGATCGCGGTATCGGAGGATTTTCCGGCCTTCATCGTCAACCGCATCCTGCTGCCGATGATCAACGAGGCGATCTACACGCTGTATGAAGGCGTCGGCAACGTCGAGGCCATCGATGCCGCGATGAAACTCGGCGCACATCATCCGATGGGGCCTCTGGAGCTGGCCGACTTCATCGGCCTCGACACCTGCCTGTCGATCATGCAGGTGCTGCACGACGGGCTGTCGGATTCGAAGTACCGGCCATGCCCGCTGCTGGTGAAATACGTCGAAGCCGGCTGGCTCGGCCGCAAGACGCAGCGCGGCTTCTACGACTATCGCGGCGACAAGCCGGTGCCGACGCGCTGATCTCGCGGTCTGTTCCGCAGCGTCTATTTCGTCATTGCGAGCGTAGCGAAGCAATCCAGTCTGTTTTTAGATAGCTGGATTGCTTTGTCGCTTCACCCCTCGGAATGACGGTTTCGGCCAGATTTCGTTAACTTCCACCCACTAGAACGGGACTGTGGAGTCGTGCGTATGGATATGAGTCTCGTGACAGCCGCCGTCGGCATGATGGCGTCCAACACGCAATCGCAGGTGGCGACGCGCGTGTTGAAGATGAATCTCGACGCGCAGGCGCAGGTACTACAACTGCTGGCGCCCGCAAAGGGGCCGGCGGCCAACAATGCGCCGGGCATCGGCAGCAACGTCGATATTTCAGCCTGAGAAGGCCTTCTCGATATCAGCGATGACGATCTTGCGCATTTTCAGCATCGCCTGCATCGCGCGATTGGCCTTTTGACGATCAGGGTCGCTGAGACGGCGGCCCAGAATTGTCGGCACCACTTGCCATGACAGGCCGAATTTATCCTTGAGCCAACCGCATTGCGATTCTTCGCCGCCATCGGCGGTGAGCCGCGTCCAGAAGTAATCCACTTCGTCCTGCGTCTCGACGCTGATGAAGAACGACACCGCTTCGTTGAACTTGAACCTCGGCCCGCCGTTGAGGGCGTTGAATCGCTGTCCCTCCAGCTCGAACGTCGCCATGAAGTCGTTAACGGTTTCGACCTTGGCGTTGGGAAACACCGATTTGTAGAAAGCGACGGCCTCCGGAACGTTGTTGTCGAACCAGAGAAACGGCGTGATCGAGGTCATGTTGGATATCCCTGCAAAGCTGAGGTGATGCGCCCCGCGTGGACGGACGCTCGATTTTTTGTCAGGCCGATTGCCCGCACTCGCCCGGCACCGGCGTGATCCAGCCGACGCCGATCCCGCCCGGCTGCATCAGGATCGCCATCCGGCCGACATTCGGAATTTCGAAGATCGGCTTCATCAATTGCGCGCCGGCGGCCACCGCTTTCTCGACGCGCGCATCGACATCGTCGACGGCGAGATACGGCATCCAGCCGTCGGGAACGCCTTCGAAACCGGGCTGGTTGGTTGGGAAGATTCCTCCGACCGGCCTGCCGCTGGCGAAGATCAGCCAATAGCGTTCGCCGCCGGGCTGGGTCTGCGCTTCATAAGTCCAGCCGACTGTTCTGGCGTAAAACGCCTTGAAGCCTTCCGGGTCGCGGGTGACGAATTCGTTCCAGTGGAAGTTGCCATGTTCTGTCATCGCTTTGCTCCGGGACTGTGATGAATGCGGGTTACAGCTTCACCAGGGTTTCGAATCCGCCGTAGATCATGCGTTTGGCGTCGAACGGCATGGTCTTCGGGTCTAAGCCAGCGATACGCGGGTCCTTCATCACCTTGGCGTTGACCCTGTCGCGATGCTTGCGCGACTTGTAGGTGATCCACGAGAAGATCACGGTCTCATTCGGCTTCAGCTTCACGCTGCGCGGAAACGACGTCCACTTGCCGACCTTGACGTCCTCCGCGACGCATTCGCGATAGTCCAGCGCGCCGTATTCCTTCCAGATTTTCGCGGCGGAGCGCGCCAGCGCGCGATAGGCCCTGAGGTTCCTTTTCGGCACGGGAAGGATGAAGCCGTCGACATACTGCATGAGGCGTCCTTTTGGTTGTGATCAGGAATGGCAACAGGCGCCGGCATTGCCGGTGGCGGCATATTCGTCGTGACGCTTGACCCAGTCGGTCAGATTGCCGTTGAGCAGTTCGCCGCGTCCCTTCGGCGTCATGTCGAGCAAGGCGTAGGTGCCGAGCAGCGCTTCCCCGCCGCGTGCGAAAGCGGAATAGGTGTGGAACACCTCTCCCGTTTCGTTCTTCGCGAATACGCTGTAGCCGGGCAGTTCCTCGATGCCGGGATCGATCATCTGGTAATTGTATTCGGCGTTGTGGGAGGCGAGTTGCTCCGGCGTAAAGGAGACATGAAAGTCGTAATTGAAATCGCTGCCGAACGACGACACCCAGTCGAAGTGCCAGCCCATGCGCTGTTTGTAGGCTTCGATCTCCGAAAGCGGCGCGCGCGACACCGCGACATAGGCGACATCACGCTGCGCCAAATGCACCAGCGCGCCTTCGACATGATCGGCGCCGAACGAGCAGCCGACGCAGCCTTCCTTCCAGCCAGGGGCCAGCATGAAGTGATTGACGATCAACTGGCTCTTGTCGCCGAACAGATCGACGAGCGATTTCGGGCCGGCCGGTGACTCGAAAACGTAGGTCTTCTCGATTTTCATCCAGGGCAGCGCGCGCCGTTCCGCGCTGATCGCGTCGCGCAGGTGCGTCAGTTCCTTCTCGCGTGCGAGGTGTAGCTTGCGGGCCGCGAGCCATTCGTTTCGGGACACGACATTGTGTTGTTGCATGGTGTTCTCCCGTTCGATGTCGTCAGGTGAATAACCGCTCGAGCTTGTCGAGGGTGCCGGTCCAGCCGCGTTCGTGGCCGTCGCGCGCGGCCTCGTCGAAGAACCGGGCATGGTTGAGCGAGAGCAGCGTGCCGTTGCCGTCTGGTCGCAGCGTCACGGTGACGAGCGACTCGCGCTCAGGCGTCGAGTGCCACGCCCAACTGAAGACGAGGCGCTGCGGCGGCGTGACGTCGCGATAGGCGCCGCCGACCTCGTGCGTCTCGCCGTCGTTGGTTCTGAAGCGAATGCGAAAGCGGCCGCCGACGCGGACGTCCATGTCGGCCTGCACCGATCCGACGATGGTGTGCGCGGGTCCGAACCAGTGGACTATTTTTTCGGGATCGACCCACGCCGCGAAGACTTTTTCGGGCGTCGCATTGATCCGGCGGTTGAGGGTGAGGCTGGGTTGGGTAAGCACGCGTCGTCCTCCACAAAGGCTGCGAGACGGTCGAGTTGTTCGGTCCAGAACCGCTGATAGCGAGTGAGCCACTGCATGGCGTCTTCCATCGGGCCGGCGGTCAGGCGGCAGGTGACTGCGCGGCCGACCTTGCTGCGCGCGATCAGGCCGGCATCCGAGAGGACGTCGAGATGCTTCATCACCGCCGGCAACGACATCGCGAACGGCTTCGCCAATTCGCTCACGGTCGCGCCGTCGCGGTCTTGCAGTTGCGCCAGCAGCGCGCGGCGGGTCGGGTCCGCCAGCGCGGCAAAGGTGCGGTCGAGCGGGTCGATTTGATAGTAAACCATATGGTTAAGTATAAGCGCGCGGTCCAGGGCGTCAAGGGCTTTCCGTCATTGCGAGGAGCGCCAGTGACGAAGCAATCCAGCCCCTAAAGACTGGATTGCTTCGTTTCGCTCGCAATGACGGAAATAGAGTTGAGGTTGCTGCTTACTGCCCGATCGTCGCCTGGATCAGCTTGATGGCGTCCTCGCTGTCCCATTCGGCGGGGCCGGCCATGTTGCCGATCTGGCAGCCCTTGCCGTCGATCAGCACCGAGGTCGGCATGCCGAGCGCGAGGCCGATGCTCTTGAGATCCTGGAACACCCTGGCCTTGGCGTCGCTGAAGTTGCCGAGCCGGGTCAGGTTGGCGTCCTTGAGGAAGGCTTTCGGTTTCTCGAGGTCGCGGGTGTCGATATTGACGGCGACCACCTGGAACTTGTCGCCGCCGAGCTTGGCCTCCAGCCGTTCCAGCGCCGGCATTTCCTTGCGGCACGGCACGCACCACGTCGCCCACAGGTTGAGCAGCACGGTCTTGCCGCGCCAGTCGGAGAGCTTTTTCGGGTTGCCCTGGCCGTCGTCGAAGGCCAGATCGGGCATCTTCATCGGCTTCTGAACCATGGTCAGCGCCGCGACTTCGCCGGTCGCCAGTGGCGCGACCTTCTTCGCCACCGTCATGGCACTCGCGCAATCCGGGTCCCCGCCGGCATTTTGCTGCTTGGCGTTCCACTGGGTGACGATGCCGTAGCCGACGATGGCGCCGGCCGCGATGGCGCTGAGCAGCAGCGGCAGGCGGCGGGCGGCGGGGCGGGCAGGCGGATTGTCGGGCATATCGTTTGTCATCCGGGGTGTGATGCGGCTATGCAGGGGTTTATACGGCAAGCCGGGCGCAAAGCGGAATCGCCGATCCCGCCCGTGCCGGACAGATCGAGCGGCAAGACCAAAAGCGACGAGACAAGAGCGACAAGCATGAGCAACAAGATGTGGGGCGGCAGGTTCGAAGACGGACCCGACGCGATCATGGAGGAAATCAACGTCTCCATCGACGTCGATCGCCACCTTTACGCGCAGGATATCGCCGCATCCAAGGCGCACGCCGCCATGCTTGCCGCGCAGGGCATTATCACCGCGAGTGATGCAAAAAACATCGCCAAAGGTCTAGACACGATTTTGTCAGAGATCGTGGCGGACAAATTCACCTTCAAGCGCGCGCTGGAAGACATTCACATGAATGTCGAGAGCCGGTTGAGCGAATTGATCGGCCCGGCGGCCGGGCGGCTGCACACCGCGCGCTCGCGCAACGATCAGGTGGCGACCGATTTCCGGCTGTTCGTGCGCGACACCATCGACGCGATCGACGCGGCGCTCGCCGGTTTGCAGCAGGCGCTGGCGGAGCGTGCGCTTGAACACGCCGACACCGTGATGCCCGGCTTCACCCATTTGCAGACGGCGCAGCCGGTGACCTTCGGCCATCACCTCCTCGCTTATGTCGAGATGACCGCGCGCGACCGTGGCCGCTTCAGTGATGCGCGCAAGCGGCTCAACGAAAGCCCGCTCGGCGCGGCGGCATTGGCCGGCACCTCATTCCCGATCGATCGCCATGCCACCGCGAAGGCGCTGGGTTTCGATCGCCCGATGGCCAATTCGCTCGATGCGGTATCGGATCGCGATTTCGTGCTGGAGACGCTGGCGGCGTCTTCGATCGCGTCAGTGCATCTGTCGCGCATCGCCGAGGAGATCGTGATCTGGACCTCGCCGCTGGTCGGCCTGGTGCGGCTCTCCGACAAGTTCACCAGCGGCTCCTCGATCATGCCGCAGAAGCGCAATCCCGACGCCGCAGAACTGGTGCGCGCCAAGACCGGTCGCGTCATCGGCTCGCTCAACGCGCTGCTGATCGTCATGAAGGGGCTGCCGCTGACCTATCAAAAGGATATGCAGGAAGACAAGGAAGGCGCGATGGAAGGCTTCGCCGCGATCTCGCTGGCGATCCGCGCCATCGCCGGCATGGTGCGCGACCTGGTGCCAGATGAAGCCCGCATGAAGCTCGCGGCCGGCGAGGGCTACGCCACCGCGACCGATCTCGCCGACTGGCTGGTGCGCACCCTGAAGATGCCGTTCCGCGACGCCCATCACGTCACCGGGCGCATCGTCGGGATCGCCTCGAAGCAGGGCGTGGCGTTGCATGATCTGCCGCTGAAGGACATGCAGGCGGTCGAGCCGAAGATCACGGCCGCGGTGCTCGACGTGCTGTCGGTGGAAGCCTCGGTGAAAAGCCGCGTCAGCTATGGCGGCACCGCGCCGAAGAATGTCCGCGCGCAAGCCAAGGCCTGGCTCAAACGCTTGGAAAAAGAGCAAAAATCAGGCCGCTCGCGATAATTAGGCGAAATTTCCCGCTGCGGCGGGGCTCGCCAGCGCCATTCAATCTTTGTATGGTGGCGCCGGATTTTTGGGGAACTCAGCTGTGAGCCGTATCTCTCACCCGGTCTCGTCCCGATGGGCGGTTGTCTTGTTGACCGCCGCGACGCTGGCGCTGGCCGGTTGCGGGCGAAAGGGTCCGCTTGATTTGCCGCCCAATGCGCCGCAGCCGACCGCGTCGCAGGAAGCGCCTCCGGAGCTGGGCAGCGTGTTCAATCCGACGGCCGACCAGAACCGCGAGCCGGCGGCGGCGAAGGGCCGCAAACGATCGTTCGTTCTCGATCCGATCCTGGACTAAGCGCCCATGCGCCATTTCGACTATCGCGACGGCGTGCTGCACGCCGAGGCCGTCAACCTGTCCGCGGTCGCGGACGCGGTCGGAACACCGTTCTATTGTTACTCGACCGCGACGCTGGAGCGCCATTACCGCGTCTTTACCGAAGCCTTCGCCGGCACTGACCATCTGGTCTGCTATGCGATGAAGGCCAACTCGAACCAGTCGGTGCTCCGCACGCTGGCGAAGCTTGGCGCCGGCGCCGACGTGGTGTCCGGCGGCGAACTCAAGCGCGCATTGGCGGCGGGCATTCCGGCCGACAAGATTTTGTTTTCCGGCGTCGGCAAGACGGCGGACGAATTGCGGCTCGCGGTGTCGCACGGCATCCGCTGCATCAATATCGAATCCGAACCCGAGCTGGAGTTGCTGTCGCAGATCGCCGCGCAGATGGAGCGCACCGCGCACATCTCGATCCGCGTCAATCCGGATGTCGATTCCGGAACCCACGCGAAAATCTCCACCGGCAAGTCCGAGAACAAGTTCGGCATTCCGATCGCGCGCGCGCGCGAGGTCTACGCCAAGGCGGCGACGCTGCCCGGCATCGCGGTCAGCGGCGTCGACATGCACATCGGCAGCCAGATCACCGATCTCGCCCCGATGGAGGCGGCGTTCCGCTTGCTCGCGGAGTTCGTCACCGTCCTGCGTGGCGATGGCCACACCATCACCCATGTCGATTTCGGCGGCGGGCTTGGCGTGCCCTATTACGAGGATCGCGCCGCGCCGCCGGAGCCGTTGGCTTATGCGGCGATGGTCAAGCGCGTGACGCACAATCTCGGCTGCACGCTGATGTTCGAGCCGGGCCGCATGATCGTCGGCAATGCCGGGATTCTGGTGACGCGCGTGATCTATGTGAAGCGTGGCGACGCGCGCAACTTTGTCATCATCGACGCCGCGATGAACGACCTGATCCGCCCGACCTTGTACGAGGCCTATCACCAGATCATGCCGGTGCGCGCCGCGGCGCCCGACGCGCCGGTGCTGGTGGCGGACGTGGTCGGCCCGGTCTGCGAGACCGGTGATTATCTGGCGCTCGGCCGCACCCTGCCGGAGCCGCAGGCGGGCGATCTGCTGGCGATCATGACTGCCGGCGCCTATGGCGCCGTGCAGGCCGGCACCTACAACACCCGGCCGCTGGTGCCCGAGGTGCTGGTGAAGGACGATCAGTATGCCGTGGTCCGCCCGCGCATCGATGTCGATCAGCTGATCGCGATGGACAAGCCCGCCCCCTGGTTGTGATAGGGACCCGGGTTCGTCACCTCTGCGGGGGATGCAGGTTTGGCGGCCGCGCCCCGCGCGGGCCGTGCCTCATTGCCGCCGTTGTGCTAGGATGCTCTCGCTTTCTTCGAAGTTCGCCGGAGAGCTGATTGAGCGCCACCGCACCTGATCCGTCCGATCCGCTTCGCGAGGCCGCGACGTCCGCGCCGCCGCCCGCGAGCGCCGTGTTGGAACAGGCGGTGCGCCGCGCGACCTGGGCGCTGGCCTGGGAGCGTGGCTGGCCCCACGCGGCCCGCATTCTCTGTGTCGTCGGCCTGTTCCTCGCGGTCTCCTGGGCCGGCCTGTGGCTGGCGCTACCGTTTGTCGCACGCATTGTTGGATTGGCCCTGTTCTCGGTGCTCGGTCTCGCGGCGCTGGTGCCGCTGATCCGGTTCCGCTGGCCGCGCCGCGACGAGGCCTTGCGTCGGCTCGATCATGGCAGCGGCATCCGTCATCGCCCGGTGACGGCGTTGGCCGATACGGTGTCGTCGCAGGACCCGGTCGCGCTGGCGCTGTGGCAGGCGCAGCGGCAACGCACACTGGCTTCGCTGAAGCGGATTCGCGCCGGCCTGCCGTCGCCGCGCCTGGCGCTGCATGATCCGTGGGCCGTGCGCGCCTTGGTGGTTTTGCTGATGCTCGCCACTTATGTCGCCGCCGGCGGTGACCACATGGCGCGGGTCGCGGCGGCGTTCGACTGGAACGGCGTGCTCGCGCCGGCCAATGTCCGCGTCGATGCCTGGGTGACGCCGCCATCCTACACCGGCAAGCCACCGGTCATTCTCTCCGCCGCCAACAAGGATGCCGCCAGCGGGGATGGCGCGCCGCTATCCGTTCCGGTGGGCAGCACCTTGCTGGTCCGCTCCAGCGGCGGAAATCTCGATGTCGCCATCGCCGGAGGTGTCACCGAAGCGCCGCCGGCCACTGATGCGCCCCAAGGCACCAGCGAACGTCATTTCACCATCGCCGGGGACGGCACCGCGCAGGTTCGTTCGCCCGCAGGGCAGCCACGTTGGGCCTTTACAGCGGTGCCTGACCGGCCGCCGACCATCTCGCTTGTCAAGGATCCGGAACGGCAGGCTCGCGGCTCGCTGCAATTGACCTATCAGATCGACGACGACTATGGCGTCACCGAAGCCCATGCCAGTTTTGCCGCGCGTGCGGACGATCCGCCGGCCGGCGGCGGCGGCGGCGAGGCGATGGCGGCGCGGCCGCTGTTCGCTCTGCCGCAGCTGGCGCTCGCGCTGCCGAACGCGCGCACCCGCAAGGGCATCGGCCAGACCGTCAAGGATTTCGGCGAAGATCCTTACGCCGGAGCCGAAATGACGATGACGCTGACGGCGCGCGACGAGGCCGGCAACGAGGGCCGCAGCGAAGCCTATGCGGTGCGGCTGCCGGAGCGGGTGTTCACGAAGCCGTTGGCGCGGGCCTTGATCGAACAGCGGCGCAATCTGGCGCTGGATGCCAATCAAGGGCCGCTGGTGGACGTGGCGTTGAAAGCTTTGCTGATCGCGCCGGAAGCCTTCATGCCTGACGCGGGTCAGTATCTCGGCCTGCGGGCGGTGACGCGGCAGGCAGAGCGCGCGCGCACCGATGATGCGTTGCGCGAAGTGGTGGCCAGCCTGTGGGCGCTCGCGGTGTCGATTGAGGACAGCGACATCACCGATGTCGACAAGGCGCTGCGCGCCGCGCAGGAGGCCTTGAAGCAGGCTCTGGAGCGCGGTGCCAGCGACGAGGAGATCAAGAAGCTCACGGAAAATCTGCGCGCGGCGCTCGACAAGTTTTTGCAACAACTCGCCGAGCGGCTGCGCAACAATCCGCAGCAACTTGCGCGTCCGC
>CAUJJN010000111.1 GCA_963204905.1 Pseudomonadota bacterium
CGCTCGCAATGACGCTCTCTAAGTTTGATCGGGCCTTAAACAATTCGTCTCGCTCGTGAAGCGATCGAGACCGAAACGGGAGAAAACGATGGCTGAAGCCTATATCTACGATCATGTCCGCACGCCGCGCGGCAAAGGCAAGTCCGACGGCTCGCTGCACGAGGTCACAGCGCTGGCGCTGGCCACCGCGCCGCTCAAGGCGATCAAGGAGCGCAACAACCTTGCCGCTGGCAGCATCGATGACGTCATCCTCGGCGTGGTCGATCCGGTTGGCGAAGCTGGCGGCGATATCTCCCGCTTCGCCGCCTTGCAGGCCGGCCTGGGCAACGACGTGCCGGGCATTCAGATCAGCCGGTTCTGCGCCTCGGGTCTCGATGCCGTGAATTTCGCGGCGGCGCAGGTGATGGCGGGCCAGCACGACCTGACCATCGGCGGCGGCGCGGAATCTATGAGCCGCGTCGGCATCCTGTCGTCCGGAACGGCGTGGCCGATGGACCCCTCCATTGCGGTGCCGTCCTACTTCCTGCCGCAAGGCATTTCCGCCGATCTGATCGCGACCAAATACGGCTTCTCGCGCGCCGATTGCGACGCCTATGCAGTGGAGAGCCAGAAGCGCGCCGCCGAGTCGTGGGAGAAGGGCTACTTCAAGAAATCGGTTATTCCGGTGAAGGATCAGAATGGTCTGACCATTCTGGCCAAGGACGAGCACATGCGACCGTCCACCACCATGCAATCACTGGCGTCGTTGCAGCCGTCGTTTGAAGTGATGGGCGCGATGGGTGGTTTCGATGCGGTGGCGACGCAATCGCATCCGGAAATCGAGAAGGTGGTGCACGTCCATCACGCCGGCAACTCGTCCGGCATCGTCGACGGTGCGGCCGCAGTGCTGCTCGGCAACGAGGCTGCCGGCAAGAAGCACGGCCTCAAGCCGCGCGCGCGGATCAAGGCTTTCGCCAACATCGGCTCCGAGCCTTCGATCATGCTCACCGGCCCGGTCGATGTGACCAAGAAGGTGCTGGCCCGCGCCGGCATGAAGCTGGAAGATATCGACCTGTTCGAACTCAACGAGGCGTTCGCCTCGGTTGTGTTGCGCTACATCCAGGCGTTCGACATCGATCCCGCCAAGATCAATGTCAACGGCGGCGCCATCGCCATGGGCCATCCGCTCGGCGCGACCGGCGCGATGATCCTCGGCACCGTGCTCGACGAACTGGAGCGGCGTGATCTGAAGACAGCGCTGGTGACGTTGTGCATCGGCGGCGGCATGGGCACCGCGACCATCATCGAACGGGTATGAGCTGACACTGACATAGCGCCTCGCCGCGTCATTGCGAGCGAAGCGAAGCAATCCAGCCTTGCTTCAAGAACCTGGATTGCTTCGGAGCTCACGCTCCTCGCAATGACGGCAAATATTGATCGTCAAGATTCCGATTGGAGCCTTCCAATGACTTATCAGAATTTCAAAATCGAAACCGACAGTGACGGCATCGCGCTGGTGACGTGGGACATTCCCGGCAAGTCGATGAACGTGCTTGATACCGCGACCATCGAGGAACTCGGCCAGATCGTCGCGCAGACCACGGCCGACGCGGCGGTGAAGGGCGTCGTCATCACCTCCGGCAAGGATGCGTTCTCCGCCGGCGCCGACCTTTCCATGCTGGAAGGCATGAACCGCACTTACGCGGCGATGCTCAAGGACAAGGGTGAGGAAGCCGCCAATCAGATGCTGTTCGACGAGAGCCGCAAGCTGTCGCAGACGTTGCGCACCATCGAGACCTGCGGCAAGCCGTGGGTCGCGGCGATCAACGGGCTTGCGCTCGGCGGCGCGTTCGAACTGACGCTGGCGTGTCACTATCGCGTCGCGGCAGACAATCCGAAGACGCGGCTCGGTCTGCCGGAGGTCAAGGTCGGCCTGTTTCCGGGTGGCGGCGGCACGCAACGTCTGCCGCGCATGATGCCGGCGGCCGAGGCGCTCCAACTTCTGCTTAAGGGCGATCAACTGACATTGGCAAAGGCGAAGGCCTCGAACATCGTCGGCGCCATCGTGCCCGCCGCCGATCTGATCAAGACCGCGAAGGAATGGATCAAGGCCGGCGGCAAGCCGGTTCAGCCGTGGGACGTCAAGGGTTTCAAGCTGCCGGGCGGCGCGGTGTATTCCGCCGCCGGCATGAACGTGTTCCCGCCGGCCAACGCGCTCTATCGCAGCCAGACCTACGACAACTATCCGGCCGCGCGCGCCATCATGAGCTGCGTCTATGAAGGCCTGCTGGTCAACATCGACAACGGCCTGCGCATCGAGTCGCGTTATTTCGCGAAGATCCTGCGCAGCAAGGAAGCGGCGGCGATGATCCGCAGCCTGTTCCTGTCGATGCAGGAACTGAACAAGGGCGCGCGCCGTCCTGCCGGCGTGCCGCCGACCAAGGTGAAGAAGCTCGCGGTGATCGGCGCCGGCTTCATGGGTGCCAGCATCGGCTATGTTTCGGCCAAGGCCGGCATCGAGGTGGTGTTGATCGACCGTGATCAGGAAAGCGCCGACAAGGGCAAGGCCCACGCCAGGTCGGTTATCGACGGGCTGGTCGCCAAGGGCCGCGCCAAGGAGGCGGATCGCGACGCGCTGATGAATCGCATCACCGCGACCGCCGACTATGCGACGATCGCCGATTGCGACCTCGTCATCGAAGCGGTGTTCGAGGATCGCAAGGTGAAGGCGGAGACCTTCGCCAAGGCGCAGAAGTATCTGCGCAAGGACGCCATCTTCGCCTCCAACACCTCGACCCTGCCGATCAACTCGCTGGCGGAGGAATGGCCCGACCAGTCGCGCTTCATCGGCATCCACTTCTTCTCGCCGGTCGAGAAGATGATGCTGGTGGAGGTGATCCTCGGCAAGAACACCGGCGACGTCGCGCTGGCCACCGCGCTCGATTATGTGCGGCAGATCAGCAAGACACCGATCGTGGTGAATGACTCCCGCGGTTTCTTTGCCAACCGTTGCGTGCTGCGCTTCACCGCCGAAGGCCTCGAGATGCTGATGGAAGGCGTGCCGCCGGCGATGATCGAAAACACCGCGCGGATGGCCGGAATGCCGGTTGGCCCGTTGTCGTTGTCGGACGAGGTCGCGCTTGATCTGGTGCTGAAGATCATGAAGGCGACGGAAGCCGATCTTGGCGCCAATGCCGTCGATCAGCAACAGAAGAAGCTGATGGTGACGATGGTCGAGAAGGACGGCCGCTTCGGCCGCAAGAATGGCAAGGGCTTCTACGACTATCCGGAGAAGGGCAAGGGCCAGAAGTCGCTGTGGTCGGGCATCGCGGCGTTGCAGCCGAAACACCTCGATCCGGATACGCTGGATGTCGAGGAGTTGAAACAGCGTTTCCTCGTGGTGCAGGCGGTGGAAGCCGCGCGCACCGTCGAGGATCACGTCATCGTCGATCCGCGCGAGGCGGATGTCGGCTCGATCCTCGGCTTCGGCTTTGCGCCGTTCACCGGCGGCGCGCTGTCCTACATCGACTTCATGGGCACCAAGAATTTTGTTGCCCTGTGCCACAAGCTCGAGGCGAAGTACGGTTCGCGCTTCACGCCGCCGAAACTGCTGGAAGACATGGCCGCCAAGGGCGAGACCTTCTACAGCCGTTTCCCGCCGAAGAAGGCGGCGTAAACTTACAATCACAACGCCGTCATGGACGGACTTGATCCGGCCATCCACGCCTTGCTTGCCGACTCTCCGCGAAGACGTGGATACCCGGCACAAGGCCTGGCATGACGACCGTTAAAGTCGCGCAAATTAAAAAGGGGCCGGATCATCGATCCGGCCCCTTTTGATTGCTGCGTAGTTCGCAAATCCGAAGTGGCTTACGCCAGGCCTTCGCTCTTGAGCGCGGCCTGCACTTGCGGGCGGGCGGCGACGCGGGCCTTGTAGGCCATCAGGTTCTTCAGCGCGGCGAGGTCGAGCTTCATGGCGTCGGCCCAACGCAGCATGGTGTAGAGGTAGCCGTCGGCCACGGTGAACTGGCTGCCCATCATATAGTCGCGCCCGGCGAGCCTTTCGTCGATGAGCTTGAACTTGCCCATCAGGCGCTCGCGGAAGAACTGCTTGGTCTCGTCGCTCAGGACCGGCGCGAACAGCGGGCTGAAGTTCTTGTGCAGTTCGCTGGTGAGGAAGTTCAGCCATTCCTGCAAGCGATAACGCTCAATGGTGCCGCAGGCGGCCGCGAGGTGCTTGCCGGGAGCCTTGTCGGCGATCACCTGCACGATAACCGGGCCTTCGGTGAGGATTTCACCGTCGTCGAGCTGCAGCGTCGGCACCTGGCCCTTCGGGTTGACCTTGAGGAAATCGCCGCCATCCTCCGTCTTCTTGGCCTTGAGGTCGACCTTGACGAGGTCGTGGGGAATGCCGGCCTCGAGCAGCGCGATATGCGGTGACAGCGAGCAGGCGCCCGGCGAATAATACAATTTCATCGGAATTGTCCTCCCTGGGGATTGTCGGTATGTGAGATGGCTTGATTAAATGCGCCTGCATGGAATAGTCAAGAATGATGCACGTGCATATATAGACCGCGCGCCGGGCTGTTTGCCGGCCAGTTTACGACTTTGACCAGTACCATGGACCAGGGGATGAAACGCAAGCCATCGACGGAGGCGACCGCAGCGTGGATACGACTGATGCGCATCCAGTCGAGAGTGCTGGGCGCGGTCGAGCTGGATTTGAAGAAGGCGGGATTCCCTCCGCTCGCCTGGTATGACGCGTTGCTTGAGTTATCACGAGCGCCCGGCGGCGAGATGCGCCCGGTCGAGCTCGAGAAGCAGATGCTGATTCCGCAGTATTCGACGTCGCGGCTAATCGACCGATTGGTCGAGGAAGGCCTCGCTGCGCGGCGCGAATGCAAGATGGATAAACGCGGTCTGTTCGTCGAGATCACCGAGGCCGGTCGCGATTTGCAGAAGCGAATGTGGAGCGCCTATTCGGCGGCGATCGAGCGGCACGTCGGCTCCAAGCTGTCGGATGGCGATGCCGCGAAGCTGTGCGGGCTGCTGGACCGGCTCGGCTGTTCTTGTGATCAGGCGACGACGCCGGTTCCTCCCAGCGCGGCGGCGACACGATGAATTTGACTGCATCACCCGGTCACGTGCCGTTTGGCCGCGATCTTGTCTTTTACCGCGCGGACACAGGTGTCGCGGTTCTTCCCCGGATTTTTCATGGCGCGTGATCAGACCGATACGACGCCGCTGCGTTCGCGCGACGAGTTGGTGGCGTGGTTCGAGGCGGGCATCAAGCCGAAGGCCGAATTTCGGATCGGTACCGAGCACGAGAAGACACCCTTTACCGTCAACGGACATCACCCGGTACCCTATGAAGGCCCGCGTGGTATCGGCGCGTTGCTGGAAGGCATGCGGCTTCTGCTCGGCTGGGAGCCGATCATGGAGCGCGACAATATCATCGGGCTGCATGACGTCACCGGCGGCGGCGCGATTTCGCTGGAACCGGGTGGGCAGTTTGAATTGTCCGGCGCGCCGGTTGAAACCGTGCACCAGACCCAGGCCGAACTGATGGCGCATCTGGCGCAAGTTCGCGAAGTGGCCGCGCCGCTCGGCATTCGTTTCCTCGGCCTCGGCATGACGCCGTCATGGTCACGGGCGCAGATTCCGGCGATGCCGAAGGGGCGTTACAAGATCATGACCGGCTACATGCCCAAGGTCGGTCAATACGGCCTCGACATGATGTACCGGACCTGTACGGTGCAGACCAATCTCGACTTCTCCTCCGAACCCGACATGGTGAAGAAGCTGCGCGTCTCGCTGGCGCTGCAACCGGTGGCGACGGCGCTGTTTGCCAATTCGCCGTTCACCGAGGGCAAGCCGAACGGCTTTCTCTCGTTCCGCTCGGAGATATGGCGCGACACCGACAACGCGCGCGCCGGCATGCTGCCGTGGGCGTTCGAGCCCGGCATGGGTTTCGAGCGCTGGGTCGACTACGCGCTCGATGTTCCGATGTATTTCGTCAAGCGCGGCGACACCTATATCGATGTTTCGGGGACGTCGTTCCGGGATTTCTTCGAGGGCAAGAATCCGAAGCTTCCCGGCGAACTCCCGACCTTGTCGGACTGGGCCAACCACCTCTCGACCATTTTCCCTGAAGTCCGCCTGAAGCGTTATCTCGAAATGCGCGGCGCCGACGGCGTGCCGTGGGGGCGCTTGCCGTCGCTCCCGGCTTTTTGGGTCGGACTGCTTTACGACGACACCAGCCTGGATGCGGCGTGGGACATCGCCAAACACTGGAATGCCCAGGAGAGGCAGGCGCTGCGGGACGATGTGCCGCGCTTGGGCTTCAAGGCGCGCATCCGCGATCGCTATCTGTTCGAGATCGCCAAGGAATGCCTGACGCTGGCTCATGCCGGATTGCGTCGGCGCGGCCATGTCGACCATCTCGGCCGCGACGAGACGCGTCATCTGGTGGCGCTGGATGAAATCGTCGAGGCCGGCCGTTCGCCAGCGGAAGAGATGCTCGAAAAGTATCACGGCGTCTGGAACGGCTCGATCGAGCCCGTTTACAAGGAATATGCATTCTAGCGTTGCGGATTTGCTGACGTAACGGAAGCTGCTGGAGATCTGCGGCACCGCCGTCAGCGGTGCGCCGGGTCATCTGCCGCGCATCAGCAAGTCGTGAAGTGCCAGCGCCGTTCATCCGCCGTACAGGAAGATGGCGATTAGATGTTTTTTGCTGCGGTGCCCATCAGGATCGTCGCGGCTTGAGTTTTTCAGGGATTTGAACGCACCTCCCGTGTTGTCTTCGCGTGCCTTGAATCCGAAAGGCGGCAATCGCGTCCGGCTGTGTCCGCTCGAGAGCTGAAAGGGGTATGGCATGTCGGACGCCTCCATTTTCAGAACAGGAATTTTCAGAACGCCCTTATTTCGAGCATTGATGGCGCTTGTCATCACGGCATTGGCGTTCGTCTCGCTAGACGCAATGTCTCCGGCTCACGCCCAAGTGAATTTCGATCGGATCGGTGGAGATTATCTACGTTCGCCGGTGCGCTCGGGCGACCCGGCGGATTGTGCGCTGATCTGCGAGCGCGACAAGCGCTGCCGGTCATGGACATTCAGCTATCCCACCCACGCGGACGGCGCGTTCTGCTGGCTCAAAAGCAGCGTGCCGCAGCGATCGCAGAGCGATTGCTGCATTTCCGGGGTTCGCGGCGCCGGCGTGATCGAGCCTCACATCAAGGGCATCGAGATGTCGACCGATCGCAGCGGCGGCGACTATCGCAATTTCGAGATCAAGGGGACGTCGGGCGAGGAGCACTGCAAGGCGGCCTGCACCGGCGACAACAAGTGTCGTGCCTGGACCTATGCCAGACCCGGCTATGCCGGACATGAAGCGCGCTGTTTCCTGAAAAAGGAAATCAAGCCGCCGCACCGCAAGCCGGGATTCATTTCCGGCGTGGTGCGATAGTTTCCCCGAACTATCCTAGAATGGCATTTTGCCCGGTGGCGGAAGTACTGTCAGTTCGGGCCAAAGTGATTTCCATCGCGCCGCCTTGGCCACATAAGCCGAGGCAGAAAAATTTGCCGCAGTGTTCGGTCGAACGATCATCTGCTCGATATCGTCGAAGCCGAAAGGCGCATAGACTTCGTCGCCGCGTTTGGATCGTTGAAGGCCGACCTGCGTGCATCGCGTCAGGAAACGATCGATGCCATCGGCACAACGGTGCAGGGGCGGATACGGCGTTCCGTGTTTCGCCGCGTACCAGAGATGCACCCGCGCCTGATTGCGGATTTCTACGGCAATTCCCAGTCGCTCCGATATTGGGCGCATGCGCGCGATGACGCGATCTTCGGCCTCCCACGACAGGTCCGGGTCGAAGTAAAACACGTCATAGTCGCCGATCCCGTAACCGTGCGCGCGACCCGTTTGCACGTTCCAGACCGTCTGGGTCAGGCAGCCCGCGACGATCCATGTGTCGGGTAAAGGGAGCTGCGCCACTTCGTCGAGCAGGGCGTCTAGTGAGGAGAAGCGAAGCGCCAATCGTCGGAATTGCTCGGCGTCCATCGGCATGGCGCAATGTTTCCCGCGCGGTTGCGTCGGTTAATGCACCGACGCGAAGAAGCGCGACAGGCGAATGCCTGACAGCCAGGTCCAGACCGGCTGGCTCCGGATGCCGAGGTCCCACGATCCGACGATGGCGTCGACGCGGCCGACCAGATCGGCGACCGGCAGCAGTCCGACGCCGCCTTCGGCAACCGGAACGCGGCTGTCGGCGGAATTGTCGCGGTTGTCACCCATCACGAACAGATGCCCCGGCGGCACGATGATCTCCGCCGTGTTGTCGAGCGAGCCGTTCTTGCGCAGCTTGAAGATCGGATGCGACACGCCGCCCGGTAGGGTTTCGATGTAGCGTTGCGCAATATCGCTTGTGCCGTTGTCACGTTCGGCCTCGCCAAGGCCATCGGCCTTGAGTTCCACCGGCGCGCTGTTCAGCCAGACCTGCCCGTTGCGCATCTGTATATGGTCACCGGGCAAGCCGATCACGCGCTTGACCCAGACCTGCGAGGTGTCGCCGGGCCAACGGAACACGACGACGTCGCCGCGTTTCGGCAATTGTCCGAGCACGCGTTCCGTGGCTGGCACGTTGATGTGGATCGGCAGTGACGCGGCGCTGTAGCCATAGGGGAATTTCGACGCCAGCAGCGCGTCGCCAATCAGGAGCGTCGGCTCCATTGAAGCCGACGGCACATAGAACGGCTCGGCCAGCGCGCCCTTGGCGACAAACACCGCCAGCACAACGGCTGCGATCTGACTGATCGAGGAGCGCCAGCTTTGTCGCGGTTTCGCAACGCGGGTGGTTTCGGCGCTCATCAGCCGGTGCCCCCGATGGTGATGCGATCCATCCGCAATGTCGGCTGGCCGACGCCGACCGGAACGCCTTGCCCTTGCTTGCCACAGGTGCCGATGCCGTCATCGAGCGCGAGATCGTTGCCGATCATGGTGATGCGATGCAGGTCGGTGGGGCCGTTGCCGATCAGCATCGCGCCCTTGAGCGGCGCGCCGAGCTTGCCGTTCTCGATCTTGTACGCCTCGGTGCACTGGAACACATACTTACCCGAGGTGATATCGACCTGACCGCCGCCGAAATTGGCGGCGAAGATGCCATTCTTCACCGAGGCGAGGATTTCCGCCGGATCGCGGCTACCGGCCAGCATGTAGGTGTTGGTCATGCGCGGCATCGGGACGTGGGCGTAGCTCTGGCGGCGACCATTGCCGGTCGGCTTCATGTTCATCAGCCGGGCGTTCTGGCGGTCCTGCATGTAACCGACCAGAATGCCGTCCTCGATCAGCACTGTACGGTTGGTCGGGGTGCCTTCGTCGTCGATCGACAGCGAACCGCGCCGCGCCGAGATCGTACCGTCGTCGACGACGGTGACGCCCTTGGCGGCCACCTGCTGGCCCATCAGGCCGGCGAACGCGGAGGTCTGCTTGCGGTTGAAGTCGCCCTCGAGCCCGTGCCCGACGGCCTCATGCAGCATCACGCCGGGCCAGCCGGGGCCGAGCACGACGTCCATCTCGCCGGCCGGAGCCGGGACCGAATCGAGATTGACGATGGCTTCGCGCAGCGCGCCGTCGGCAGCATCGCGCCAGGCCTTGGTCTCGATGAAGCGGGCATAACCCTCGCGGCCGCCATAGCCCTTGCTGCCGCTCTCCTGGCGGTCGCCCTGTCCGGCGACGACCGAAATATTGACCCGCACCAGCGGGCGGATGTCACGATAGCTTTCGCCGTCCGCGCGCAGGATTTCGATGACCTGCCAGGTGGCTCCCAGGCTCACCGACACCTGCCGCACCCGTGGGTCCCTGTCGCGGACATAGGCGTCGATTTCCGCCAGCAGCTTGACCTTGGCCTCGAAACCGGGCGCGTCGAGCGGATTGTCGTCGCCATAGAGCCGGACGTTGGTGTGCTGCGGAGCTGCCGAGAAGGTGCCTTGATAGCCGCCGCGTACCGCCTGCACCGCGTCGGCGGCGCGAATGAGCGCCGGCAGCGACACGTCGGAGGAATGAGCGTAGCCGACCGCGTCGTCCTTGACCGCGCGCAGCCCGAACCCTTGCGCGGTGTCGTAGGTGGCCTGCTTGAGGCGGCCATTGTCGAAGGCCAGCGCCTCGGTCTGGCTGTATTCGAGGAACAGTTCGCCGTCGTCGGCGCCACTCAGGCCTCGCGCGACCTCGTGGCGCACCCGGTCGCGATCGAGCTTGGCGCGGTCGAGCAGGGAGGCTGTGGCGATGTCGGTCATGGCTGGCTCCGAAGGGGGCGAGCGGGAGGCTCAATCCCGAAGATAGGCACGGTTGCCGGCGAAGGGGAGGGGCTGGCGGGGCGATCCCGTCAAATCTCGATAATGGCCGGTCGCAGGTGTCCCGCGCGCCTTACGCCGCTACGGCAGCTTGTCGTAGCCCTCCGCCAACCCGTTCAGGCTGAGCGGGAAGCCGATCCCTTCTTCCGGGGTCTCGAAGATGATGAAGGTCGCGGTCTTGGCG
>CAUJJN010000112.1 GCA_963204905.1 Pseudomonadota bacterium
CGATGCGCTGTTCCCACACCGATTGCTCGATGATCTTCTTGCCGAAGGCGGTACGCGCCGACAGCCGCTTGACCATCTTCTCCAGCGCTTCCTCGGCCTAGCCGATGGTGCGCATGCAGTGGTGGATGCGCCCCGGACCGAGACGGCCCTGCGCGATCTCGAAGCCCCTGCCCTCGCCGAGCAGCAGGTTGCTCGCCGGGACGCGCACGTTCTCGAACAAAACCTGTGCATGACCGTGCGGCGCATCGTCGTAGCCGAACACCGGCAGCATCTTCTCGATGGTGATGCCCTTGGCGTCCATCGGCACCAGAATCTGCGACTGCTGCTGATGCCGCGCGGCGTTGAAATCGGTCTTGCCCATCAGGATGCCGATCTTGCAGCGCGGATCGCCCGCGCCCGACGACCACCACTTGCGGCCGTTGATGACATAGTGATCGCCATCGCGCGTGATGCTGGTTTCGATGTTGGTGGCATCGGATGAAGCCACGGCCGGCTCCGTCATCAGGAACACCGAACGGATCTTGCCGTCCATCAGCGGGCGAAGCCACTGGCGCTTGTGCTCCTTGGTGCCGTAGCGCATCAGCACTTCCATGTTGCCGGTGTCCGGCGCGGAGCAGTTGAACACTTCCGATGACCAGCTCACGCGGCCCATCTCTTCGGCAAGCAAGGCGTATTCGAGGTTGCTCAGCCCGGCGCCGTGAAATTCATCGTCCTCGTGTTCGGACGGCGGCATGAACATATTCCACAGTCCCTCGGCGCGCGCCTTCTCCTTCAGCTCCTCGATAATCGGAATGACCTTCCAGCGCTCGCCAGCCTCGTCCTGCTGACGATAAATCGGCTCAGCCGGGCGCACATGCTTCGTCATGAAGGAGCGTACGCGATCGAGCCATTCGCGCTGGCGATCGGATATATTGAAATCCATCGGAGGATCCTCGCGGTTGTCTTGCAAATGAGGGGTCACGCTACCGCCTCGCCCCCTGATTGCCCGTACGCGACATTGTCGCGAAAGCATCGGAGGATTACGCGAAGGCAGCGACCGCGAAACGCCTGATGCCGATACGCATTGACAATTCGCGACTATGAAACGATAGTTTCATACAACTGTTTGAATTGCAATCGCCAGATCGAATTGGGGTATGCCCGCCCCGCATGGCGCATCTGACAAACCCACTCGACAGAACGAAGCACGGCAGCCGATGGCGACAGATCGAACCCGAACGGCGATCCTCAACGCCGCCGAACAGCTTTATGCCGAGCGGGGCTTCTCCGAGGTGACGCTGCGCGACATCGTCGCCGCGGCCGGCGTCAATCTCGCGGCGGTCAACTACCACTTCGGCTCCAAGGACGAGTTGATCGCCGAATTGTTCGTCACGCGGAGTATCGCCACCAATCGCGAGCGGTTGAACGAATTGAAGGCAGCGGAGGAAGCTGGCGGCGGCCGCGCCCCGATCGACGTGGTCATCCGCGCGCTGGTGGGGCCGACCCTGCGCGGCTGTCTCGGCCCCGACCGGGAAGGCGCGACCGCCGCGCGCTTCATGATCCGCGCCTCGATCGAGGCGGTGCCGCCGATCCGCAAGATCCGCAATCGCGAGATCAGCCACCTGCGGCGGTTTGCCAACGCGATGCAGCGCTCGCTCCCCGACGTGCCGGAGGTGGACATTTACTGGGGCCTGCACTTCGCGCTGGCCATGGCGCATCAAACCATCCGCGACAGCGAGCGTCTGACCAAGCTCTCCAACGGTCTATGCAATCTCGACGACGTCGACGAAATCATTGCCCGCGTGGTGACCGCCGCAACCCTGGCCCTGACCACCAGGCGAGTGGCGACGGCAACCGCCAAGACGCAACGCGCATGAGCAGCCGCAGACGGCTTCTCGAAGCCAGGGCAGTCGGAAAGCACCAGGGGTGTTGGAGCGGGTGAAGGGAATCGAACCCTCGTATTCAGCTTGGAAGGCTGCTGCTCTACCATTGAGCTACACCCGCGCTTGCGCGATGCACTATCATGCTCGCCGCGAAGGCTCAACCGGCAACACCGCATTGCCAACGCTGCCGGGCGGCTTGCGCGCGTCTATCGCTCAATCGTCGGCGAATTCGGAGAACATTGCCCGCGTCAGCCGCCAGCCGCGCGGCTTGGCCCGCTTTGGAACCTCGCCCGGCTCATGCTTCATGATGACCGGCTTGTTTTCCTTGGCGCGGTAAGGCGGCGGCCAGTTGGCCAGCCGGGTTTGCCCGGTCTCGGACGGCCGCAGGTAGCTGCGCGATGAGCGCTGTCCGATGCCGGCATTGGAATCGCGGATTTTGGCCACGGCGCAACCTCCTGTCGCGACAGGCTTCCGCAAAGATGTTGACGAGACGTTAAATCCGTTCGGAAAATGCGCCGGCTGCGGCGCCGGAGCGCACCCAACTATCGCGTAAAATACCCGCCATTGTCGGCGGGTTCATCCAATCGTCGGGAAAACGATTCAGGCGCGGCCGTTATGCCCCGACCGATAGCCATCGATGGCGTGGGCGATAAAAATACCAGCACTCAGAAACCCGAAAATCGCAGTCACAGTCTCGAACATCGTCGTCGTCCTTGGCCCAGCGATGTCAGGTAACGTCATGCAACCCCGCACAGTCAAAAGGAAAACCCCGGTGATCACGATTCAGCGAGGGGATGGTGACTTTCGGCAACAGGTTTGTGGCCGAACCGTGCGGAAACGAGGCCGCGAGGGTGGCGCCACGCCCGGGCGAGCTTCCTCGCTACCCTTCTCACGGCGTGACTGTGAACTGAATCACGGTTCTGAGCGGCGACGAACTCTATCGGATCAGAGCCCCCGACATTCGGGAGGCAATTTGAGAACCGAAGATTTTGATGACGGTCGTGGGCCATCCACCTTCAGGGATCATGGGCGGGAGATTTGTCACACCATTGGTTGACTTTGCCCCGGCCTTTCCGCCATAAACCGGCCCAGCCGAAAGCCCTTCGACAGGGCGCACGTCTATCGTCACCAGCGGTCGTCCAGCCATCATCGTGGCGGGGCGTCGTATTGGCGAAAAACGGGGGAGTGTCCCGAGTGGCAAAGGGAGCTGACTGTAAATCAGCCGCCGTATGGCTTCGAAGGTTCGAGTCCTTCTTCCCCCACCATCTTTCTCCCTTACGTTTCTGATCCCAACATCATGACGGCCCTTCGGCGCTAATTGAATCCGTGAAAGAAGGCCTCATGAGCGATCATGATCGAAAGCGGCGTTTCCAGCGTCCGACCGGCAAGCCATCGCGTTCCGGGCCGGCGCGTGGGAGTTGGCGCGAACGGAACAGCCACGGCGACGACGTGGTGATTCTATACGGCTGGCACACCGTCGCGGCGGCTCTGGCCAATCCGCGGCGCCGCATCCGCAAGCTGATGCTGACCGAAAACGCGGCGCGACGGCTGGCCGAGGAAAACATCGAAACCCGCATCACCCCCGAGATCGTCCGCCCGCAGCAGATCGACCATCTGCTGGGGCCGGACGCCGTGCATCAGGGACTGCTGGCGGAAACCGACCCCCTCCCCACCCCGAGCATCGAGACCCTGCCGGAGGACGGCATCGTACTGGTGCTGGACCAGATCACCGATCCGCATAATGTCGGCGCCATCATGCGCTCGGCGGCGGCCTTCGCGGTCAAGGCAATTGTCACCACCGCCCGCCACAGCCCCGAGGCCACCGGCGTTCTCGCCAAATCGGCGTCCGGCGCGCTCGAACTGGTGCCGCTGGTGCTGGTGCAGAATCTCGCGCGCGCCCTCACCGCGCTCAACGAACGCGGCTTTCTCACGGTCGGCCTCGACAGCGCCGGCGAGGAGAACCTCGCGGCGGTTCCGCTTCGGCAGCCATTGGCTCTGGTGCTCGGCGCCGAAGGCAAAGGCTTGCGGCAACTCACCCGCGAAACCTGCGACGTCATGACCCGGCTCGATATGCCGGGCGACATCAAGAGCCTGAACGTCTCCAACGCCGCCGCGCTCTCGCTTTACATCTGCGCCAGCCGGCTCGGTTTGATGCAATAACACGATGCCCGCGCGCCGGAGGGCGCGCGGGCATCGGGATCGACAAGGGACAATTCGTCAAGACTGCCGCAAGTCCTCGTCGTGGATCAGCGACGTCCGGTAAGTCTCGGGAATGCGTAGCACCACCAGCAGAACAACGACCGAAACCACGCACATGTAGACTGCCGGCGCGAGTTTGCTGCCGGTCTGCAAGACCAGCCAGGTGCCGAGCAACGGCGCGGTGCCGCCGAAGATGGTGTAGGCAAGGTTATAGCTGACGGCCGACGCGCTATAGCGTGTGCGGGTCGGAAACAGTTCAAGCAGCGCGATTCCGACCGGTCCCCAGAACAATCCGCAACTGAACGCCAACAGACTCTGGCCGATGATCGCGGTCGCGAGGCTCCCCTGCGCGGCGATGAGATAGGCCGGGATGCAGGTGAGCGCGTTGAGCACGAGACCCGCGATCAGGAGCTTCTTGCGGCCGAAACGATCCGACAGATAACCACCAATGATCATCGTCACGAAGGCGACGAACAGCGCGACGCTGTTGGAGATCAGGGCCGCATTGCTATTGAGGCCGACGGTGTTGACCAGATAGCTGACGAAATAGCCGGCGAGCGTATAGAAGCCGAGGCTCGAAAACGCCGCCAGCGCGAAGCTGAAGCTCATGGCCTGCTTCTGGGTCCGCACCGCGTCGCGCAACGGCGATGTCGCCACCTTGCGCGCGGCCTGCGTTGCCTTGAACGCCGGCGATTCATCAACCTTGTGCCGAATGTAGAGCCCCACCAGCGCGAGTGGCCCGCCGATCAGGAATGGAATGCGCCATCCCCACGATGCATATTCATCCCCGCTCAACAGGTTCGTCAGCAACAGCACCAGCAAAGCCGCGGCGATCGGCGGCAGGTTGGCAAACGAATAGGTGAAGCCGACGAACAGCCCGCGCCGATCCGAGGGCGCATGCTCCGCCACGAAGGCATTGGAGCCGACCGTTTCGCCAGCCGCGGACAATCCCTGTATCAGACGGAAGAAAACCAGCAGGATCGGAGCCATAAGACCGATCTGGCTGTAAGTCGGCAGCAGACCGATGCCGAGCGTTGCTCCTCCCATCAGCAGAATGACCAGCGACAGCACCTGGCGACGGCCGATCCGATCACCCAGACTCCCGAAGATGAAACCGCCCAGCGGTCGCATCACGAAACCGACCGCATAGATCGCGAAGGTTGCCAGCAACGCGGCAGTCGGATCAGTGTTGGGGAAGAACAGCTTGGCGATGATCGCCGCGGAATAGGCATAGACGACGAAGTCATACCACTCGACAAACTGGCCGATGACCGCCGACGTCAGCACACGACGCAGCCCGCTTTTCGCAGCGACGGAGGAACGGGAATTCGGCACCATGCCAGCGCTCGATTCGACAGTCATTGGACCTTCTCCACAATGTGCTTATGAATTGAAACCGCGTCTCGCAACGC
>CAUJJN010000113.1 GCA_963204905.1 Pseudomonadota bacterium
AGCAGGCTCGACATGATGCCGGCCATGACCAGCACCGCGCCAAGAAGGATGGCCAGGCTGACGGAGTCCAGCGACGTCATGAGCGGGGCATGTCCAAAACTGCTTGCACTTGCATCCATATCGTCGCCGCTTCGGATCGCCAACCAATTTCTGCCCGAGACTTCCATCGCGGGCGCCGATGCCGTCGTCGGCGTGGAAGATATCGACGGGGTATGATCGAGCGGTGGCGTCGATGCGTGGCTTATGGGATTCTGTCGGCGCTTCGAATCGATTTTATGAATGCGCGTTGCGCGCCTTGAACACCGGATACCGCCGATGCCGTTCGACAATGTCCGCCAATGGCTGCTGTCGGCCAGGGAGACGATCGGCGCCGCCGCGGTGTCGCCCGAATTTTACCTGCAACTCGGCCTGATCCTGCTGTGCGCGCTTGCCGCTTGGGCCAGTCGGGCCCTGTTTCGCGCGCGCTTCGACGTGAGCAGTATGGCGATGGGCTGGCCGGGCCGGCTGCGGCGGTTCATGCGCGCACTGGTCGGCAGCGCGCCGATCGCGGTATTCGCGGTGCTGGTGTCGCTGCTCGGAATCCTGATACGGGGGACGGCACTGGGCGGCTCGGCATGGCTGCTGCTCGCGGCCGCGCAACTGGCGCTGACCTGGCTGGCGATTCGGCTGGTGACCAGCGCGATCCGTGATCCGCTGCTGGTCAGTCTGGTGTCGCTGCTGGCATGGTGCGTGGCGCTGTTGGGTATCCTCGGGCAATTGCAGAGCGTGAGCGCGGCGCTGGATTCCGTCGCCATCGTGCTTGGCGGTCTGCGGTTGTCGCCGCTGCTCGTGATCAAGCTGGTCGTGCTGATGGGGCTGGCGCTGTGGGCCTCCAAGCTGCTTAGCCAGTTCCTCGAGAGCCGCATCACCCGTTCCAGCGACCTGACGCCTTCGATGCAGGTGCTGCTGATCAAGCTCACCCATGTGGTGCTGATGGTGCTCGCGGTGGTGCTGGTGCTCAGCGCCGTCGGCATCAATCTGTCGGCTCTGGCGATCTTCTCCGGCGCGGTCGGCGTCGGCCTTGGCCTCGGCTTGCAGAAGATCGTGTCCAATTTCGTCAGCGGCGTCATCCTGCTGGTCGACAAGTCGGTCAAGCCCGGCGATCTGGTTTCGGTCGGTGACAGCACCGGGCGCATCAGCGCCATGAACACCCGCTATGTCTCCATCGCCGCCGGTGACGGCCGCGCCATCCTGATCCCGAACGAGGATCTGGTGACGCAGAAGGTGGTGAACTGGACTTACAGCGACACCAACGCGTTGGTGAAGGTGAGGTTTGGCGCCACTTATGACGCCGATCCGCGCCATGTCTGCCAACTGGCGGTGAGCGTCGCGGCGGCGACGGAGCAGGTCAGCGACAGCAACTCGCCGGTCTGCCTGCTGACGGAGTTCGGCGATAACGGCATGCTGTTCGCGCTGTCGTTCTGGATCGCCGATCCGTCTGGCATGGACGCGACCCGGAGTGCGGTGATGGCCGCGCTTTGGGCGGCATTCCGGCGCGAGAGCATCAGGATGCCCTATCCGATGCGCGAGGTTCGTATGGCCGCGCCGCTCCCGGCTGACGTTGCTACCGGCGGACCACGATAGCCGATGCGGTTTTCATCCGAACTGGTGCCGGCCACGCTGCTGCGTCGCTACAAGCGGTTTCTCGCCGACGTCGAATTGGCTGATGGCGGCGTAACGACCGTACATGTTGCCAATCCCGGTGGGATGATTGGCTTGCAAGCGCCGGGGAGCCGGGTCTGGCTGTCGCGCTCGCCCAATGCCAAGCGCAAGCTGCCGTATTCGTGGGAACTGGTGGAGGTCGATTTCGGCGGCGGCCCGGAACTGGTCGGCGTCAACACCGCGCATCCCAATACGCTGGTTGCCGAGGCGCTTGCGGCCGGCATTATTCCCGAATTGGCCGGCTATGAAAGAATTCGTCGCGAGGTGGGCTATGGCGAGGGCGCGTTCGGCGGCGCGTCGCGGATCGACTTCCTGCTGGAGGGGGCGGGCCGCCCGCCATGTTATCTCGAGATCAAGAACGTGCATTTGATGCGCCGGCGGGATCTCGCCGAGTTTCCGGATTCGGTGACCGCGCGCGGCGCGCGGCATCTCGATGAACTGGCGGCTATGGCGACTTCGGGCGCCCGTGCCGTGATGCTGTATGTGGTGCAGATCGGATCGGCCGAGACGTTCCATCTGGCGGGCGATATCGATCCGGCCTACGGCCGCGCCTTCGACCGCGCACGGACGGCGGGTGTCGAGGCGATGGCGTGGCGCTGCCGGCTGACGCCACAAGGCATCGAATTGGCGCAACCCATTCCGGTCGTGGGCTAAATCCGAATGTCCGCCATGTCCTTGCTTCGACAGCCATATCCATTAAATTAAGGCGCGCTCGCAATTGCAGGGTGATCTGCCCGCTTGAATCAAATCACAACAGCCGAAACCAGAACAGTCATGAGCTACGTCGACGCCTCCGAAGCCTCCCTCCGCAAGACCGGGCAGATCAAGTTGCACGGCCCCGCCGCCTTCGCGGGAATGCGCAAGGCGGGAGCGCTGGTTTCCCGCTGCCTCGACGACCTGACGGATCTGGTCAAGGTGGGTGTGCCGACATCGGAGATCGACGACTTCGTCCGCGACTTCGCGTTTCGCCACAACGCCTATCCGGCCACGCTGATGTATCGCGGCTATCGCTATTCGACATGCACGTCGATCAACCATGTGGTTTGCCACGGGATGCCCGGCGATCGTCCGCTGAAGGACGGCGATATCGTCAATGTCGACGTCACCTTCATCGTTGACGGCTGGTACGGCGATTCCAGCCGGATGTACGCGGTCGGTTCGGTCGCGCGCAAGGCGGAGCGGCTGATCGAGGTGACTTACGAATCGATGATGCGGGGTATCGCGGCGGTGAAGCCGGGCGCGACCACCGGCGACATCGGCCACGCCATCCAGAGCTTCGTCGAGCCCCAGCATATGAGCGTGGTGCGCGACTTCTGCGGGCATGGTCTCGGCCGGGTGTTTCATGACGAGCCCAACATCATCCATGTCGGGCGGCCGGGTGAGGGCGTGGTGCTGCGTCCCGGCATGTTCTTCACCATCGAGCCGATGATCAATCTTGGCAAGCCGCACGTCAAAATCCTGTCGGACGGCTGGACGGCGGTGACGCGTGACCGCTCGCTCTCCGCCCAGTTCGAGCATTCCATCGGCGTGACCAAAACCGGTTTCGAGATTTTCACGCTCTCGGCACGGCATAACGAGCAGCCACCGGTCGCGGGTTGAGCCGGGCTCACCTCGCTCCCTCACTTTTGCGGTACCTGATGACCGATTGATGTTGCAAATGCCGCGAGGGCCGGCATGGTTGCAATATCGTGGGAATCGCGGGCGTGTCGGCGTCGATGGCTGTTGATCGGAAAGAGTCCCGTAAATCGTCCGGCACCGAGCCCTCCGGCTTCGCCGAAGCAACGCCGCACTATCATGGCCACCGCGAGCGGCTGCGTGACCGCTTTCGCGGTGTCGGCGCCGACGCGCTCAGCGATTATGAATTGCTTGAACTGGTGCTGTTCCGCGCGCTGCCGCGTCGCGATGTGAAGCCGCTGGCGAAGACCCTGATCGGCAAGTTTGGTTCGTTCGCCGAGACGGTGCACGCGCCGCCGGCGCGGCTTGGCGAGGTCGAGGGGCTCGGTGAGGCGGCGATCACCGAGATCAAGCTGATCGCGGCGGCGGCAAGCCGGGTCGCCAAGGGGCAACTCAAGCAGCGCACGGTGCTGTCGTCATGGTCTGCGGTGATCGAATATTGCCGCGCGGCGATGGCCTTCGCCGACAAGGAGCAATTCCGCATCCTGTTTCTCGACAAGCGCAATCAGTTGATCGCGGACGAGTTGCAGCAGGTCGGGACCATCGATCACACCCCGGTCTATCCACGCGAGGTGGTGAAACGGGCGCTGGAATTGTCGGCTACCGCCATCATCATGGT
>CAUJJN010000114.1 GCA_963204905.1 Pseudomonadota bacterium
TACTCCGAATGGCGGCCGCACCGCTGAGCAGATTGTATCGGGCGCGTTCGGACGACCACTGACCTGAATGCCTTTTAAAGGCGAAGGGCGTAAGTCATCTTTTAAACTGAGATGCGGGGTTCGAGTGCAGCGCAGCGGCGCCACATCCGCTCGATGGAGACGTTACACACCCCGCGTCCTCGCCTATCACCGAGATGAATATGCAGGCCTTCAATCTCGGACTGCGCGAGCCTGATAAATTGCGCCCCTTGCCGCTGTGGAATATGTCGGCGCCTGCCTTTGCGGGCGACTGAGTAGTTGCCGCTTTTACAAGACACCGTCTTATTTGGTTATGCCGTCATGCCGATTGTTTTCGGCTTGGCGCAGAAGCATTTGCTCGGTTCAGTTGGCGGGATTATTGCCGACGTATCTCGCGGACGCGGCGAGGCGACCTGCGATTCCCGACACCAGGTTCCGGTGCGCGCTGACAACCCTGATGTTTTGCGTAACAGCGCTCCGTTCAGGGACCGCCGTGCAAGCGAGGCCGCGCTGCGCGGCCCGATTCCACGTTCTCGCGTTTTGTCCGCCGTTACAATGCCTGACTTGCGAGCTGACCGCGCATCGTGTGCCCGCAAGGCAAGGAGCCCGGGTTTCACAATATCACTCGCAGGTGCCCACCGGGCTTTGACGACGCATGGTGTGTCGCACGGGCGTTCTTGGCATACAGCCGGTTGACGTCAGAACGTGTGCTCGCGTTCAAAATCCGAGAAGACAGCCTCTCGTATCGGCAGCAGATCCGGAAAAGGAAAAAGGCTTGCGGGATGTCGATTTCCCGCAAGCCTTAACAAAGATGCCAGCGTAGCTACGAGCGCACTAATTCCACGTATAGCGGAGCCCAGCCTGCACACCGATGGTCTGGAGGCTGCTGGTGGCAAGGTTGGCAAAATTGGCCTGCTGTTGCTGCGACGTCGCGGTGCCGTGAACCTCGAGATAAGACGAGAAGTTCTCGGCCCAGATCACATTCATTTTCGCCGATCCGCGAATGCCGTACATATCCGTGGTGCCTATGCCGGCGCTGGAATCGACGACCCGAAATGCGATGGCAGACACTGTCGGCTGCACCTTGTAACCCATCCAGACCATCTGGGTGCCGATGCGCGCGCCGCCGTGGATTTCGGTGCTATCCCCGGTCTTGGTCCCGAAGTTCGCGGTATAGACTTCTGAATAAGTCACACCAACCGTGGGTTCGAACCAAACCGAATAGGGGAAGTCAAAGCGGTACTGGGTGTTGAAGGTATAGGCGAGCGAACTGCCGTCTCCGGTAATCGTCGGAAAACCTGGAAAAGTAACTTTGCTGCTGCTCCAGCTGAGCAAGACCGATGCATCGGCCGAGAAGCCACCGTTCAGGTACGAGACGGTCGCCGAAGTCGAAGGCATCGAGCCCTCCAACGTCGATCCGGCCCCCAATGCCGCGCGCGACCACGAATGTCCGCCGGTCCCGATGAATGTCAAAGCGTCTGAAGTCCCAAAGATGCCGATTTTCGTAATGTCGAACGCTCCGACGAGAGTTTCGACATTCACACCGATGCCGGCGCTTGCGCGGTCAGCGCTTCCGACGAGGTTGGTGCCGTACAGCCATGACGACGGCGGGGCGACGAGAGCGGCCGCCTTGGCGTATCCTAGTGCGCGAAAAGGGTCGCTGACTTTGCGCTCCGCGAAGATGTCGCGACCATCGAAATCCGACGATTCACCGCTAAAGCGCAGCATTCCGGCCGGTGCGACGACACGCCGACGCTGCACCTCGTCACGAACAGTCTGCACGATATTCTGGATGACGTTGCCAATGATTTCCCGCTCAACGTCGGGGCCGCTCTGGGCGAGGGCGGGCTGCACCATGATCGTGGAAACAGCGGCAACGGACAACAAACCCGCGTAAAGCTTAAATAATCGCATTTTACTATACCCCTAAAATATCCTTGCCCGAAAAATACCATAATCGATTCAGGGAACTAGTGCCCAAATGCAACAGTCCCGCGGAACCGAGTTCCGACAGCATGGAGATCAGCCAATCTGACAACCTGAAAAGATCTCAGCGAGGGCTGAACCGCTGTCGACGGCAATACGTCTTATCTTCACTGTTCCCTTTGCGTCCCGTCTTCCATACCCTCAATCGCCGGGAACGACGAACGGCCGTATTTTCGATATTTTACGATTGCTTTCCGAGCAGACCGACAATGCACAAATCCATTTTCAGAGCGACAAAGGAAGAGCAGCAAGGCCGAAAGGCCTCATGCAAGAGCCGCTTCCTGCGCAGGTGGCCCCTGGTCACGACGCTTCAGGCTGCGACCTTTTGTCTGACCCTCCTGGTGCTTTCAGTTGGCGGCATCCTTGCGGCCTCGGCCGAGGAGAAAGTTGCGCTTGTCATCGGAAACAGCGATTACCGCAATGTCGGCAAGCTGCCCAACCCCGTCAACGACGCGGGCGATATGGCCGAATCGCTGAAACGGCTCGGATTCAACGTCAAACACCTGACCGACGTCGATTACGACGGTTTCCGCCACGCCTTGATCGATTTTGGCAATGCAGCAAAGACCGCGGACAAGGCCATCATATTCTATGCAGGCCATGGCGTTGAAATCGACGGCAAGAACTGGCTCATTCCAGTCGACGCACGGATCGATTCCGCCGTTGACGTCTATGCCGAAGCCATCAACCTCGAAACCCTGATCGATATTTCAGTGTATCCCAAGGTTCTCGGCCTCGTGATCCTGGACGCGTGCCGAAACGATCCATTCGCCGCAAGCACCGCATCGGCCGGGCGTTCGATCGCAAACGACGGAGCGGGCACGTCGAAGACGAAGCGCATGAAAGCGGCGGCTGCCCCTCCCCCGGTTCACGCCACTGCGCGTGGCCTTGCACCGGTCGAGATCAACGATAACGTCCTCGTGGCTTTTGCCGCTGCCGCGGGAACCACTGCCAGCGACGGCGCGGACCGCAACAGTCCGTACTCCGGCGCGCTGCTGCGTTACGTCGAAAAGCCCGATCTCGAAATCAACTACCTGTTCAGGAACGTTCATGACGACGTCCTGAGCGAGACGAAAAACCAAAGTCCGACGGTCTATGGCACTCTTTCCAGAGAGGAAATCTACCTCAATGGCCTCGCCAACGTTGCCGCGAGTGATGTCACCGCCGACGCCGAGAAGGTGGCCTGGGCGTTCGTGCGGGCCACAACCGACGTTGCCACGTTACGCCGTTTCACTGAGCAGTTTCCTGCAAGCTCCCACCTGAGCGAAGCACGCGACCGGGTCGCGGAGCTGGAAAAAGCTGAAAAGTTCGCATGGGCCATCGTGGAAAAGGAAAAGTCCGCTCCAGCCTACAGAGCTTTTCTCGACCTTTATCCGAACGGTGAGCGCGCCGAAGGCGCCCGCACGACCCTGGCTTCGCTACAAACAGCATCTGGCAGCTCGAAGCGCGCAGCAGCAACGCCGAACCTGCCGAAGCCGCCGCCCTCGACCTATCAGCTCGCCTCCGCGTCGTTGGATGCGACCACCAAGAATCCCGATTCGATCGACAAGGCGTGGGATGTGCTCCGGGAATCTCGGGACAAGAATCTGGTCGGCAAATTCGCGGAAAAATTTCCAAGCCAGCGTAATCAACGCCTCCCCGCCGGAAGCGACCTGGCGCTGCGGCGAGTCAATCTGACCGACTGGATGATGCGGACGGCGCAGGATGAGGATGTGAATAGCTGCTTCAGCGGCAACTCCGCATCCTGTACGAAGGCGGCAAGCCGATATCCGGAATACGCCCAATTGCAATTCCAGCTTTGCCGAAACTCGGGCCAGCCTGCCGGGTGTATGCAAAAAGCCGTCAGGGACGCCCGCCGGAAAGGCTATCTGATTTCGGCCTACACGCGTTCGGACATTGAGAAGGCGCGTAACCGTGAATATCGGCGGACAATCGAGCGCGTGAACCAACGGGTCGGTGCGATTGTCAGCAACAACGTCAGCAACGCTGTCAGCAACGCGGTCAACAACGCTGTAAACAGCGCGGTATCGGCCGCCACGTCACGCGCCGCCGGCCAGGCCGCTTCCGCCGCCTCGTCTCGCGCGGCTTCGACCGCGGCCGCCCGCGCGGCACGCAGCGCCGCCTCGTCTGCCGCATCGGACGCAGCCGCGCGCGCCGCAGCAAACGCTGCAAGCAATATCAGGGTCCCGTCAGATGCGCGGCTCAAGTCTGATATCCTGCCCCTCACACGGACGCGCGACGGCTTTCAGCTCTATCGCTACCGTTACATCGGAGATGATACGCTCTACGTGGGTGTCATGGCGCAGGATATCGCGCGCCAGGTGCCAGCCGCGGTCTCGGTCGCAAGCGACGGCTACTTGCGGGTGAACTACGGCTTGCTGGGTATCTCATTTCTCACTTACAGTGACTGGATGAAATCACAGACAATCCCGAACTGAGAATGCGGCGTCTATTTCGCTCGGCGATATTCACATTCACAACGGGCCTTCTCATCCTGTCAGGCGACCCCGCCGGGGCAGAAGAGCGGCGCGTCGCGCTGGTCATTGGCAACGCCAACTATGCGAGCGCCCCACCTCTTGCCACATCGGTCAACGACGCCGAGGATATTGCGAAGGTCCTCACCGGGCTCGGCTTCGACATCGTCCTTCGTCGTGATACGACAGCGGCAGACCTGCGGTCAGCGATCGCCGAGTTCTCGCAAAAGTCCACCAATGCGGACATCGCGATTGTTTATTATGCCGGCTATAGCCTGAATGTCGGTGTCGGCGGATACCTCGTTCCGACAGATGCAAGACTTTTGAACTCATCCGACGTTCGCAGCGAAACTATTTCGCTGCCGGAGGTGATGTTTGGCGCAGGCAAGGCGAGATCGCTGGGACTGGTGGTGCTTGACGCCTTGCGGGGAAACCCGTTTCCCGTCGACACGGAATCCCTGAACATCGATTCCGGAGCAGACACAGCATCCTCGCGATCCGGCGGCGCACGGAACGTGCTTCTTCTTTTTGCCACTGAGCCAAGAAAGATTTCCGAGCAGGGACACGGGCGCAACAGCCCGTTGGCGGCAGCATTGCTGGAGAATCTGCCTAAACCCGGCCTTGAGATCAATTTCCTGCTTCGCAATGTGCGTGACCATGTCCGACGTTCAACACATTCGCGGCAGACGCCTTACATGTACGGCCAGTTGTCCAAGCAGAAGATTTTCATCGGAACCCCCAAAGATGCTGTCGCGACCGTGCCGCAGGATGAAGCGGCAAGGGCGCAACCGTGCGATGAACTCGCCGCCGCACCCGACGATACCGATTTGCCCCCGGGGATTGCGGGAGTCGCCATGGAGAAAATCGTGGCCGCCGATGCTGTCACCGCATGCACGGATTCCGTGAACCGGTTTCCCACGACGAGCCGCTTCACCTATCAACTCGGACGCGCACTTTTTGCGGCTAAGGATTATGACGCCGCGCTAACGAACTACAGAAAAGCTTTCGATCTGGGCAATATTCGCGCGCTCCATACTCTCGGCACACTCTATGATCGTGGCGACGGCGTGGAACGAGATCCGATACGCGCGCGCCTCTACTATGAGATCGCGGCTCAGAAGAATTTCACTCCGGCGATGGTCAATTTGGCCACTCTGTACGAGAGCGGTGCTGGCGTCGCTCAAGATCCCGCGAAGGCCTACGCGCTTTATCAGCAAGCTGCGGATCTTGCCGATGCCCAGGCGATCAACAAGATGGGCGAGTTGACCGAAAAGGGACACGGGGTCGAGCAAAACCCCAAAAGCGCTCGTGCACTTTACGAGAAGAGCGCAGGAATGGGGAATCCGGAAGCGATGGTGAACTTGGCTCGCTGCCTTGCGAATGGCATTGGCGGTCGCAAGGACATCCCGGAGGCGAGAAAGCTGCTTGCGCGTGCCGCCAAGGCTGGCAGCACGCAGGCCCGTAACATCATCGCCGCCACAACCCGACGCGAGCGAAAGTAACGTCGCACGCCTGTTACGTTCCGCCTCACGCGATAACGGTCGGGCGGGACCTGAATTGCGGCGTGATACCGTACCGGAGGGCCGATATCTCGGTGACAGGCTTCGCTATAACGCCTTGCGATAGCGGATCAGCGAGAAGTGCCCCATCGGGGGCATCGGCCGCCGCTCCGCCAGAGTGACCCCACCGTGCTTTGCAGCCCAATCGACGAGCCGTGCCCACGGAAATTCCGGACGCCAGCCAAGCCGCCGCGCGAGGGGGGAGAACGCCAGCTCAAAGACCCGGCGCGGACCTGTTTCGGCGCCGATGTGGTTGACCAGAATCAGCTCACCACCGGGTTTCAGGACGCGCACGAAATCATCCAGCGTCGCTTCGGGATCGGGTACCGCCGTGATGACATATTGCGCCACCACCGCATCGAAGGATGAATCCGCGAATGCCAGATTCTTGGCGTCCATCACCGCCAGCGTTTCGACATTGTCGAGCTTGAGCGCCTTGACCCGCTCCTGCGCCTTGCGCAGCATCGGCTCGGAAATATCGACGCCGCAAAGCCGCGTGGTCCGCGCGTAGTCCGATAGCGAAAGGCCCGTGCCGACACCGACGTCGAGAATTCGACCGCCGATCCGGTCCGCCTCGGCGATGGTCGACTGACGTCCGTGATCGAACACCTTCCCGAACACCAGATCGTAAATAGGAGCCCAACGCCCATAGGCCTTGGCAACGCCTGCACGGTCGATGTCGTTAGCCATGCCCGGTCCCGCGCTTAGCCGCGCGCCGCGGCAAGTTGAGCCGCGCCGTTGCGTGCCGACTCTTCGGCAACAGACGAACGCATGTCGTTAGGCCGTGCAGCGGCGCTCTTGATGAAGCCGCCGCCAAGTACGCGCGCCTGTCCGGCAGGCGCATCATAGAAGACGCAGGCCTGACCGGCCGAAACGCCTTCCTCTCCGGCAACCAATTCGACTTCGTACTCGCCATCAACGGCACGCAGCCATGCCGCCTGCGGCGCGCGCGTCGATCGCACCCGCACGAAAATTTCACGACCTCGCGCCGCCGCCTCGTGCAGCGATCCGTCGCCGATCCAGTTCACGTCGCGCAGACGAATGCGGTGCATCCGTAACGCATCGCGAGGACCGACCACGACGCGCCGATGCGCCACATCAAGTCGCACAACGAACAGCGGCGCGCTCGCGGCAATCCCGAGACCACGCCGTTGCCCAACGGTGAAATGGGCGATGCCGTGATGTCGCCCGAGAACACGGCCCGACAGATCGACAATGTCGCCCGGCTCCATCGCATTGGGCTTCAACCGTTCAACGATGTCAGTATAGCGTCCTGTCGGCACGAAGCAGATATCCTGGCTGTCATGCTTCTCGGCCACCGGCAATTCGAACCGCCGCGCCAGCTCGCGTACCTGAGGTTTGGTCATATCGCCAAGCGGAAACCGGAGATGCATCAATTGCTCGCGCGTTGTCGCGAACAGGAAGTAACTCTGATCGCGATCGGCATCGGCGGCACAGACCAAGCCGCGCGAGCCATCCGCTAGTCGCCGCGATGCGACGTAATGGCCCGTCGCCAGCGCCGCGGCGCCCAATTCGCGCGCGGTCGCCAAAAGATCGCGGAATTTCACCGAGCGATTGCACTCGATGCAAGGCACCGGTGTTTCACCCAGGGCATAACTCTCGGCGAAACTGTTGATCACCGATTCACGGAAACGACTTTCGTAGTCGAGGACATAGTGCGGAATGCCCAATCGCTCCGCGACATCCCGGGCGTCGTGGATATCCTGACCAGCGCAGCAGGCGCCCTTGCGGTGGGTAGCCGCGCCATGGTCGTAAAGTTGCAATGTAATGCCGACGACATCGTAGCCTTCGGACTTGAGCAGGGCTGCGGTTGCCGACGAATCGACGCCGCCCGACATCGCCACGACAACGCGGGTGTCCTGCGGGCGGCCTTCGATATCCAGACTGTTCAGCATTGACCGGTCTTGCTCGCGACCGCGCACGACGTATCGCGGTCGTCAGGTTCCAAGCCAAGTGACGGGAGCGCTTCACGTTCCGCCGATCGAGGCATCTTTCTATCTACATAACGTCGCTGTCCCACTGAGGCAATCATGCCGTCGCCACCAGTTGCCGGCAAATCTTGCCGCCGGGCAGAAACCGGCGCCCGATTGCGATGCGAGGCGTGGCCTCCGTTCGGGTATACCATTGATATAAAACGAGCTTTTATCCCCGTAACTTGGCCTGTTCCTTGCTGGAGAGGTCTCGGTCTCATGAGCCGAGGTTACCGTGTTCAGCGTTACACCCGAATCCAGCGCAACGTCTCCTATCCGAACCGAGCCATCCCGAAATTCGGCGTCGGACGCGACGGCGCGGCCCAACGGCTTTGCGGCACTGGTTGACGTCAATGCACGGACGCAAACGGAGCCCTTGCGGCCGGCGACGACGGATCGCCGGGATTCCACGCAAGCCTCGACCCGCCCGCCGCGCCAAGACCGCGACCCGCCGCGCGAAGCCGCGCCGGACTCATCAGCCATGCCATCCGACTCGCGCCCGGACATCGAAGATACGGCGGCCGGCAAAAATCTGGATGGCCCAGCGGAGAAACCGGCAAAGCAGACAAAGGCCGGCGAAACCTCCAGCGATCCAACCGATCGCAAGGCGGGGCAAAGCTCGAACGCCGATGCCGCGGCGATTTCTCCCCCCGGCGTTCCGGCAGACCCAACGGCCGTCGCTGTTGCATTGACTGCGTCTCCTTCCGCTGCGGCCACCCCCGATCCTGCGACGTCGAGCGGGGCCTCGGGACCCTCAACCGCCGCCCCCCTGAGCATTGCAGCGGCGGCAATCGCCACTTCGGCGCAAGTATCCGCCATGCCGGCCAATCCCGGCGGCGATACCTCTCCCATGATCGACGCGGTTGCTGGCGCAGTCAGCGAAGTGAATGCAACCAACTTCAACATCGCCAAGACAATCGCCACGACGCCCTTACCGGCCGTCGAACTCAAGGCAGAAGCTCCGTCGCAGCCCACAACCACGCCCCAACTGGGATCGGCGGTCGCGACAAACGCATCGAAGGTGATCAAATCAGGCGACACATTGCCCGTGCCAGAGGCGGAGCCCGCCGCTGACGCGCCGCCCCAGGGCAACACATCACAGTCGCCACTGGTCCCACAGGCCGGCGCCGCTCACACGCCCGTCCATCCGCAAGGCAAGGCTGACATCGACGCTGATCAGGCAACCGCCGACACGGCCACGACGCAGCGAGGAGAGCATCATGCGACCGTGACGGCATCACAGCCGCAACCGACAACCCCGGACATCCTGCCTCAACTTGGCGCGACGACGACAACATCACAAACGCCGTCCCCCGCGGTCATTCCAGCAGCACAATTGACGGCGACGGTTGCCGCCAACCTCGCCGTGCCTGTCGGCGGCCTTGCCGTGCAGATCGCCGCCAGTGCCCGCGCCGGCAACAGTCGGTTCGAAATACGCCTCGATCCAGCCGAACTAGGTCGCATCGATGTCCGGCTCGATGTGGATCGGCACGGCAATGTCACGTCTCATCTGACGGTGGAGAAACCGGAAACGCTGGCGATGCTGCGGCAGGACGCTCCGCAGCTTCAGCGTTCGCTGGAAGACGCCGGATTGAAGACCGGTCAGAACGGTTTGCAGTTCAGCCCGCGCGATCAATCCACAGGCCAGCAACACAACAATGGTGGACACAACGAACGCCAGCCGCAGCGCCTTGTGATTAGCGAAACCGCGGCCGCGCCGCTGGTCGCGGCGAGCGCCACTTATTCATACGCCGCGGGAGCAAACCGCGGCCTCGATATCAGAGTTTAGGAGATCGCCATGGGCGTTGAAGCATCGCTGCCAAATACCATCGTCTCGGCGCCTGCAAATCCGTCGACGACGAATAAATCGGCGTCGACAACCAAGACCTCGGGCATCGCCGACAATTTCCAAACCTTTCTGACGCTGCTGACCACGCAGTTGCAGAACCAGAACCCACTCGATCCGCTCGATACCAACCAGTTCACTCAGCAACTGGTGCAGTTCGCGGGTGTCGAGCAGCAGCTCAAAACCAACGACCAACTCAACTCGCTGGTGGCCTTGCAGAAAACGGCGCAATCGACACAGGCATTGAATTTCGTCGGCGCCACGGCCGTCGTGGATGGCAGCACCGCAACTCTCAAGGACAGCAAGGCGACCTGGGCTCTCGGCGTCAGCAAACCCTCAAGCGTGACGGTCACCATCAGCAATTCCACCGGACAGGCGGTCTATTCGGGCAATTTCTCGATGAATGCCGGCGATCATCAGGCATTCCAGTGGGACGGCCGGGGCAGCGACGGCTCGCAATGGCCCGAGGGCAACTATACCTTGACCGCCACCGCCAAGGACGCGTCAGGCCAGACAGTCGCTGTTTCGACGGAGATTCAAGGGGTCGTCCAGGCCGCGGATTTGAGCCAGGACCCGCCGGTGCTCTCGATTGGCGATCAGAGCTTCACGGTCGACAAGATCAAGAAGGTGATTGCCCACACCTCCTCGTAAGGGCAGCACTTCATTCCTCCTGCCCTACGCGTCCCTCTCTTGGCCCGCCCTGAGGCGGGCTTTTTTATGCCCATCCCGAGGCCAAGTTCCGAACCGGGTTGGATTGGAACGGTATGCTTAGGCAAATTTTAAGCCGACCCGGGTACCTTGTGACTGTGAGTTCAGTGGTTAGTGTTTGTGAGTATGCCATGACCGAACCCCATCGCCCGAGGGTGAAATACGTCATCGGGCCCGACGGAAGTCCGTTAACCATCGCGGATCTTCCCGCGCCCGGAACCAAGCGGTGGGTTATCCGCCGCAAGGCCGAAGTCGTTGCCGCGGTACGCGGCGGGCTACTGTCCCTCGAAGAGGCCTGTAGCCGCTATACGCTGACCGTGGACGAGTTTCTGTCCTGGCAGTTCTCTATCGACCAGCACGGTCTTGCCGGCTTGCGCACGACCCGCATTCAACAATATCGCCAGTAAGCCTCCTTAAATCGCAAATTGTCTGAAAATCGGCTCCCATCCGGGAGCCGATTTTTAGTCGTTTCCATATTTCGTCACCGAAGTTAACCGTCGTTAACCTTATGGAAACCATCCCATGGGCAAATTTTGCCCAGTCGGCGTTCCGTGCCGAATCTCAGGGGTTGGTTCGTGCAGGGCTTGGCATTCCTTAAAGGCTTGGGTGCTTCCCGATTGGCCGCGATGGCCGCGGTGACGCTGGCGCTGATCGGGTTTTTCGGTTTCGTCATCATGCGCGTCACAACGCCGCAGATGACGACGCTGTTCACCGATCTCAGCGTCGAGGACTCCTCCAGCATCGTCAAGGAGCTGGAGCGACAAGCGATCGCCTACGAGATGCGGAACGATGGTGCCATTCTGATGGTGCCGAAGGACAAGGTGACCCGGCTGCGCATGAAACTGGCCGAGGGCGGCCTGCCCAAGGGCGGCGGCGTCGGCTACGAGATCTTCGACAAGTCTGACACCCTCGGCTCCACCAGTTTCGTACAGAACATCAACCACCTGCGGGCACTGGAAGGCGAATTGGCGCGCACCATCCGCGCCATTGACCGGATTCAGGCCGCCCGCGTCCATCTGGTCTTGCCGGAACGTCCGCTGTTCTCGCGCGAAGCGCCCGAACCCTCCGCCTCCATCGTGCTGCGGGTGCGCGGCGCGCTGGAGCAGCAGCAGGTCCGCGCCATCCGCCATCTGGTGGCATCCGCCGTCAACGGGCTGAAGCCGCAGCGCGTCTCCATCGTTGACGAGGCCGGTCAACTGCTGGCCGATGGCGCTGCGGGCGATCCCGCGACTGGCGGCGCAACCAGCGACGAGCGCCGGATCGGCTACGAAAAGCGGCTGCGCGGCGAAATCGAATCGATCGTCTCATCGATCGTCGGCTCCGGCCGGGCCCGCGTGCAGCTCTCGGCCGACTTCGACTATAACAAGGTGACGCAGACCTCCGACAAGTTCGATCCGGAAGGCCGCGTGCTGCGCTCAAGCCAGACCCGCGAAGAATCCTCTCTCACTGCCGACAATCGCGACGGTCAGGTGACTGTGAACAACGAACTGCCGGGCAACCAGCGGCAGGACACGGCACCCGCCGCCCGCGACCAGAGCAAGAAAAGCGAAGAAACCAACAACTACGAGATTTCCCGCACCACCAAGACGGAAGTGACGGAAGCCGGACGCGTCAATCGCATCTCCGTAGCGGTGCTGGTCGACGGCACTTACGCCAAGAACGACAAGGGCGAGATGGTCTATCAGGCCCGCGACAAGGAGCAGCTTGATCGCATCGCCGCGCTGGTGCGCTCGGCCATCGGTTTCGATCAGAAGCGCGGCGATCAGGTCGAAGTCGTCAATCTCAAGTTCGCCGAACCGCCGATGGCTCAGCCGATCAACGAACCATCCGGAATGTTGGGAATGCTGTCGTTCACCAAGGACGACGTCATGAACCTGATCGAGATGGTGGTGGTGCTGCTGCTCGGTCTCGTCGTCGTGTTCATGGTGGTCCGCCCGCTGGTAAAGCGCATTTTGAGCCCCGATCCGGCGGCGACGCCCGCCATCCCGGCTCCGGCCCCTGCCCTGACCGACGCCACCCAACCGCCTCCCGGCCAGAACCTCGTCACCAGCAACGCCACCTCGCAGATGATCGACGTCGCGCAGGTCCAGGGCCAGGTCCATGCCCAGTCGGTGCACCGTGTCGGTGAACTGGCCGACCGCAACCCGTCCGAAACCGTCTCCATCATCCGTCAATGGCTCTCGGAGCCCGCTTGATCATGGCCGTTCCGCAGCAAATCGCTCAATCCAACAACGATATCGCCAGTGTCGTCGCCACTCTGGCCGCACGTCAGAGCAATCGCGCCAAGAGCAAGCCGATGTCAGGTCCACAGCGCGCCGCTGTGCTGATGCTGGCGCTCGGCGAACAGTACGGCGGAAAAGTCTGGTCGATGCTGGACGACGAGGAAGTCCGCGAGCTATCGATCGTGATGTCGTCTCTTGGCACCATTGAGGCTGACGTCGTCGAAGATCTTTTGCTGGAATTCGTCTCCCGGATGTCGGCGTCCGGCGCGCTGATGGGCAACTTCGACGCCACCGAGCGGCTGCTGCAACAGTATCTGCCCGCGGAGCGCGTGACCGGCATCATGGACGAAATTCGCGGCCCTGCCGGCCGCAACATGTGGGAGAAGCTCTCCAACGTTCAGGAAGAGGTCCTCGCCAATTATCTGAAGAACGAATACCCGCAGACGATCGCGGTGGTGCTGTCGAAATTGAAGTCTGAGCACGCAGCCCGCGTGCTGGCCATCCTCCCCGAAGACATGGCGCTCGATGTGATCAATCGGATGCTGAAGATGGAGGCTGTGCAGAAAGAGGTGATCGAGCGCGTCGAACAAACGCTGCGTAGCGAGTTCATGTCGAATTTGTCGCAGACCCGCCGTCGCGACGCGCATGAAGTGATGGCCGAAATCTTCAACAACTTCGACCGGCAGACTGAAACGCGGTTCATCACCTCCCTGGAGGAAGACAATCGCGAATCCGCCGAGCGGATCAAGGCGCTGATGTTCACCTTCGACGATCTGGTGAAACTGGATTCGGCCTCGGCGCAGACGCTGATGCGTCATGTCGACAAGGACAAGCTCGGCATCGCTCTCAAGAGCGCCAATGAGGATGTCCGCGGATTCTTCCTTGGCAACATGTCTTCGCGCGCCGGCAAGATGCTGCTCGACGACATGGCCGCCCTCGGCCCGGTGCGTCTGCGCGACGTCGATGAGGCGCAGGCCCTGCTGGTGAATCTCGCCAAGGATCTCGCCGCCAAGGGTGAAATCATGCTGACGAAGAATCGCGCCGACGACGAGTTGGTGTATTGATGGCTGCTCCGGCAAAATTCCTGTTCGATGTCGACTTCTCGGCACCCGACAAGACACGCGAGCGCACCGCGACGCCCGCCGAGATTTCGGCGCGGGTCGCGCAAGCTGAGGCGCAAGCCTATCGCAACGGATTCGAGGCCGGGCAGCGCGAAAGCCATGCCGAGAGCGAACACCGGACCGCGGCTTCTTTTCAGCAGATCGGCAACAGCATCGCCGCCATTGCCGCGCAATTCGCGGAGATCGAAGGCCGTCTGCAGACGGAGGCGGTGAACATCGCCGTCGCGACTGCCCGCAAGTTGAGCGGCTCGCTGATCGAGGCCGAGCCGTTGACCGAAATCACCGAACTGGTCAGCGATTGCTTCAAGCATCTGGTCTCGACGCCGCATCTGGTGATCCGGATCAATGACGGACTTTACGAACAGGCCCGCGACACCTTCGAGCGCATGGCGAAGCAAAGCGGCTTCGCAGGCCGCCTGATTGTTCTCGCCGAGCCCGAACTCGCCGTCGGCGATTGCAAGATCGAATGGGCGGATGGCGGCGTTGTCCGCGAAGTTGCCGCCATCGACGCCAAGATCACCGAACTGGTCGAGCGCTACGTCGCATCGCGCCATCGCAACGCCACGAGGACACCATGAGCGACACCGACGGGAAAGTCCCGCTGCAAGACCTCAATGCCGCCGACACACCGCCGATGGTGGACGAGACAGGCGGCGACTATGAGCAAAGCGCCCGCGTCGCCGCCGACCTGGAGGCCGTGTTCGACGTGCCGGTGCAGGTGTCGGCCGTGCTCGGCCGCTCCAAGATGGATGTCGGTGAGCTTCTCAAGCTTGGCCCCGGCACCGTTCTCGAACTGGACCGCCGCGTCGGTGAGGCTATCGATATCTACGTCAACAACCGGCTGGTGGCGCGCGGCGAAGTCGTTCTCGTCGAGGACAAACTCGGCGTCACCATGACTGAGATCATCAAGGCGGAACGCGCCTGAGGCGCGGACATTCTCCAGCGCACGACACACGGACTATAACAGGAGCAAACCATGCGGCTTCTCATTGTCGGCACCCTGAAGGGGCAACTGACCACCGCAACCAAGATCGCCATGGACAACGGCGCATCGGTCACCCACGCCGAGGACAGCGAATTGGCGATGCGGGTGCTGCGTGGCGGCAAGGGCGCGGATCTCTTGCTGGCCGATGTCGCGCTCGACATTCGTGATCTGGTGATGCGGCTCGAAGCCGAACACATCCATGTGCCGATTGTCGCCTGCGGCATCGCCAGCGACGCTCGCGCGGCGGTGGCCGCCATCCACGCCGGCGCCAAGGAATACATCCCGCTGCCGCCTGATCCGGAATTGATCGCGGCGGTGCTCGCGGCGGTTGCCAACGATTCCCGCGACCTGATCTATCGCGACGAAACGATGGCCAAAGTCATCAAGCTCGCACAGCAAATCGCCAGCTCCGATGCGTCGATCATGATCACCGGCGAATCCGGCACCGGCAAGGAAGTGCTGGCGCGCTACGTTCATGGCCGCTCGCAGCGGGCCAAGCGACCTTTTATCTCTATCAACTGCGCGGCTATTCCCGAGCATCTGCTTGAAAGCGAACTTTTCGGCCATGAGAAAGGCGCCTTCACCGGCGCCATCGCGCGGCGCATCGGCAAATTTGAGGAAGCCACCGGCGGCACGCTATTGCTCGACGAAATCTCCGAAATGGATGTGCGATTGCAATCGAAGTTGCTGCGCGCGATCCAGGAGCGCGTCATCGACCGTGTCGGCGGCACCCGCCCGGTGCCGGTCGATATCCGCATCATCGCCACCTCGAACCGCAACCTTGCCGAGGCAGTGCGTGAAGGCACGTTCCGCGAAGATTTGCTGTTCCGGCTCAACGTCGTCAATCTGAAGCTGCCGCCGCTGCGCGAGCGGCCGGCCGACATCATGGAGCTGGCGCAACATTTCGCGAAAAAATACGCCAACGCCAATGGCGTTCCCGTCCGCCCGATCTCGAATGAGGCGCGGCAGGTACTGGCCAGCAATCGCTGGCAGGGCAACGTCCGCGAACTGGAAAACACCATTCATCGCGCCGTGCTGATGGCTCAGGGCGATGACATCGGCGCCGACGCCATTCTGACGCCGGACGGCGACCGGCTCGATCTTGCGAAATCCGTGCCTGCCGTGGCACATGCGACGCTCGCGGCCGAACAGGTAACGCGCGCGCTGGTCGGCCGTACCGTGGCAGACGTCGAACGCGATCTCATCCTTGAGACGCTGAAGCACTGCCTCGGCAACCGCACCCACGCCGCGAATATTCTCGGCATCTCGATCCGAACGCTGCGCAACAAACTGAACGAATATGCCGATGGCGGCCTGCCCATCACACCCGCAGGACTCGGTAGTGGCGACTACCGCGCCTTGCCCGCGACCGCTTGAGGTCATACACGCGGAAACGGCGCGTTCATCGAATAGCTTGGCGCATCCGGATCACGATAGATCTCGATCGGATCGCCTGGCGTGATCCGTGGCGCGGTCAACATCAGATAGAAGTAAGCCAACAAATAGGCGACGGACAAAGCTCCGACGACGTAAAATACCCAGACAGCAAGACGCTTCATTTGGCAACGTCGGTCGCGCGCAAACGCTTGCCCTGCTGCGCGCTTTCAACGAGTTGAAGACAGGCGTCGATGCTGGCCGCACGAATGCGGCGCGACAGCGGCGAGACAACGCGGTTGTGAATGCGATGCATCGCCAGCCCTTGCAGGATCATCAGGATAGGAAACGCGGTTTCCATCGCCGATCGCTCGGGAACGCCATTCTTTATCAGAACGGTGGCAAACTGGTTGATCTCGGCTTCCTGCGCTTCCGGCAACGTCCGATCGAGCCAACCGCGCCCATATAGCAGTTCATAGTCGTGGCTGTGCCGCTCCGCGAACTCCAGATGACGTTCACACGAATTCCGGAACGAACTTGACTTGGTCATGAACGCCAGGAACCGTTGATAGGCACGGGCCCGCAGCGCCACCACCAGCGCATGCCGATCCTTGAAATAGGCATAGACCGTCGGTGTCGTCGTCGCCGCCCGATCCGCCACAGCACGGATGGTCACGGCGGCATCTGCCCCCGCCCGCCACAATGCATCGGCCGCATCGAGAATGCGGTTGGGCAGTTCTGGATTGGGCGCGCGGGGCATCACAAAAATATCCGTTGCTTATACGGCGTATAACTTATACGATGTATAAATTATGAGGAGTTTAGCCATGACACTATCCCCGCGCTTTGTCGGCCCCGCAATCGGGCTCATCACCGGGTCGATTACATCGATTTGCATGACCTTTGTCGGGCTCGCGGTCAATTACGGCTTCCATCCCGATTTTCTCGCGCGATGGGCTAAATCGGCCGTCATCAGCTATATGACCGTGGTACCACTCCTCATGATTTTGGTGCCACCTATTCAACGATTTGTCTTGCGCAAAGCTGGCATTCCGGCACCGCACCAGGTCCCCCGCCCATAGGCCAACAATTGTCGGCACATCCTGGCGCGAGTCGGCTATGGGTAGCGCTTCCCAATTGACGCACCAAATCTCTCACTCATGCCGACCTTCACACCCCATCAGGATGACGCGCTGAAAGCCGTGGCCGACTGGCTCAAGGCCAAGCCTGGTCGCAACGGCACGCCGCCCGTATTCCGGCTGTTCGGCTATGCCGGCACCGGGAAGACCACGCTCGCGCGTCATATCGCCGATGGCGTGAACGGCGAGGTGAAGTTCGCCGCATTCACCGGCAAGGCTGCGCTCGTCATGCGCAACAAGGGTTGCGACAACGCCTCGACGATTCACTCGCTGATTTACCGCGCCCGCGAATCGGGCGAGGAACAGCCGAATTTCGAATTGTGGGACGATGCGCCCGCCTCCAAGGCGAAGCTGATCGTGATCGACGAATGCTCCATGGTCGACGCCGAACTCGGCCGCGACCTCATGTCGTTCGAATGTCCGCTGCTAGTGCTGGGGGATCCGGCCCAGCTTCCGCCGATTCAGGGCGGTGGTTTCTTCACCGATTGCGCGCCGGACGCCATGCTGACCGAGGTGCACCGGCAGGCCGAACACGATCCCATCGTCCGCATGTCCATGGCGGTGCGCGAAGGCCACCCGCTTGAGATTGGCGAATTCGGCGAAAGCCAGGTGGTGCGCCGCGACCAGCTCGACCCCGATCGCGTCATGAACGCCGATCAGGTGCTCGTCGGCAGAAACAACACCCGGCGGGCCTACAATATGCGCGTGCGCCA
>CAUJJN010000115.1 GCA_963204905.1 Pseudomonadota bacterium
TTCGGGCTTCGCTTCATGACCACGCTGACCGGCATTGCCTTCCTCAGCCATCAGGTCGGCTCGTTCCTGGGGGCCTGGGGCGGCGGCGTGATCTACGACTCCCTCGGCAGCTACGACATGGCGTGGCGCGCGGCGGTGGTCATCGGCGTCGTCGCCGGAGCGTTCCAGATGCTGATGAATGTGCGACCTCCGGCGGCACGATCCTCGCTCGCTGGCGCGGTGCCCCGGGCGGTGTGATCGCGTTGCGGATGGGACTGCGCGCATTTGGCTGTCAAACCGGATGGAACCTTATATAAGGGGAACCGTTAGCCCTCTATCTCCACCATCCCGGACACAAATCATGACCTTCAAACTTCCCGATTTGCCTTACGCCTACGATGCGCTCACTCCTCATATGTCCAAGGAAACGCTGGAGTTTCACCACGACAAGCATCATCAGGCCTATGTCACCAACGGCAACAACCTGCTGAAGGGCACTGAATTCGAGAACATGTCGCTGGAAGAGATCGTCAAGGGCTCCTACGGCAAGAACGCCGCGTTGTTCAACAACGCCGGCCAGCACTACAACCACCTGCATTTCTGGAACTGGATGAAGCCGAATGGCGGCGGTGACAAGCTGCCCGGCCGTCTCGCCAAGAAGATCGACGAGGATCTCGGCGGCCTCGAGAAGTTCAAGGCGGATTTCGCCGCCGCCGGCGCCGGCCAGTTCGGCTCGGGCTGGGCGTGGCTGTCGGTCAAGAACGGCAAGCTGGAAATTTCCAAGACCCCGAACGGCGAGAACCCGCTGGTGCACGGCGCGACCCCGATCCTCGGCGTCGACGTCTGGGAGCACTCCTACTACATCGACTATCGCAACCGCCGCCCCGATTACCTGAAGGCTTTCGTCGATCATCTCGTGAATTGGGAATACGTCGACGATCTGCTCGGCAAGGCCTGATCGCGCCAAGCGGTATTGAACGTTCTGATCGTGGAAGGGCGGCCCCCTCGGGCCGTCTTTTCTTTTTGAGCAATTCACCCGAAGATCGCTACGACTCGGCTCCTAACCCATTACATTGAAATAGCTTTTTGAGTTGAAGCCGTTTTCCAGTGAAGCGGCGGTGACGTATGTTATAGTGTAACATATATAATCCCGCGCAGACTTCCTGATGTGGCGGCCACTTCCGCCCGAGCGAGACATTCGATCGATGGTCCATTCGCATACCCATCGTCACGACGACGGTGCCCATGCCCATGCCCATGCCCATGCCCACGGCACGGCTGGCGCTCACCGTCATGCGCCGGAACTGCCGCACCCGGCTCAGGCCGCGACGCTGTCGTTGTTGCGGATGACGCTCGCCCAGCGGTTGGGTCTGGCGATCTTCCTGAGCGGCGTGCTGTGGGGCTTGGTCTGGCTGGCGATGAGGCCCGCATGAGCGCGCAACTGGAATTTCGCGACGTCACCCTCGGTTACGATCGCCATCCCGCCGTGCATCATCTCGCGGGAGAGGTGAGGCCGGGCACGCTGCTCGCGGTGGTGGGGCCGAACGGTGCCGGCAAGTCAACGCTGTTTCGCGGCATCGTCGGGTTGCTGAAGCCATTGTCGGGGACGATCGCGCGCGGCGGCCTCGGTGTGCGCGATATCGCCTTTCTGCCGCAAAGCGCCGACATCGATCGCAGCTTTCCGATCTCGGTGTTCGATTTCGTCGCCATGGGCCTGTGGCGGGATGCCGGCGTCTTCGGCGGGATTCGTGGACGTCGGCGCGGGCGGGTGGAGCAGGCGCTGGCCGCCGTGGGCCTCACGGGTTTCGAGCGGCGCGCCATCGGCACGCTGTCGGGCGGCCAGATGCAGCGCATGCTGTTCGCCCGGCTGATGTTGCAGGATGCGCGATTGATCGTGCTGGACGAGCCGTTCAACGCCGTCGATGCCAAGACCTCGGCTGATCTGCTGCACCTCGTCGAGCATTGGCACGCCGAGGGCCGCACTGTGCTGGCGGCGCTGCATGACATGGATCTGGTGCGCCATCATTTCCCGCAAACCCTGCTGCTGGCGCGCGGCGCGGTCGCCTGGGGCGACACCGCGCAAGTGCTGACGCCTGACAATCTCGTCGCGGCGCGCCGGATGTGCGAAGCCTTCGACGACGGCGCGGCTGCGTGCGCGGCGGACGCCGCATCGGCGCGGGCGGCCTGACCCATGATCCACGACCTGCTGATCGCGCCGTTCACGGAATTCGAATTCATGCGCCGTGCGTTGGCCGGCGTGGTGGCGCTGTCGATCGCCGGCGCGCCAATCGGCGTGTTCCTGATGCTGCGGCGGATGAGTCTGGTGGGTGACGCGATGGCTCACGCCATCCTGCCCGGCGCGGCGATCGGGTTTCTGATCTCCGGGCTCAACCTGTTCGCGATGACGTTCGGCGGATTGATCGCCGGTTTCGCTGTGGCAATCCTGTCCGGCGTGGTGGCGCGCAATACCGAACTGAAGGAGGACGCCGCGCTCGCGACATTCTATCTCGCGTCGCTGGCGCTCGGCGTCACCATCGTGTCCATGCGCGGCACCAATATCGATCTTCTGCATGTGCTGTTCGGCAACATTCTCGCGCTCGACGACCAGACACTGCTGGTGATTGCGTTCAACGCCACGGTCACGTTGCTGGCGATGGCGGTGATCTATCGTCCGCTGGTGGTGGAATGCGTTGATCCGGTCTTCCTGCGCACCGTGAGTCGCGCCGGCGCGCCGACGCATCTGGTTTTCATGGCGCTGGTGGTGATCAATCTCGTCAATGGTTTCCACGCGCTCGGCACGCTGCTGGCGGTCGGTCTGATGATCCTGCCCGCCGGCATCGCGCGGTTCTGGTCGCGCGACATCACTGGCATGATCCTGGTCGCGGTGGCGAGCGCGGCGTTGTCGGGCTATGCCGGGCTGGTGCTGTCCTATCACGCCGGTGTGCCGTCTGGCCCGGCGATCATCCTGGTGGCTTCGGCGCTCTATGTGGTGTCGGTGCTGTTCGGCCGCGTCGGCGGTCTGTTGCGGCAGTGGTTTCCCGGCCGCCATCTTGAGGCCTGAAATGATGCTCTCGCGCGCGCTTCTTGTCGCATCGATCCTGTTCGCCGGTCTTCTGGTGGAGGGAGCGCCGCGCGCCGACGAGCGCGTCAAGGTGGTCGCGACCTTCACCATCATCGCCGACCTCGTTCGTAATGTCGGGGGCGACCGTGTCGATGTGGTCGCGTTGGTCGGGCCGGATGCCGATGCTCACGTCTATACGCCGTCGCCGGCGGACGCGAAGACCATCGCCGCGGCAAAACTCGTCGTCGTCAACGGGCTGGGATTTGAAGGCTGGTTGCCGCGCATCGTCAAATCCAGTGGCGGCACGGCGCGGGTCGTGGTGGCGACCGAAGGCATCAACCCGTTGAAAGAGGCTCCGGGCGGCCATCATAGCGTCGATCCTCATGCCTGGCAGTCGGTGACGAACGCGAAGATCTATGTCGAAAACATTCGGCGGGCGCTGGCCGCGATCGATGCCGCATTCGCCGACAGCTATGGCGCGAACGCGGCCCGCTACGCTGCCGAACTCGACGCGCTGGATCGCGATGTACGCGCAACGGTCGCGCGTATTCCGGAGCCGCGCCGCAAGGTGATCTCGACCCACGGCGCGTTCGGCTATTTCGCAGCCGCCTATGGCGTGGACTTCATCGCGCCGCAGGGCGTATCGACGGATTCCGAGCCGAGCGCGCGCGACATCGCCCGCATCATCGCGCAAATTCGCAAGGAAAAAATTCCGGCGGTTTTCCTTGAAAACATCAGCGATCCGCGGCTGATCCGGCGTATCGCGGCCGAAACCGGTGCGAAAATCGGCGGGACGCTGTATTCCGACAGTCTGACCGATGAAAAGGGTCCGGCCCCCACTTACATTGACATGGTCAGGCACAATATTAAGACGTTGCAAGACGCGCTGGAGAAGTAGGCAGGCCCTCCCTGTCATGCCCGCCCGCGTCCCATCCCGCCGGAGTGATCATGTCCGAAACCACCGCTGAAAAAATCCCCGTGACCGTGCTGACTGGCTATCTCGGCGCCGGCAAGACCACCTTGCTCAACCGCATCCTGTCGGAGAACCACGGCAAGAAGTACGCCGTGATCGTCAACGAATTCGGGGAAATCGGCATCGACAACGACCTGATCATCGGCGCCGACGAAGAAGTGTTCGAAATGAACAACGGCTGCATCTGTTGCACCGTGCGCGGCGATCTGGTGCGCATTCTTGACGGTTTGATGAAGCGCAAGGGCAAGTTCGACGCGATCATCGTCGAGACCACCGGCCTCGCCGATCCGGCACCGGTGGCGCAGACTTTCTTCGTCGACGAGGACGTGCAAGCCAACGCGCGGCTCGACGCGGTGGTGACGGTGGCTGATGCGAAGTGGCTGAGCGACCGCCTGAAGGACGCGCCGGAAGCCAAGAACCAGATCGCCTTCGCCGACGTCATCGTGCTGAACAAGACCGATCTGGTTTCGCCCGCTGAACTGGCCGAGGTCGAAGGCCGCATCCGTGCCATCAATCCCTATGCGAAGCTGCATCGCACCCAGCGTTGTCAGGTGGCGCTGTCGGACGTGCTGGAGCGCGGCGCGTTCGATCTCGATCGCATTCTCGAACTGGAGCCGGAGTTTCTCGCCGCCGACACGCATGACCACGACCACGATCATGAGCATTGCCACGACGAGAACTGCACGCACGATCATCATCATCACGGCCACGATCATCATCACCATCGTGACCATGATCATGGTCACGGCATGAAGCACTATCACGACGAGGACATGCAATCGCTGTCGCTGCACAGCGACAAGCCGCTCGATCCCAACAAGTTCATGCCGTGGCTGCAGCAGCTGGTCGCGACCGAGGGCCAGAAGATCCTGCGCTCCAAGGGCATTCTCTCCTTCAGCGGCGACGACGACCGCTACGTATTTCAGGGCGTGCACATGATGCTCGAAGGCGATCATCAGCGCGCATGGAAGGACGACGAGCCGCGCCAAAGCCGGCTGGTGTTCATTGGCCGCGAACTGCCCGAGCAGACCATTCGCGACGGTTTCGAGCGGTGTATCGCGGCGTGAGCAAGGGATTCGAACCGTCCGACAATTCGGGCTCCATCGTCTCGGTGACGGATCGCGTTCGTCCGGTCGAAATCGGCGGGCCGGTCAGTGCCGTGCATTTCCTCGGTGAAACCGCCGTGTTCGTCGGTGACGAGGAAAATCTGACCTTCGTGACCGGAAGCGGCGAGGCAGCGCGGTTGCCGATCCACGACGGCGCGATTCTCGCCACCGCGTCGGACGGCAAGCGGATCGTCTCCGGCGGAGACGACGGTAAGGTCGTCGAGGTCAAGGCCGACGGCAGCGTCGCCACGGTGACCACTGACTCCAAGCGGCGCTGGATCGACAACGTCGCGCTGCATCCCGACGGCACCGTTGCGTGGTCCGCGGGCAAGACCGCGTTTGTCCGCAACGTGAAGGGCGAGGAAAAATCCCGCGACGTGATTTCCACGGTGGGCGGGCTGGCCTTCGCGCCGAAGGGACTGCGGCTGGCGATCTCGCATTACAATGGCGTGACGTTGTGGTTTCCCAACATGACGGCGACGCCGGAAGTGCTGGACTGGGCCGGCTCGCATCTCGGCGTCGTCTTCAGCCCTGACAACAAATTCCTGGTGTCGTCGATGCATGAGCCGGCGCTGCACGGCTGGCGGCTTGCCGATGCGCGTCATATGCGGATGACCGGTTATCCGACGCGGGTGAAGTCGGTGTCGTGGAGCGCCGACGGCAAATCGCTCGCGACCTCGGGCGCCGACACCGTCATCCTGTGGCCGTTCGCCAGCAAGGACGGTCCGATGGGCAAGGAGCCTGGCATCCTCGCGCCGATGCCGTCGCGTGTGACGATGGTGGCGTGCCATCCGAAGCAGGACGTCCTGGCGGTGGGATACGGTGACGGCACCGTGTTGATGATCCGCATCGCGGACGGCGCGGAAATTCTGGTGCGGCGGAAGGCCGAACAGGCAGTCACCGCGCTGGGCTGGAGCGCCAATGGCAGCGTGCTGGCGTTCGCCGCCGCCGACGGCAACGCGGGACTGTTTACGCTGTAGCGGACAAACATGCGCTTTTTGACGACATTTCAGGTTTACGATTTTCTCGATACGCTCGTCAGCCTGACGACGGCGTTCGTGCTCGCGACCCTGATCGGCGCGGAGCGGCAATATCGTCTGCGCACGGCCGGCCTGCGCACCAACGTGCTGGTCGCGATCAGCGCCGCCGCCTTTGTCGATATCGGAATGCATCTCACTGGCGCCGATGGCGCCGTGCGCATCATCGCGTATGTCGTGTCGGGCATTGGCTTTCTCGGCGCCGGCGTGATCATGAAGGAAGGCATGAACGTGCGCGGTCTCAACACCGCCGCGACGTTGTGGGGCTCGGCGGCGGTCGGCGCTTGCGCCGGAGCCGATCTGATCGCGCAGGCCGGGGCTTTGACGCTTTTCGTTCTCGCGGGCAATACGCTGCTGCGGCCGCTGGTGAACGCCATCAATCGTCGCCCGCTGGACGAGCGTGCTTCGGAGGCAACTTACGAGGTTCTGCTCACCGTCGACGCATCGGCAATGAGCAATCTCCGCGAGGCCCTGATCGCGAAGCTGGAAGCCGCGCAATACCCTGTCGGTGATGTCCAGATCACCGATCGCGCCGATGACGTGGTCGAGATCGTGGCGCGGCTGGTGAGTACCGCCGTCGAGGCGAAGGAACTGGACGCCGTGACGGCGGATCTCGCCCGGTTGCCCGGCGTGCGCCACGCGACGTGGGACGTCAGCACCCAGGATTGAGGATCAAGTTCCGTGGTGCCGCGCGGCATCTCGTGGGAACATTCGTCGGCTCCGGATGTTGTTTTCGCAACAGCAATGGATCGGATTGATGACTTTCAGTGAAAGGCGACGCGTGGATCGTCGCGATTTTGTCATCGCGACCCTGGTGATCGCCCTCGGTTTGACCGTGACTGGCGTGTCCCTGTTGCAACTGACATCCCAGCGCGAACCACAACAGTTCGCGCAAGTCCGGAAGGATCAATCCGGGCAGGGCGATGGCACCAACGCGCCCGCCGAATCGAAGCCGGGCGGTGTTCGTCCCACCACGCCACCGCCGCAACCGGCGCGCCCCGATGCCGATGCGCAGAACAAGGGCGCCAAGCCGGCGCTGCCGCCGGCGCCCGCGGAGAAATCGGCGCCGCCGATCAATGCGAAATAGCCGGTTTATAAGTTCCCGTTGCATCACGTCCGACATGAAATCGCCCGGCCCTCGCAAGAGAGCCGGGCGATTTCGATTCGCGCGTGCCGATGGCGGCGCGAGGTCAGCGAACGAGGACGTTCTTGAACTGCCACGGATCGCTGGTGTCGATGTCTTCCGGGAACAGGCCCGGACGATCGGTCAGCGGTGTCCAGTCGGTGTAGTAGCCTTTCACCGGCCCGAGATAGGGCAACTGAATTTCCAGCAAGCGATCGAAGTCCATCTCGTCAGTCTCGACGATTCCCTCGTTCGGATTCTCCAGCGCCCACACCATGCCCGCGACCAGCGCCGACGTCACCTGCAAGCCGGTGGCGTTCTGATACGGCGCGAGTTTCCGCGTCTCCTCGATGGAGAGCTGCGAACCGAACCAGTAGGCGTTGTTATCATGGCCGTAGAGCAGCACCCCGAGTTCGTCGATGCCGTCGACGATCTCGTTTTCATCGAGGATGTGATGCTTCTCCTGCGCCCTGGCGGCGCGACCGAACATTTCGTGCAGCGAAAGCACGGCATCGTCGGCGGGGTGATAGGCGTAGTGACAGGTCGGCCGATAGGCGGCCGCGCCCGACGCATCGAACACCGTGAAGTAATCGGAGATCGAGATCGATTCGTTATGGGTGACGAGGAAGCCGTATTGCGCGCCGCGTGTCGGACACCAGGTGCGCACGCGCGTGTCGGCGCCGGGCTGCATCAGATAGATCGCCGCGCCGCAGCCGGCTTCGTGGGTGTGCGCGTTCGCGGGCATCCACTTTTCGTGCGTGCCCCAGCCCAGTTCAGACGGCTGCACGCCTTCCGAGAGAAAGCCTTCCACCGACCAGGTGTTAACGAACACGTCCGGCTCTTTCGGATTCTTCGATCGCTGGGTATCGCGTTCGGCGATGTGAATGCCCTTGACGCCGGCCTGCCGCATCAGGTCGGCCCATTCGGCGCGGCTTTTCGGTTTCGGCGCATTGAGCTTGAGGCCGGCGGCGACGTTCATCAGGGCTTGCTTGACGAAGAACGAAACCATGCCGGGATTGGCGCCGCAGCAGGAGACTGCCGTGGTCGAGCCGGCGGGGCGGGCCTTCTTGGCGGCCAGCGTATTCTCCCGCAGGGCGTAGTTGGAGCGCGCCTCGGGTCCCTTCGACGCATCGAAGTAGAAGCCGAGCCAGGGCTCGTTGACCGTGTCGATGTAGAGCGCGCCGATCTCGTTGCAGAGCTCCATGATGTCGGTGGAGCCGGTGTCGACCGAGACGTTGACGCAAAAGCCTTGTCCGCCGCCTTCGGTCAGCAGCGGTGTCAGCAACTCACGATAGTTGTCCCTGGTCAGACCTTTTTGGATGAAGCGCACGTTGTGCTTTTCGCAATGCGCCTTGCGGCCTTCGTCCTTGGGATCGATCACCGTGATGCGCGACTTGTCGTAATCGAAATGCCGTTCGAGCAGCGGCAGCAATCCCTTGCCGATCGATCCGAAGCCGACCATGACGATCGGCCCAGTGATGCGCGCGTGCACGGGCCATGCGGGTGACGGCATTTAACAAAACTCCAGTGGGTCGAGTTGCGCGAGGAGCCGCTTGCAGCAACTCCGCTTGAGGTGTTGAAAACGACAAATAGCCACGAAAATCAAGGCCAAATGCCGCCGATGGGATGAAGGGCGATGTCATGTTGCCTTCATAAATCGCGCCTCGCGGCCGGGCAGGCCGCGAGGCGCGAAAGTCGTGCGATCGGGTTCGGCGGCGGTTGCCTGAAGTGATCAGTTCACGCCGACGACGGTGAGCGCGCGCCAGCCGCCGGCCGGCGTCTGGAACTCGATGGTCTGTCCGGCCGACAGGCCGATCAGCGCGGCCCCGATCGGCGTCAGGATCGAGATCTTGCCGCTGTCGACATCGGCTTCCTCCGGAAACACCAGCGTGACCGTGCGCGTCTGACCGCCGACATCATCGCGGAACGTCACTTCCGACTGCATGGTGACGACGCCATTCATCGGCGAGCCCGCGTCGCGAATCTCCGCGCGGTCGATCTCGCGCGCGAGAAATTCGGCCGTCGCCGGATACTTCTCCGCCGCCGCGTCGGCGATGTTTCGAAGACGTTCGACATCCCGCGCGCTGATGGCGATGCTCGGGAGCCGCGTATGCAGATCTTGATCCATGTCCTTCACCATTGGTTGGTCGTGGGTTGCGAAGAAATAAGTCGTCGTACGCAGCGCCCGGACAACGGCATGTGTCTTTGTTCGAGACGGAAACGGCGTGTTCAGGGATTTTGACGATCAGGTACTTCGACGATGAGCGGAAGCGAGGTCGAACAGTCTGTCCCGGGACGGCGCAAACGCGCGTCCGCCCGGGCTACCTTCCTGCGATCAGGTGGCCGGCGCGAAGCAACAGTCGTGTTGGGCGCGTGTTCGACATAATGAGTCCAACGTAGGTGTTACTTGCGATAAGTCAACGCTTTAGGCGCGACATTTTGGCGCGAATGCCCGGAACCAGAACTTGCAAATGATCTGCGCGTTGCTGATTCAGCTTCGACGCTTGGCGGTGACTTCGATCTCGATCTTCATGTCGGGTTTCAGCAGCGCGGCCACCACCAGCAGCGTCGCGGCGGGACGGATTTCACTGAGATATTGGCCGCAGACCGCGAACACCGCGTCGGCATCGGCCGGATCGACGATGTAATAGGTCGCGCGCACGATGTCGGCCATGGCGAAGCCCGCGCCTTCCAGCACGCCGCCGATGGTCTTGAAGCAGTTGGCCGCTTGCGACGTGACGTCTTCAGGAAGCGTCATCGTTGTGTAGTCGTAGCCCGTGGTGCCGGCGACGAAGCAGAAATCGCCGTCGACGACGGCGCGGCTGTAGCCGGCGGTTTTCTCGAATGGCGATCCGGTGGAAATCAACTGGCGGGACATTTGCGATCTCTACGTTTGGCGGTGAATAGAAGTCCGTCATGGCCGGGCTTGTTCGGCCATCCGCGTTTCTTTGAACTGACACGTCTCTTTGAACTGTCGAGTCTTCCAAGACGTGGATGCCCGGCATGAAGCCGGGCACGACGCCGCGGTGAAATCGAGTGCTTCGTTTAACAAGCCAAATCAAGCCGCGACCGCGACGGCCGCGTTGCGGCGTGCGCGCGGACGCCGCGCCCTGGTGCAAATCTTTGCGCCGGTCGCGACGATCATGCCCGAGGTTTCGTCGAGCGCGCCGGTGCGGAGTTCGACGGCGAGCAGCCGCTCGCGTTCAAACGGGCCGGGCAATGCCAGGTCGCCGGTTCTCGCGGCACTGAAGCCGAAGCGTGCGTAATAGTCGGGATCGCCACGCAGGATCACCGCGCCATGGCCGCGCGCCGCGGCTTCCTGGAGCGCGTGGCGCATCAGCGCCGCGCCGACGCCGAGCTTGCGGCACGATGCGTCGACCGCCAGCGGGCCGAGCACCAGCGCGGGAACGCCCGCGGCGCTGACGTGCCACAGCCGGACGGTGCCGACCACGCGGCCGTCATGTTCCGCCGTGAAGGAAAGACCTTCGGCGGGCACGCGTCCGTCGCGCAGGCGCTGGCAGGTGCGGGTATGGCGGCCTTCGCCGAAGCTGGCGTCGAGCAGCGCCTCACGCGCGCGAAGGTCCGAAGCACGCTCCGCGCGGATCGCGAACGGCGCGGTTTCGACGGCGGCGGTTGTTTTCAGAACAGCGGTCATGGCACGTCAGTCCCCACGCGACCGGATTCGAAAACCGCCGCGTGTTGTCAGCAAATCGATGGTGACGGGATGGACGCCGGCGAACCGGCGTCCGGTTTCTCAGATGTGGCCCGATCGCGGAGCGATCAGATGTGATACGTCTTCAGCGGCGGGATGCCGTTGAAGGCCACCGACGAGTAGGTCGAGGTATACGCCCCGGTGCCTTCGATCAGCAGCTTGTCGCCGATCTCGAGCGTGACGGGCAGCGGATACGGCGACTTCTCGTACAGCACGTCGGCCGAATCGCAGGTCGGGCCGGCGAGGATGCACGGTGCCATCTCCGCGCCGTCGTGCGGCGTCCTGATGGCGTAGCGGATCGACTCGTCCATCGTCTCGGCGAGGCCGCCGAACTTGCCGATGTCGAGATAGACCCAGCGGTTCTCGTCGTCGTCGCTCTTCTTCGAGATCAGCACCACTTCCGTCTCGATGATGCCCGCGTTGCCGACCATGCCGCGGCCCGGCTCGATGATGGTTTCCGGGATGCGGTTGCCGAAGTGCTTGCGCAGCGCGCGGAAGATCGAGCGGCCGTACTGCACCACCGGCGGCACGTCCTTCAGGTAACGGGTCGGGAAACCGCCGCCCATGTTGACCAGGGACAGGCTGATGCCGCGCTCGGCGCAGTCGCGGAACACCTGCGATGCCATTGCCAGCGCGCGGTCCCACGCCTTCACCTTGCGCTGCTGCGAGCCGACATGGAACGAGATGCCGACCGGCTCCAGCTTCAGGCGCTTGGCGTGATCGAGCACGTCGACGGCCATCTCCGGGTCGCAGCCGAACTTCCGCGACAGCGGCCACTCGGCGCCGGCGCAGTCGTAGAGGATGCGGCAGAACACCTTGGCGCCGGGGGCGGCGCGGGCGATCTTCTCCACCTCGGCGGTGCAGTCGACCGCGAACAGCCGAATGCCCAGCGCGAAGGCGCGCGCGATGTCGCGCTCCTTCTTGATGGTGTTGCCGAAGGAGATGCGGTCCGGCGTCGCGCCGGCAGCCAACGCCATTTCGATTTCGGCCACCGTCGCGGTGTCGAAGCACGAGCCGAGCGAAGCCAGCAGCGACAGCACTTCCGGCGCCGGGTTGGCCTTCACGGCGTAGAACACGCGCGAGTCCGGCAACGCCTTGGCGAAGGTCTGGAAGTTGTCGCGCACGACTTCGAGGTCGACGACGAGGCACGGCTCGGTGTCGAGACCCTCACGGCGGCGGTTGCGGAGGAATTCCTGGATACGTTCGGTCATCGCACTCTCCCAATCGGCCCAGCGACGGACCGTTGAAAAATTGTTCTTCGGATGCGAGCGCTTCGGCCTGGCCGCACGATGGAGGTGCGACGAAGCCTCGGACTCGAATCCGAACTGTGCTGCCGTGGATTGGTTGGGAATTTCCCGCCCGCACACCTGGCAATGAAGGACAAGCCTTTTCAGTAGCCCGCGCCGGCGTTGGACTGCCGGTAGAGACCAAAAAAGCCCGCTCCGTCGTTGCTTTAAGTCGCGTCCCCCGTTGAGAGCGGGGTGCGCCGGTTCGCCTCCGGCTGCCGGTCACGGTTGCAAGTCAATGAGACCCTTCAATCAGCGCATCCCTTGAGAGAGATGCTGGGTCCCATTTCCTTGGCGGCTGTCCGGCCTCTTGTCCGGATACCCACCGACCGACACACGACCACAGGCACGTGCGAAATTGGGCAA
>CAUJJN010000116.1 GCA_963204905.1 Pseudomonadota bacterium
AGGCATCGGAAATCGGAGCAAAAGCTGCTTGCACGCTGTTCAGCACGGAATTGGTTTCGTTCGACATGACAATCTCCATCCTCAGGTTTGAGCTATGGGCTCGGCCCGTCCTTCATGGCCCGGGGTGAGAGTGTTATGCCACATCTTGTTGTGCGTCGCAACATCATTGTTGCATCGCGATATCACGAACGCGTGATTACCTTTGGAAGGCCGGCAAGCGAGAGATAAACCACATAATAACAACAGCTTAATCTAGAAAATAACGGCAGAATGGGACGAAGGGCAGCTGCATCCGGCCTGGAAACCGGGAACTCAAGTTTCGGGGTTTTAGCGATTCCGACTCCTGATCATCGCAACGCACTCAAACAAACCTCCCCCGCAGTCCGTCCCCGCCAAAGCGGGGACTGCTACGTCGCAGCGACCATGATATGGGCCCGGCGCTGATTGCGTTTGGCCGACGGCCGCACCCAATGCCAGCGCCAGAGGTTTTGGGCCCCGCCATCGCGGGGACGACAATTATCGTGTTGTAAGGACGCGATACAAATCTCATCGTTCGTCACGGCCGGATTATTCCGGCCATCCACGTCTTGACGGTGAAGCAAAAAGCAAAACGTCGGTGACCGGGAGCGCATCCATCGCAATGCAAGCAACCGGGCGCGGCTCAGTTCTGAACCGCGGCGGGCACGCCGTAAGCTTCCAGCTTCGCCCGCACTTGCGCGACGTTGTGGCCGAGCACGACGATATCGTGGGTGCGGCCGTCACGGTCGCGGACATGGTCGCGCAACAGGGCCTCGGCCTTGAAGCCGAGTCCCTCGAAGATGGCGATGGCTCCGGTCTGGTCGACGGTCATCTGCGCCACGAGCTTCTCAAGCCCCATCGACAACGCCAGCGCGAAGGTTTCCTGCGTCAGCGCCCGCCCGACGCCGAGACCACGCACGTCGGTGGAGATCACCATGCGGATGCCCCCGACATGCGGCGACCACGAATGGACGTCGCGGACGATGGTGCCGCAGCCGACGACCTTGCCGCCCTTCCATGCCAGCAGGCTGGTGATCGTGCCGCGCTCGATCTCCCGGACCCACGCGGTCATCACCTTGGGCTCGGTGATGTTGCGCGGCAGGAACAGCAGGTCATGCACCGGAAGGCCGCGCGCGAAGTCCAGCACCGCCGCCTCGTCGGCAGCCCCCATCAGGCGAAACTCGACCGGTCCCGCCTCGGTAACCACGTGCCGCGGATAGGAACGAAGTTCGGAATTGCTCATACTGATCTCTCACCTAACCATGAATCGAGTTTCGGCCACATCCGTTTGACCGCGTTGCCGCCAGCGGCAAGGCTGACGTGCCCGCCCTTGAGCATGACCTCTTCCTTGTCGGTCGATCCCACTTTGGCGATCAAGTGCCGCGACGCTTCGTAAGGCACGATATGATCGTGCTCGGCGACGACATGGAGGATCGGCACCTTGATGTTGGAAAGAACCGCCTTGCGGCCGCCCACCGTCATCGTATCGTTGAAGATCTTGTTATCCCACATCAGATCCTTGGTCATCTGACGGAAATACTCGCCCGCCAGCGGCAAGGTGTCCGCGCCCCACTTGTCCATCATCCGGTAGGATTTGACGTATTCGTCGTTCCAGATGTTTTCCCACAACTGCACCTGCCCCATCGCCCGCGCCGCCGGCCGCAGCATGTCGAACGAGGTCATGATCATTTCCGCCGGCACGTTGCCGACGCTGTCCACCAACCGGTCGACGTCGAAGTAGCGCCGGTCGGAAAAATTTTGGAACAGCGTCATGTGGCGGAAATCGATCGGCGTCGTGAAGCAGACGAGATTCTTCAAAGGCCCGTCGGTATGCGTCGACGCATAGAGGGTGGACAGCATCCCGCCGGCACAATAGCCGATGATGTTGATGTCGGTTTCGCCGCAGTCTTCCTGCACCTTGCGAATGCATTCCGGTATGAACCCGAGCACATAGTCGTCCAGCCGCAGGTGCTTCTCTTCCGGCTTCGGCGCGGTCCAGTCCAGCATGTAGACGTCGTAGCCGCGCTTGAGCAGAAACTCGATCATGCTCTGTCCCGGCGCGAGGTCGAGGATATAACCGCGATTGGTGGTCGCCATCACGATCAACACCGGAATGCGATAGAGCTCGTCGGCCATCGGCCGGTAGTGATAGAGCTGCATCGTTCCGCGCGACAGGATGACGTCCTTCGGCGTCGCGCCCGGCGTCGGTCCGGTGGAAGCGATATACTCAACGCCTTTGATACTGCGCTGAATCGCCCGCTGCACCTCAGTCTGGATGCGGTCGGCGACCGAGCTGAAATCCAGTGGCGAACCCGACGTGGCGTTCATTTCGAGTCTCCAGCGGATGGCGGACGACGCGTCCGCGGCGGCTTCAATGTCCCGGCGACACCCTCGCCGCCTTCACCGGACTTGTCCTGCATTCGATACAGCAGCGTCCTGATCTCGCCGAGCTCCGCCTCGATGGCCTGCAACCGCTCGGCCATGGTCACCAGTTGCGCACGGCTCGGCATGTTCATGCCGACGAGATATTTCTCCATCAACTCGCCGAACTGCTTTTGCGCGCCGGCCGCCACGCCGCCGGCCTGGTTCATCACCTTGCTGAACTCGGGCGACGTCATCGTCTGCGTGGCGAAGGAGTTGAAGCCCTTCTCCATTTCGCCGAGCATGGTGTGCCAGATCTCGACCGGGTCGTTGCTCTTGTTCGCCACCGAAGTCCCTCCTGGTTGTCCTCCGGGCCGCCGCCTCAGGGTGGTCAGCCTCGCTTTTCTTTTGCTGTCATTCCATACTGTTGTGACAGTGTGGTCAATATTTCTCGAACCGTCGCCCGATACCTGTCCGACATCACCCGCAAGTCCTGAAATCACCTGCCACAAATTCGTTTCCGACGACCCAAGGAGCCAACCACGTGAATCCGATCCCGCATCAACCGCCGCAAATGCTGCGCGCCAACGGCATCGAGCTTTGCTACGAGATTTTCGGCGCACCGGACGCCGAACCGCTGGTGCTGATCATGGGACTGGGCGCCCAGATGATCCACTGGGACGACGATTTCAGCAGCCAGCTTGCGGCGCAGGGTTTTCGCGTCATCCGCTTCGACAATCGCGACATCGGCAAATCGAGCAAGTTGAAGGGTGGCGGCAAGATCGGCGCGCTTGAATTTCTCAAGCTGCGGTTCCTGAAAATCCCGGTCGCCGCACCCTACAAGCTGCGCGACATGGCGACCGACGTGGTCGGGCTGCTCGACGCGCTGAACATCCGCTCCGCGCATATCGTCGGCGCATCGATGGGCGGCATGATCGCGCAGGAACTCGCGATCGTCTTTCCGGAACGCGTGCGGACGTTGACATCGATCATGTCCACCACCGGAAACCCTAAACTGCCGGGGCCGACGCGCGAAGCAGCGGCCCTGTTGCTGGCCCCGCCGGTGACGGAACGCGAGGCCTACATCAAACGCTTCGGGCAGACCTGGAAACTGCTGCGCGTCGGCAGCTTCCCGCAGGACGAAGCGCTCGACCGCGAGCGCGCCATCCGGACCTTCGAGCGCGGCCTCAACCCGGCCGGTGTGTCACGGCAGTTGCGCGCCATCCTCGCGTCCGGCAGCCGCAAGGAGCGCCTCAAGGCGGTGAAGGCGCCGACGCTGGTGATCCACGGCGATGTCGATCCGCTGGTGCGCCCGGAGGGCGGCAAGGATACGGCAGCGTCGATTCCAGGCGCCAAGCTGGTGATGGTGCAAGGCATGGGCCATGCGCTGCCGATCCCGCTGTGGCCGCAGATCATCGGCGCCATCGTCAGCATCGCGCGAGGGACGAAAGCCACGGTGCACTAGCATCGCGGTTATTGCGCTGCTTCCTTCTCCCCTCGCGGGAGAAGGTGGCGCGGACGAATTCCCACACCCATCATTATCTTTCGTCATTGCGAGGAGCGTAGCGACGAAGCAATCCAGTTCTTGCTCTTTAGCTTTCCGGATTGCTTCGCTTTGCTCGCAATGACGACTCGGGAGAACGTCTATCCGCCCGCCCAGACGTCGAGCACATAACGGTTCCGGGTGCCGAGGTCTTCGATCCAGCGCGCGCTGGCGGCTTCGTCACTGCCGGTCTTCTCGCGATGGATCGCCATCAGCGCTGTCTTGACGTCCGGCTCCATCTTGCTGCCGTCGCCGCAGACGTAGACGATCGCGCCCTGCTCGATCAACTCCCAGACGCGGTCCTTCTGCTGCGCGATCATGTGCTGCACGTAAGTCTTGTCGCCGCCAGCGCGTGAGAAGGCGACATGCAGTTCGGTGACGTTGTGCTCGGCGAAATCCTTCAACTCGTCGGCGTAGAGATAATCCTGCTCCGGGTTGCGGCAGCCGAAGAACAGCATCGAGGGGCCGAGCTGAACGTCCTGCGCCATCATCGCCGCGCGCTCCTGCAGGAAGGCGCGGAATGGCGCGAGCCCGGTGCCAGGCCCGATCATGATGATCGGCGTCGCCGGATTCTCAGGAAGCCGAAAACCCGCCTTGGTCTCGCGCACCGACGCGAACACCGTGTCGCCACCGCGACGCCCCGCCATGTAGTTCGAGCAGATACCCTTGTAGGTGCCCCTGCCCGATGCTGCCGGCCCCTCGACCACGCCGATGGTCACGCTGCAACGAGACGGCTCGACAAGCGGCGACGACGAGATCGAGTAGTAGCGCGGCGCCAACAGCGACAGCATTTCCAGATAGGAATGGAACGGCAGATCGCAGGCCGGAAACTCCTCCATCAGATCGAACACGGATTTACGCTTTGCCATCACCTCGCTGCGATAGCGTTCCTGCGCCTCGGCGTCGTCCCCGACGAGCGCAAGCAGCTTCGGCTTGGTCATCGGGCAGCGGGTGTTTTCCGCCATGATCTGGATCTGCTTGCGGGTGGCGATCTGCTGCAACTCGACGAATTCGCCGAGCAGACGACCGACCGACACCGATTGCCCGACCGGCAACTGCGCGCGGCGGCCTTCCGGCACCTGCAACCTGATTTGATCGGTCGGCAG
>CAUJJN010000117.1 GCA_963204905.1 Pseudomonadota bacterium
CATCTCGTCGGCGGTTTCCTCGGAGTAGTTCATCGCAAGTTCGTTGTAGCGGTCGAGGATCGCCTTCTGCTTGGCGACGCCTTCCATCACGTTCTCGCGCACCGTCTTGCTGGCGTCGAGCTGCGGCTCCTGTTCGAGGTAGCCGACACGCGCGCCCTCCGCGACCCACGCCTCGCCGGTGTAATCCTTGTCGATGCCGGCCATGATCTTGAGCAGCGTCGATTTGCCGGCGCCGTTGACGCCGAGCACGCCGATCTTGGCGTCGGGATAAAACGACAGATGAACGTTATCCAGCACCTTGCGGGTCGGATAGGCCTTGGTCAGACCCTGCATGAAATAGACGAACTGGCGCGCCATCGTGATCCTTGAACCCTTGAATGTCGGGAAACCGGGAGGTTGGGAATTTGCTGACCGCTGATGTAGCGATGCCGCGCCGAAAGGGCAACCGCGACGTTAAGTCTTTGCAAACCCTAAACGAAGGCTGAATGGCGCACCGCCGATTCGAACCGGTTTTTAATCATTTCCCGCGAAAGTGCCGCCTTGAAGTTCATCGTGCTGACGCGCTTGGTGATCCAGCGCACAGAACGGCCCGATGACAGGCGACAGAGTAGTCCCATGGCGACCATCATCACATCGAAGCCGGCCGTGCCGGCCACCGCTCCCCAGCATCCCGCCTCGGGCTCCTGGCGCGAAATCGTCGATTTCTTTCACCAGTTCATCGTGGCGGCGTTCCATCCCTATCGCCCCGAGCAGCACTACATGCGCGGCCCCGGCCCGGCTTGCCAGAACAAGCGCGAGCCGCTGGTCCATCGCCACCTGATCTGAACGCAAGCCGCCCCATCCGTTGTTGCGTCGGCGCCCATGGCGCGCGACGATAGCGGACGAGCGACGTCAATTCCGATGCCGCGCCGTCACCGAACGGGCTCTGCGATGACACGGCTGCGCTGTGCAATTCTCGACGACTACCAGAATGTCGCGCTGAAACTGGCCGACTGGTCGCGCATCGCGGATCGCGTCGACGTCACGGTGTTCGACCAGCCATTCGCCGATGCCGCCGAGGCCATCGCCGCGCTCCAGGATTTCGAGATCGTCTGCGCCATGCGCGAACGCACGCCGTTCCGCGCGGATACGATCAACGCGCTGCCGAAGCTGAAGCTGCTGCTGACCTCGGGAATGCGCAACGCCTCGATCGATCATGAGGCCGCCCGGGCGCGCGGCGTTACCGTGTGCGGCACCGCCGCGATGGGCGGCCCGACCGCCGGCCTCGCCATCGGGCTGATGCTGGAATTGACGCGGCATATCGGCTTCGAGAGCGAGCGGATGAAGGCCGGCGAGCGCTGGCAGACCACGCTCGGCGAAGACATCGCCGGCAAGACGCTCGGCATCGTCGGCCTCGGCAAGCTCGGGCGGAAGGTCGCCGCCATCGCCATGGCGATGGACATGAACGTGATCGCCTGGAGCCAGAACCTCACGCCTGAAGCCTGTGCCGAGGCGTGCGTCACCTATGCCGGCAAGGACGAACTGATGGCGACGGCGGACGTCATCAGCATCCACGTCATCCTCAGTAAGCGCACGCGCGGGCTGATCTCGCGCGACGACCTCGCCCGCATGAAACCGACCGCCTACCTCATCAACACCGCGCGCGGACCCATTGTCGACGAAGCCGCGCTCCTCGATGCCTTGCAGCGGCGCGCCATCGCGGGTGCGGGCCTTGACGTATTCAGCGAGGAGCCGTTGCCGCGCGACAGTCCGCTGCGCAAGCTCGACCACGTCGTGCTGACGCCGCATCTCGGCTACGTGACCGCCGAGAACTATCGCTGTTACTACGGCGAGATGGTCGAGGACATCGAAGCCTGGCTCGCCGGCGCGCCGGTGCGGAGGATCGGCTAGAGTTTTCCTGCTCTGACGGAGCCGGTCATCACCCTGCTTGCACCTGATCCTCGGATCTATCTTCTTCTTGGAGACCGAGGGATTGCCGGGGCAAGCCCGGTAACGATGCCCTGAAAGACGGCTCCTTCTCCAACAGAAACGCGGACGTCAAAAGCCAGGCCAACCCCGGGCTTTTCAAATCAGGGTAGGCAGCCCCCGCCCCTAGAACCTGTAATTCAAACCGGCGCGAACGATGTGGAAACTGGGGCCGCTGAAGTTCGCATTGAAAGATACCGGCCTGTAGGAGCCGTGGGTTACGGCGTTCACACGGAAACTGTCACCACTGAGATCGACATACAGATATTCCGCTTTTAGCGTCAGGTTTCCGAGGAGCGCGTATTCCAACCCGGCACCGGCGGTCCATCCGGCCCTGACACCAGACATCGACCCGACAAAACACGGCATCCCCGTCACGCACGCGAGAGCATAGCCGCCATAAACAAGGGAAAACTTGGGGCCGTAGAAGGCAACGTCCTCGTTCACGCGACCATATGCAAAGCCGCCCGTACCGTAGACAAGGAGCCGGTCGGTCGGCAACCAGCCGAGGCGCGCTCTTACGGTCCCGAACCAGTCCACGTTCTGATTGACGCCGATGGTGGCCGGCGTCGCGCCGCCGGTGGCATACAGCAACGATTCCTTGATGGACGACGCGGAAAAATCGGCCTCGATACCGAACACGACATGGTTGCTGGCCTGCCAGTTATAGCCGATCTGTCCACCACCGAGCACGCCGGACTTGTTGAAATTTCCGGGCAGAAGCAGCGGTTGCCCGAGGCCGCTTATCCCGAACAGTCCCAGGAAAAGATTGTCATTCTTGGTATAGGACACATCGGCGTCGTTCCGACCATAGCCGACATTGACGCCGGCGTAGGAGCCCGCCCAATTGTACGCCGGCGCCAGTGGAGATGACTGCGCTGAGGATCGGGCTGAAATATCTTCGGCCTGCGCCACGGTCGCGACGAGAGCCGCGGTTGCTGCGATCAAAAATTTCTTCATCTAATTCCAGCCCCATGCTCAATAATAGAAATGAGTGATAGCCCTCACCCGGAATGAACGACGACGCACCGGATCGCACAAAGATTTGCCACGCCGTTTTCAATCATCCTGAAATGCCGAGGCTCCGTCCTTGCATATCGCGCAAACGGGTTGCGCCATACGCAACAGCCAAGAACCCGCATAAAACGACCTGCTATGCCAAAATCTCATTTTACGTCGGACCAACTGCCTTCCGCCCTCCCGGCGCGCATGCGCGCCAAGCTATGGACCGATGCGATGGATTCGATCGGCTCGTCTTTCGAGATGGGGATCGTCACGAGCCGGAGGTTTCATGGCGAAGTGTCCGTCTTGCAGATCGGACGCGTCCAGCTTGGCTCCGCGAAGACAATCGCGGATGGCACAGTGAAGGTTGTTCGCAGTGAAGCGAAGCTGCGTCATGATGCCGACGATCGCATCATGATTCTCATCAATCGCGGCGATACGCCAATGAGCGCGCGTCAGTTCGGTCGCAATATCGAATTGAAACGCGATGAGATGACCGTGCTGTCGATGGACATGCCAAGCGAATGTTCGACACCGCACAGCGGCCATTCACACGTTATTCTTCTGCCGCGCGAAATCGTGGAATCGCCCGGACGCATGCTTGAGCTTTTGTCCGCGACGCGGCTGAATACGCAACGCACAGCTCAGCTCCTGCTCAGTCAGAACGTCGAACAGCTACTTCGGACTGAGGAAGACATCGACCAATCGCTGGAAATTGCGTCAGGTGATTACATCATTCAGCTTGTCAGCACCATTCTGCAGGTGAACGGATCGAATCCGACAAAGCCGAAGGCGAAGAAACCCGACATACGTATCGCGGACATTCGCAAGCAGATCGCGCGCAGCTATCGCATTCCCGACCTTGCTCCCGGCGACGTCGGGGAACGGCTGGGCATGTCGGCGCGATCGATTCAACATGTCTTGAGTCAGCACGGCGCGACCTTCAGCCAGGAATTGATGGCGATGAGACTGGAGGCCGCTTTTGGAATGCTGCGGAGCGGCGCGACTGGAGCGATCGCTGATATCGCGTTCAAGTGCGGCTTTTCCGACCTTTCAACATTCTACCGCGCTTTCCGCGCACGCTACGGCAAAACTCCGAACTCCTTTCGAGCCCCGACCTAGGGTCGAAGCGATTGATCGTCTGGCCCCAAAACGCAAAAACGCCCGCGATGAACGCGGGCGTTTTGTAATTGACGCGAGATGGCGACTTAACGCACCGACACCGGCGCGGGGAGCGGAGGCACCACGGTCGGCGCCGTGCCGCCCGCCTGAGCCACCGTCGAATCCTGATAGTTCGGCTGCGCGGATGCAGTCGGTGCCGGCGAGGACTTGGCGCTGCCCGGCATCACCACGACGCGGGTGCCGACCTTGACGCGGTCGAACAGGTTCTCGACGTCCTCGTTCAGCATGCCGATGCAGCCCGACGACACGAACTTGCCGATGGTCGAGGGC
>CAUJJN010000118.1 GCA_963204905.1 Pseudomonadota bacterium
CGGCGCTACAGCATCGCGAAGGCGCTCGAGACCATCGCGACCGGTTTGCCGTCGTTGGCGGAGGTCAGCGTCACCCGGCCGAAACTCATTGTTCTGCCGAGCCGCACCACGCGCGCATCCGCCAGCACGTCGGACGACACCACCGCCTTGAGAAAATGCGTGGTCTGATCCACCGTGGTCATCGGTCGATACCCGTTGGCGGCGGCAAGGATCGCCATCACCATCGAGGTATCCGCCAGCGCCATCAGCGCCTGACCGCAGACGATGCCGCCCTGGCGGCACAGCCGGTCTGAGAAAGGCATCCGCAACACTGCGCCGGGTTGCCAGTCGGCGGCCGCGCTCGCCGGACGCACCGTCTCGATCCGTTCGAGCGCCAGCCGGAGGTCCTGCACCCACGGCGCGAACACGTCCCCAAGCACCCGCTTCGCGGCTTCGAGATCGAAATCGGCGGTCGTCGATTCTGCGGTCATCGGCGCGATGTCTCCTCGTTCGCGATGAATTGATCGAGTGTAGGGGAGTTTCAGCGCGTTTGTCAGGGCCTTCCACGCACCGGGTCCGATTGCCACACGGCTTGAACGTGGACCGGCTTCGCCGGTAGACTTGGCCGGTGGGGTGGGTCTGTCTTGCATACGGTGGATCGCCGTGAAGCGTGCCGATCCCGAAAGCGGGCGCTGCGAGCGGGTATGAGTCGATGGGAGTGGTCGGTATGAAGATTTTGCGTGCGGCGGTGATCTTCGCGTTGTTCGCGACCCCAGCATTGGCGCAATCGCCGAATGTCAACCTGATGCCGGAACTGCCGTCCAAGACACCGGAGCAGATCGAGCAGGAGAAAAAGCTCCAGCAGCAATATCGCGACTCGCTGCGCAAGATTCCCGATGCCAAGGCGTCGAACGATCCGTGGGGTTCGGTGCGCGGTGCCGATGCGCCGGCCAGCGCTCCACGCGCCAAGCCCAAGGCCAAACCCCGCAACGCCAACCACCAGCAGTAGAGCGTTTCCAGCAACGCCGATGTCGGCTCTCAAGATGACCCTTTTCCCATCATTCGCGTCCGCGCTCCGTTAAAGCGGCGATCTTGACGTTTGTTGTGTTGCGCTTAGTTTGACAGGCCAGTGATGGGGATGGGGTTCCCCCGATAACCGCCGCGAGGCTGATGACTCCTGCCGGGCGCGTTGGTGCCGGGAGGAGGCTGTCTCCACCCGAGCGCGCCGATGATGGGAGCGCATATGATCGGGACGAGCATCTTCATGAACCTGCAATTGATCGCGGCCGTGGCTTTGGGAGGCGCGATCGGGTCGGTCGTCCGCTACCTGGCGGGTATCGGGGCGGGCAAGCTGTTCGGCATCGGCTTTCCGTGGGGCACGCTGCTCATCAACATTGCGGGGTCGTTCCTGATTGGCGTGTTTGTCGAATGCTTCGCGCTGCGTTGGGATTTGCCTCAGGCGGCGCGGGTGTTCCTGACCGTTGGCATCTGCGGCGGTTTCACCACGTTCTCGACCTTCTCGCTGGAGTCGTTCCTGATGATCGAGCGCGGCGAACTCGGCCCGGCGGCGGCCTATATCGTCGCCTCGGTGGTGCTGTCGATCCTGGCGCTGTTCGCCGGGTTGCACTTGATCCGCGCGGTCAGCTAGGGGCGCGCGGCGGCTCCGTCTCGTCGCAGTCGTCGCGCGTCGGCAGATCGTCGTAGCCGTGACGGCTGCTGTAGAACACCAGTGCCATCAACCCGACGCCGACGATGGTGGAAACCGTGATGCCGGCGATCAGCGCGATGACGCCTTCGATCGGCATGGGCGCGGAGCCCGCGGTGAGGCCGCTATAGGCGTACCAGCCGACGCCCGCCAGCAACGCCAGCAGCGCGGCAATGAGAACCCAGGTTCCGATGCGCATGGTGATCGTCCGGACATGTTCGGCGCGGAACGCGTCGGTTCGTTGCTGTCCTGAACCCCGGTGCCGGCCTTGGCAACCACTGCTTTGGCCTAACGAAAGAGACGTGGAGCCCACCGGGCATGACGCCGCCGCCGGACGGAGTATGTTCGTCCGACGGCGGTGCCCAGACCCGAGCCCTGAAATTTCCCGGTGACGGTAGGTCCTCCGGTACGGGGAAAGGTTCAGCGAAAATCGCCCCGAGGCTGATCAGAACCGCCGCGATCGCGACAAGCGCGTCTTCGATCAGGTGCGGAGTTGGGGAGAACGGTCAATGTTCCGAATTTAGGTGCTGTCCTCGGACAGTACCGAATTTAACAAAAGAACATATTGCGAACAAGGAACAAATAGAGTACATTCCAGTCATCCGAATTAACGACTCAAGTTTCCGTTCAGCCGCACCCGCCTTCGTTGTCCCTCTGGCGAATCCCGTTCATAAGGAGCACCACATGTCTGCCACTGCCCTGCGTATCGTCGAAGGATCCTCCATGGACAAAACCAAGGCGCTATCTGCCGCGCTGTCTCAGATCGAGCGTCAGTTCGGCAAGGGCTCGGTGATGAAGCTGGGCAAGAGCGACCGCTCGATGGACATCGAGACGATCTCGTCGGGATCGCTGGGGCTGGACATCGCGCTCGGCGTTGGCGGGCTGCCGAAGGGGCGCGTCGTCGAGATTTACGGCCCCGAGTCTTCGGGCAAGACCACGCTGGCGTTGCACTGCGTGGCGGAAGCCCAGAAGAAGGGCGGCATCTGCGCCTTCATCGATGCCGAGCACGCGCTCGATCCGGTCTACGCCCGCAAGCTTGGTGTCAATGTCGATGAACTGCTGATCTCGCAGCCCGACCATGGCGAGCAGGCGCTGGAAATCGCCGACACGCTGGTGCGCTCAGGCGCGGTCGACGTGCTGATCGTCGATTCGGTGGCGGCGCTGGTGCCGCGGGCCGAACTCGAGGGCGAGATGGGCGACGCATTGCCCGGTTTGCAGGCGCGGCTGATGAGCCAGGCGCTGCGCAAGCTCACCGCCTCGATCAACAAGTCGCATACGATGGTGATCTTCATCAACCAGATCCGCATGAAGATCGGGGTGATGTACGGCTCGCCGGAAACCACCACCGGCGGCAATGCGCTGAAGTTTTATGCGTCGGTGCGCCTCGATATTCGCCGCATCGGCGCCATCAAGGAGCGCGACGAGGTGATCGGCAACTCCACTCGCGTCAAGGTGGTGAAGAACAAGCTGGCGCCGCCGTTCAAGCAGGTCGAATTCGACATCATGTACGGCGAGGGCGTCTCGAAGATGGGCGAAATCCTCGACCTCGGCGTCAAGGCCGGCATCGTCGAGAAATCGGGCGCATGGTTCTCCTACGACAGCCAGCGGCTTGGGCAGGGCCGCGAGAATGCCAAGACCTTCCTGCGCGCCAATCCGGACATGACGGCCAAGATCGAGGCCGCGATCCGGCAGAATTCCGGGCTGATCGCCGAGCAGATTCTGGCCGGCACGCCGGAACGCGACGCGGACGGCGAGGAGCCTGCGGAAGATTGAGCTTCCGGGACTTGAGTTCGTCGTGACTTGAGTTGCGGCATGATCCCGAAGCCTCGGGAATCGGCTTTGGACCCGGTCATGCCTTCGGAAGCGAACGGGCGCTGTGGACGTTGAGTTGCCGACGTCCCCAGTGCCCGTTTGATTTTTACGAGGCTGGTTTGCTCGTCATTGCGAGCGAAGCGAAGCAATACAGTCTTTTCTTTGTGGTTTCTGGATTGCTTCGTCGCTTGCGCTCCTCGCAATGACGTTTCACTCCGCTTCGCGCCGCAGGCATTCCAATTAGACTTGTGAAGCTACTCTGCCGCCTGTGCGTAATCCTCGATCGGCGGACACGAGCACACCAGGTTGCGGTCGCCATAGACGTTGTCGACGCGGCCGACCGGCGACCAGTATTTGTCGTTGCGCGAGGTCCCGGCCGGGAAGCAGCCCTCCGCGCGGGAGTAGGGCCGGTCCCAGGTGTCGTCGGCGATGTCGTGCACGGTGTGCGGCGCGTGGCGCAGCGGCGAGGTCTCGATCTTCCATCGCCCGGCCTCGACCTCGGCGATCTCTCGCCGGATCGCGATCATGGCCTCAATGAAGCGATCGATTTCCGCTTTCGATTCAGATTCGGTCGGTTCGATCATCAACGTGCCCGCCACCGGGAAGCTCATGGTCGGCGCGTGGAAGCCGTAGTCGATCAGCCGCTTGGCGATGTCGTCGACAGTGACGCCGCAACTGGTCTTCAGCGCGCGCGGGTCGATGATGCATTCATGCGCCACACGGCCGCCGATGCCGCGATAGAGCACGGGGAAGTGCGGCTCGAGCCGGTCGGCGATGTAGTTGGCGTTGAGGATCGCGACTTCGGTCGCCTGCCGCAGGCCTTCGCCGCCCATCATGAGAATGTAGAGATACGAGATGGTGAGGATCGACGCCGAGCCGAACGGCGCCGCCGCGACCGGGCCGACCGCTGCCTTGCCGCCGTCGAGCGCGGGATGGCCGGGCAGGAACGGCTTCAGATGTGCTTTGACGCCGATCGGGCCCATGCCGGGGCCGCCGCCGCCATGCGGAATGCAGAAGGTCTTGTGCAGATTGAGGTGGCTGACATCGGCGCCGTAGTCGCCGGGGCGTGCGAGGCCGACCTGGGCGTTGAGGTTGGCGCCGTCGAGATAGACCTGTCCGCCATGGCTGTGCACGATGTCGCAGATCTCGCGGATCTTCTTCTCGAACACGCCGTGCGTCGACGGGTAGGTGATCATCACAGCGGCGAGGCGGTCGGCGTGCTGCTCGGCTTTCGCGCGCAGATCGTCGACCGAGACGTTGCCGTGCTTGTCGCAGGCGACCACCACGACCTCCATGCCGACCATCGCGGCGGAAGCTGGGTTGGTGCCGTGCGCCGACGACGGGATCAGGCAGACCGTGCGGTGGCTGTCGCCGCGCGCGACGTGATAGCCGCGGATCGCCAGCAGCCCGGCATATTCGCCCTGCGCGCCGGAGTTCGGCTGCAAGGACACCGCGTCATAGCCGGTGATGTCCACCAGCCACTTCTCAAGCTGCGCGAACAGCGCGTGATAGCCCGCCGCCTGCTGGCGCGGCGCGAACGGATGCAGCGCGCCGAAGGCCGGCCAGGTCAGCGGCATCATCTCGGTGGTGGCGTTGAGCTTCATGGTGCAGGAGCCGAGCGGAATCATCGCGCGGTCGAGCGCGAGGTCGCGGTCGGCGAGCTTGCGCATGTAGCGCAAGAGTTCGGTTTCCGAGCGATGGGCGTGAAAGACCGGATGTGTCAGATAGGCACTGGTGCGCAGCAGGCTTTGCGGCAGGGCCGCGTTCGCGCCGGCCTCGACGTCGGCATAGGCAAGATCGCCGCCGAACGCCCGCCACACCGCTTCGACGATGGCGGGCGTGGTGGTTTCGTCCAGCGCGATGCCGATCTTGCTGCCGTCGCGGCGCAGGTTGATCTGTGCGGCGAGCGCGCGCGCGACGATGTCGTCAGCCTTGGCGCCGGCATCGACGGTGACGGTGTCGAAGAAATTCTCGCTCTGCGGCGCGAAGCCGAGCTTGCGCAAGCCCGCCGCCAGCACGCTGGCGCGGCGATGCACCGTGCGCGCAATCTGCGCCAGCCCCTCGGGGCCGTGATAGGTCGCGTACATCGCGGCGATCACCGCTAGCAGCACCTGCGCGGTGCAGATGTTGGACGTGGCCTTTTCGCGGCGGATGTGCTGCTCGCGGGTCTGCAAGGCGAGGCGATAGGCGGGTGCGCCGCGCGCGTCGACCGAGAGGCCGACGAGGCGGCCGGGAATGGCGCGCTTGAGGCCATCGCGCACCGCCATGTAGGCGGCGTGCGGGCCGCCATAACCCATCGGCACGCCGAAGCGTTGCGCCGAGCCGATGGCGATATCGGCGCCGAGGTCGCCGGGTGACGCCAGAAGCGTCAGCGCCAGCAGGTCGGCGGCGACGATGGCGAGGCCGCCTTGCGCGTGCACGGCCTCGATGGCCGGGCGCAGGTCGCGCACCGCGCCGGACGTGCCGGGATATTGCAGCAGCGCGCCGACCACCGACTTGTGTTCGAGATCGACCAGCGGATCACCGACCACAATGGTCCAGCCCAGCGGCTCGGCGCGGGTGCGCAGCACCGCGAGGGTCTGCGGATGCACCTCGTGATCGACGAAGAAGGCGGCGATCTCGTTCTTGCTGTTGCCGTGCGCGGCGCGCTCCGCGATCGCCATCGCCTCTGCGGCGGCGGTCGCCTCGTCGAGCAGCGAGGCGTTGGCGACGTCGAGCCCGGTGAGGTCGCAGATCATGGTCTGGAAGTTGAACAGCGCTTCCAGCCGGCCCTGGCTGATTTCAGGCTGGTACGGCGTGTAGGCCGTGTACCACGCGGGATTTTCGAGGATGTTGCGCTGGATCACCGCCGGCAGGACGGTCCCGCTATAGCCTTGCCCGATCAGCGAGGTGAACACCTGGTTTTGGGCGGCGAGGTCGGCCATATGGGCCAGCGCCCCGGTTTCGCTCAGCGCGTGGCCGAGGTCGAGCGGCGCGCGCTGGCGAATATCCTGCGGCAGCGTTTCGTCCATCAACGCCGCGAGACTGGTCGCGCGGACAGTCGAGAGCATGGCGTCGATGTCGCGCGGCGAGGGGCCGATGTGGCGACGAACGAATGTGGTGGCCGGCTCGCTGGCAATCGCGGTGGGCTTGGTCATCGCATCAGCATCCTCTTGGCGTTTTTCAACGACGCGGCATCGGGGTCGCGTGACGAAAACGCATTCAACAAAGGCTCTCGTCGGGTCAGGCGGTGTGCTTCTCGTACGCGGCCGCATCCATCAGGCCGTCGAGCTCGCCCTTGTCGGCGATCTTGACCTTGAACAGCCATGCCTTGTCGGCGGCATCGGAATTCACCAGCGTCGGATCGCCGGTGACGGAATCATTGAGCTCGACCACTTCGCCGCTGATCGGCGAATACACGTCGGAAGCCGCCTTGACGGATTCGACGACGGCGGCAGCCTCGGCCTTTTTCAATTGGCGGCCCAGCTTCGGCAGCTCGACGAATACCACGTCGCCCAGTTGCGACTGGGCGTAGTCGGTAATGCCGATGGTGGCGACGTCGCCGTCGATGCGGAGCCATTCATGGTCGGCGGTGTAGAGAACAGGCATGGTCAATCCTCAACGCTGATAGCTGTGGGGAACGAAGGGCAGGGTGGTGACGGTCATCGGCAGGCGCTGGCCACGCACTTCGGCGAACACGCGCGTGCCTGCTGCAACATGTGAGATCGGCAGATATCCCATTGCGATCGGACCGTTCAGGCTCGGTCCGAAACCGCCGGAGGTGACGCTGCCGATCGGCTCGCGCGCCTCGGCGTCGGCAGAGAGCGCCGCGCCGTCGCGCACCGGCGCGCGGCCTTCGGGCTTGAGGCCGACGCGCTTGCGCGCCGCGCCGCCGTCGATCTGCCCGAGGATGACGTCCGCGCCGGGAAAGCCGCCGGCGCGCGCGCCACCGTTGCGGCGGCTCTTCTGGATCGACCAAACGAGATCACCCTCAACCGGCGTGGTGGTGGCGTCGATTTCGTGACCGTAGAGGCAGAGGCCGGCCTCGAGCCGAAGACTGTCGCGGGCGCCGAGGCCGATCGGGGCCACCGCCGGGTCGGCGAGCAGCGCGTTGGCCAGCGCCTCGGCGGCGTCGGCCGGCACCGAAATCTCAAAACCGTCCTCGCCGGTATAGCCAGAGCGCGAGACGAAGCAGGCGAGCCCCATCACCTCGCGCGGGCCGGCATCCATGAACCGCATCTGGGCGATGCCGGGGCTGAGCCGGGTCAGCACCTCGACCGCCTTCGGCCCTTGCAGGGCAAACAGGGCGCGGTCCGCCAACACTTCGATGACGCAATCGCCGGACAGTTCCTTACGCAGCAGCGCTTCGTCTTCGGCCTTGCAGGCGGCGTTGACGACGAGGAACAGGTGGTCGCCGAAATTCGCCACCATCAGGTCGTCGAGGATGCCGCCGGCCGCATTGGTGAACTGGGCATAGCGCTGGCGACCTTGCGGCACCGAGGCGATGTCCTGCGGCACCAGCCGTTCCAGGGCGAGGGCGGCGTCCTCGACCTTGCCGGACTTCGGTCGCAGCGCGATCTGGCCCATGTGGGAGACGTCGAACAGCCCGGCGCTGGCGCGGGTGTGCAGGTGCTCCTTGAGCACGCCCATGGGGTATTGCACCGGCATGTCATAGCCGGCGAAGGGCACCATCTTGCCGCCGCGCGCCAGATGCAGCGCGTGCAGTGGAGTCCGGCTCAAGGGGGAAGGCGCGGTGTTGTGTGCATCCATCGCGATCAAGGCTCCTCTGGTTCCGGGAGTTCCCGGAAGCGCTGTCGAAGCCCCATCTGTCGCTGTGCCTGAGAGTATTATCCCGTCGGCGGACGATCCCGGCCAGCAGCCGTCACGTCTCTTTCCAGATGCAGTCCGGATCACACGGTCCTTTTGCCTGAGAGTTTCCTGGGGCGGTTGCTCCTTCGGCGCCGCCAGCCTTCGAGTTGAAAGCCGGCGGTCTCTCCCGACGTGATCGGTCGTCAGTGAAACACCCAAAACACGGCTTCCCCAAGGCTGTCAACTCGCCCGAAAGGGCTATCAACGGGGTTATCGCCGGGCTTGACCCTGCGGCCGCAACCCTCTGATCGGGAGCCCATTTTGTGGACAGCGCCAGTTGCGCCGTCTAAAAGCGGAGCGCCGGCCGAAAGCCGGCGGGCGGCATCCGGAAAGCGACAAGCGCGATAGGTCCAAGATGAGTGGCGTTAACGAAATCAGGTCGACGTTCCTGAACTACTTCGCGAAGAACGATCATCAGATCGTTCCATCGTCGCCGCTGGTGCCGCGCAACGATCCGACGCTGATGTTCACCAATGCCGGCATGGTGCAGTTCAAGAACGTCTTCACCGGTGTCGAGAAGCGTCCGTATCAGCGGGCAACCACCTCGCAGAAGTGTGTGCGCGCCGGCGGCAAGCACAACGATCTCGACAATGTCGGCTACACCGCGCGGCATCACACCTTCTTCGAGATGCTCGGCAACTTCTCGTTCGGCGACTACTTCAAGGATCGCGCCATCGAACTGGCGTGGAACCTGATCACCAAGGAATACGGCCTGCCGAAAGACAAGCTGACGGCGACGGTCTACATCGACGACGACGAGGCTTTCGATCTCTGGAAGAAGATCGCCGGCCTGCCGGAGTCCCGCATTATCCGCATCGCCGGTTCGGACAACTTCTGGCAGATGGGCGACACCGGCCCCTGCGGGCCTTGCTCCGAAATCTTCTACGATCACGGCGACCACATTCCCGGTGGTCCTCCGGGCTCGGCCGATCAGGACGGTGACCGTTTCATCGAAATCTGGAATCTCGTGTTCATGCAGTTCGAGCAGGTCGCGCCGGGCAATCGCCTGTCGTTGCCGCGCCCGTCGATCGACACCGGGATGGGGCTGGAGCGTGTCGCGGCGGTGCTGCAAGGCAAGCACGACAATTACGACATCGATCTGTTTGCCGCGCTGATCCGCACCATCTCCGAACTCACCGGCGTCAGCGCCGACGGGCCGATGCGCGCCTCGCATCGCGTTATCGCCGACCACTTGCGCGCGTCGTCGTTCCTGATCGCCGACGGCGTGCTGCCGTCGAACGAGGGCCGCGGCTACGTGCTGCGTCGGATCATGCGCCGCGCCATGCGCCACGCCCAACTGCTTGGCGCGCGCGAGCCACTGATGTGGCGACTGGTGCCGTCGCTGGTGCGCGAGATGGGACAGGCCTATCCCGAACTGCTGCGCGCGGAGTCGCTGATCGAGGAGACGCTGCGGCTCGAGGAGACGCGCTTCCGCAAGACGCTGGAGCGCGGACTTGCGATCCTCGACGAGAAGAGCGGTTCGCTGAAGAAAGGCGACATGTTCGACGGCGAGACCGCGTTCACGTTGTACGACACCTATGGCTTTCCGCTCGACCTGACGCAGGACGCGTTGCGCACGCGCGGCATCGGCGTTGATATCGCTTCTTTCACCGATGCGATGGAGCAGCAGAAGGCCAAGGCGCGCGCATCATGGTCGGGCTCGGGCGACACTGCCGCCGAGGCGGTATGGTTCCCGCTGCGCGAGAAATTGGGCGCGACCGAATTTCTCGGCTACGAGACCGAAAGCGCCGAGGGTGTGGTCTCTGCCATCGTCAAGGACGGCGCGCAGGTCGATCAGCTCAAGGCGGGTGAGAGCGGCGTCATCGTGCTCAATCAGACGCCGTTCTATGGCGAGTCCGGCGGTCAGGTCGGCGACACCGGCGTGATGACCGGCGATGGCGTCACATTCCGCGTCACCGAAACGCAAAAGAAGGCTGGCGATCTGTTCGTGCATTTCGGCACCGTGGAGCAGGGCACCTTGAAGCTCGACGTAGCGCTTCAGCTCGAAGTGGATCACGCGCGTCGTTCGGCGATCCGCGCCAATCACTCCGCGACGCATCTGTTGCACGAGGCGCTGCGGCAAGTGCTGGGCGATCACATCGCGCAGCGTGGCTCGCTGGTCTCGCCGGAGCGGCTGCGCTTCGACTTCGCCCACAACAAGCCGATCTCGGCGGACGAATTGCGACGGATCGAAGACATCGCCAACGACGTCGTTGTCGAGAACGGCGAGGTGACGACGCGGCTGATGGCGCTCGACGACGCGCGCGAGTCCGGCGCACGCGCGCTGTTCGGTGAGAAGTATGGCGACGAGGTGCGCGTGGTGTCGATGGGCAACCGCGCGCGGGACAATATGCATGCGCCCAACGCGCTGGGCTGGTCGGTCGAACTGTGCGGCGGCACTCATGTGCGGCGCACTGGCGACATCGGCGTGATCTCGGTCACCGGCGAAAGCGCGGTGGCTTCGGGTGTGCGCCGCATCGAGGCCCTGACCGGGGCGCAGGCGCGCCGTCATGCCAACGACACCATGCAACTGGCGCGTACGGCGGCGGCCGAACTGCGCACCACCGTCGACGACATGCCGGCGCGCATCGCCGCGTTGATGGAGGAGCGCAAGAAGCTTGAACGCGAACTGTCGGACGCGCGCAAGAAGCTGGCGATGGGCGGCGGTGGTTCGTCTGACGCCGCGACCAGCGATATCCGCACCGTGGGCGACGTCAAGTTTCTCGGCCGCGCCGTCGAGGGGATCGACATCAAGGACCTCAAGAGCCTTGCCGATCAGGGCAAGAAGCAACTCGGCTCCGGCATTGTCGCGCTGGTGGCAACTTCGGAAGACGGCAAGGCCAGCGTCGTGGTCGGCGTGACGCCGGACCTGACGCCGCGCTTCAACGCG
>CAUJJN010000119.1 GCA_963204905.1 Pseudomonadota bacterium
TCGACTTGTATGATCCGGTCCTTGTCAAGATCGCATTGAACGGTTCCTTCTGTTGACGCGTTGGGGGGCACACGCAATGCTCAGGGATTGGCTTCATTCGTTCCGGGGTCAGCTGATGCACTATCCGTGCATAGACTTGTATCCGGTCGCGGCCGTGCCCGCGCACCATAATCCGTATTCACATCCCCGGATCGAGCAAAGGCGGATGCAGACCAAACTACTACTGGGCGTTTTCAGGCGCCATCAACTTTCCCGGTCACACATCACACCAATCCGCGTCGCCTTATCGAGCCTGTTGCAACATAAGCATCAGGCGGCGCGGAGCTCGGCACCTTGAGGGACCAGACCGGTCTCCACAAAGCGCCAAAGCGCGATTAACAATTTTCGGGCGAGCGCAACGATCCCGACCTTTGCCGCGCGAGCGCCGTTGCCTTTGAACCGGTTGCGATACCAAACGGTCAGTTCGCTACTTGGCTGATATTTCAACCAACACCAGGCAAGTTCCACCATCTGCACACGTGTGCTTCGGTTACCGGCTTTGCTGATGCCCTGATCACGCGACACGTCGCCGCTGGCGAAGGGCGCCGGAGCTAACCCAAGGAAGGCCGCGACGTGTCGTCGGCTTTCGAACTTTCGGCAAAAAACCTCTGCAACCAACATTGCCGCGCTGTTCGGACCAATGCCCTTTAGCTGCTCAAGGCGAACCGCTTTCTCTCGGCATGGGAAGGTAGACTCCTCATGGAGCACAACTTCAGCGCGGTCCCGCTCGATGTCCTTGATTTGATCGTTGAGCAACGCGAGCCGTTCGAAACAGCGCTCAATTTGTCGATGAAGGTTTGGTGGCAAAGGCCGCCCGTCGCCGGTGCGCATCTCGTCGAGCTGTTTTGACCAGTCACCGCCCTTGATGGCTTTGACAGTTCGTATGCCCTGTAATGCAAGTAGCCCCCTGATCCGAGAGATAATTCGGGTGCGCTCGTGCACGAGATCGCCGCGCTCCCGCATTACTCTGCGCGCGTCCTCCTCCTCGGGGGAGGGCACGTCCACGACACGGCACACACTTTTGTCGCCAGCCAGATAGGCTTTGAGGATCCCGATCATTGCTTCAGCGTCGATCCGGTCGGTTTTTGCGCGCCTGCCTCGCCGCGACACGAGGAAGCTGGCGGGATCCAGCACATAGGTATCGATGTCGTTCGACCGCAGTAGCCTTGCGAGCCAGAAGCCATCATATCCAATCTCGAAGCACAGGCGAATGGCGGCAGGTTCACCGATACGATCAGCGGCCTTGCACTCAAGATTGTGAAGGTGACTGATCAGTGCCGCGCTGTTCCCGGCAGGAATTGTCCGCAGGGAAGGCTTCGCCGCTCCTGGTGAGAGCGAGGCAACAAGCCAGTTGCGCTTGCTGAGCTCAACGCTGACAATCACAGAAGTCTTGGGGCAGTAATCTGACGACGAGTTCTCCATTGTAGCGTTCTCCGTGAGGTTTGACGGAACAACGGCATAGCCGATCCGGCCTGCATAGGATCTATTACGACCGCGATCTTGAATTTGGCAGCGCCGAACCGTGGAATCCCGATGCCACAACTCGCGTGCTCACCATTCTCCTAACCAGCGAATATTGAGGGAGGCCACCATGACCAAATCGCCCCCGGTGATCGAGCTTAGCTGGCGTGATGAGAATTACGGTTCCGTCTGCGCTGTCGCCGCCTTCCGCAACTATGCGGGCACATTGGATTGGAGCGACCGCACCCACCAGCGGTTTCGCGGATGCCTGAAACGCGCAGGCTTCGCCTTCCACGATGGCCGGTGCAGCTACATCGCCACCAGCGGCACCTGCGAGGATCGGCAGCGCGCCCTTTGTGACGAGCTGGCCCGCGCAGGATTCCAGATCGACAGCGGCGACGTGAGGGCAGAGGCATGAACCGCGAACGCCGCAAGCAGATCGCCGCCGCCCGCGTGCTGATCGACAAGGGCAAAGCCCTGTTGGATGAGGCGCGCGACATGCTTGAAACCGTCAAGGATGACGAGCAGGCCGCCCGCGAGAATCTACCACCCAGCCTTGAGGACAGCGAACGTGCGCAGGCGATGGACGCCGCAGTTTCCGAACTGGAAAGCGCGATTTCAGCCCTTGAAGACTTCGACGCCGACGAGATCGGCACGCAACTCGACACCGCCAGCGAATAGGAAGGATTGACCATGCAACCCATGCGCCACCTAGATCGAGACACGCGCCGCGCCCGCCTTCTGGCGGCGCGCACGCGCCCCGTCGGCGGCATCAACCGGCGCGGCATCTTCACCGGCCATTGGGACGGTGGCGATGTTGTGCGTCAGTTTCGCGGCGACAACGGATCATGGATCGGCCTTGCCGCCTACAAGGCGAAAGAAGAGCCGGAGCCGCAGCCATGAAAATCAGCAACACGGCGACCGCCGTTCGCGTCACCCTCTCCCCCACCGAGATCAGCGATTTGCAATTTGTGATCGAGGCGGCCGAGCGCGCGGGGCATTATATGCCCGCGCGCGTCCTCAACATCATGGCGGCGCTGACGCGCAGCGCCGACGATGTTCGGATGAAACAGGCCATGAAGCGGGCGGAAAAAGATCGCGTGACGCGGATCGAGCAGGACCGGCGCGCGCGCGAACGCCAATTCATGCTAGGCGACCGATACAGCGTCATGGCGAGCCGCGCCGACTACGCCGATGCGTCTTCTGATCCGGATGCGCGCCAATGGGTTGACCTGGTGTTTCATGAAATCATGCAGAGGCCGCTTCCCGATCAATACGAACTCCGGCGCGACGTGTGGCGTGTCCACGTTGTCCAACTGGACGGCGGCACGCTTGGCGCTGTTGTAGGCGGCGATTGCACTCAAACCGCCGACCCCGCCGAAATTACTTCCGTGGCGGAACAGCTGATCGCCCACTTCGAGGGCAGAGCTTGACGCGCGTGGAGCGGTGGCAGCTGCCACCGCTCCAGAGAGATCTAGAATCTGGCGATCAAAGGTAGCAGCGCCGCCGCTTGGCTTCCCAGGACCGGCACCCAATAATTCGCGGCGCGGTAATCAGGGCCGTGATCGACCGCCATCACCCCAAAGACATATCCGATCATTGGCAGCGTCCACAGCAGACGCCCGCCCAGGTCCACGCCCATCAGCACCAGCGCAACACCAAGCACAGCCCAAAGCGGAATCAGTCGTTCCATGATTTCGCGATGACGGACTATTCGCCATGCACTTTCCCGGTCATCGGCGCTAACCTGCGATACGAGGCCCATAGCTTCCCCTTTTCATCAACGGTCGCCGGCGATCATCCAACGGTTTCACGAAAATGTGAAGCACTTCGCGCGCATTCTCGCCAATCCGTTGTATAGCCCTCATCGAGCGAGGGCGAGGGACTGTGACAGCGGCCCTTCGCAAATCCTCTCGCTCAAAGGAGGTGATGTGATTTGACAGCATATGAAGCAGCTCAATTGACGATCGCAGCCGTCGCGCTCGTGATCGCAATTGTGAAGCTGGGGAAGTCCGATAAGGGCTGATCCAGCGGGGCGGGTGGCCTGACAGGGCCGCCCGCCCTAAATGTTTGAACCCGCCGTGTGACAGCACGGCGGGTTCAGGTAGGTGCGCGAAATGAATCAGCACACGAAGCATTGCCTATATAGCCCTGTTCCCTTGCGAATCCAATAACCGGCGTGCGCGCGTGGTGTTCCCCGTCTGTTCCCTTTGGCGCATAAGCGCCCAATGGCCGCGAACTATAACCGCCCCAAGCCCATTGATCCTATCTGGTATCGGCAAGGCTGCTATCTGCGCATCCATTGCGCTTGTGGTCGCCGCGTCGTCGCTCCGCTGGGCGACTTCGCCCGCTCACGCCGCATTTCTTTCGATACCCGCATTTACGAGCTGATCGCGCGGCTTCGGTGCAGCCAGTGCCGCCGCAAGCCTTATGCGGACGTGTCGCGCAACCGCTCGGGCAATTAAAATGACGGAGGATCCGATTGCTCGGATGCTTCCGGCGCTATCCGTTGGGCATGTCGCCGGCGACATGCCGCAGCATCCGCTAGGTCGCCGCTATGCTATGACCTGGCGGGCGCTTTTCCCTAGATTGAGGCGGCAATGCCGCCGCGTCCGCTGTTCGACTTTGGGGCCTGTTCCTGCCCCCTCCCGCAAGGGCTGGACCGTCTCGGCCGCTGTGCGGCCTCGCTTGGCGATCAGGCGGGTTTCCCCGCCCTTCCTTCGCTTCGCTCCGTGCAGGACGGGTGATCCCCCTCCCCCCTGATCGGCCCTGACTTGCGGCATTCCCCGCCCCTGCTCGCCGCTGGGCAGAAGTCGATGACCCGTCATCGCCTTCGGCTCCATTCAAGGCAGGGAAAACAGCACATGACCGACATTCCGTTGGCAACGATTCTTCGGATCAACGCCGCACGCACCATTCCGCTCGCTCGCTATGAGGAAGAGGGCAATTTTGACCGCTTCGGCTACATCAAAGACCTTGCCGAAAATCATGGCGCTGACCTTCCCGCCGTCATCGAGATTGCCGACCTACTAGGACCGGATGAAGATTTTGACGGCCTTGTGACCACCATCGAGGACGCCGCCGAGGGCTTCGGCTTTGGTGCTCTTATCATCGGGGCGGCCCTCATGGAGCAGCTGGGTTTCGACCAGCTGCTAGACCAGCAGGCCCGAAAGGAGTTTCATGACGGCTTGCGCGATGATCCCGTGCCGTTCACGCCCGACAACTGCGCCGCGACTTTCGGGAATATCTGGACCAACCGGCGCGACCTCTATTTGCGCGGCATCGCCAACGTCTTCGCCAAGCTGGATCGCCGCTTTCGCTCGCACAACGGTTTCAAGATCGGCGCGCGTCTCATCATCGACCGCGCCTTGAACGAATGGGGATCATGGGACCGATACGAGCGCCGCGACACGTTGCGGGACGTGGAGCGCGTCTTTCTGGAACTGGACGAAAAGCCCCCTGTTTCAGAGGGCCACAGCATCGCCTCACAGGTTGCCGATGCCGCGCGCGTGCGCGGATCGCTGCCAACCGTGATCGAGGGCGACTATTTCCGCGTTCGCATTTTCAAGAATGGCAATCTTCACATATGGTTCGAGCGCGACGACCTTCTGCAGAGCGTGAATTTGTTGCTCGCGGAATATTACGGCGAGGCCATCGGTGATGGTTACGAAACGACCGAGGCAGAAGCGGCCCCGGCCTATCATATCACGCCCGCCAAGAACTTCGGCGCGTTCATGACTTCCCCGGAGATCGCCGCCCAGGTCATCGAACATGCGAGGATCAGCACAGGCCAGCGCGTTCTAGAGCCTAGCGCGGGAAAGGCCGCGCTTGCTTCGGCCGCGCGCAACGCTGGTGCCGATGTAACTTGCGTGGAGCTGCAACCGGGCTTCGCCCACGAACTACGCGTAATCCACGGCTTTGCCGATGCGATCGAGGGCGATTTTCTCGCATTGGACCCGGCCCATTACACACCGTTCGACGCGGTGATAATGAACCCGCCTTTTGATCGAGGCCGCGACTGTGACCATGTGCGCCATGCCCTCGCCTTTCTCAAACCGGGAGGCGTGCTGGTGGCGATCATGAGCGCGCGGGCAGAGTATGGCGAGGATCAGCGCCACAAGGCGCTACACCGCATGATCGCTGGTTGCGAGGCGATCTATTTCCACGGTCGCAAATGGATCGACCTTCCCCCCGGTTCTTTCGCCCACGCCGGAACCAACGTGAACACTGTTTTGCTTGCGATCCGCAAGCCGGGTTGATCGGTGCAGGCGGTGGCAGCTGCCACCGCCTGTCCTGGCGCAGATTGAGGCGGCAAGCCGCCGCGCTGATTTGTCGCGTTTGGGGCCTGTTCCTGCCCCCTGCCGCAAGGGCTAGACCGTCTCCGCCGCTGCGCGGCTCCGCTTGGCGATCAGGCGGGTTTCCCCGTCCTTCCTTCGCTGCGCTCCGTGCAGGGCGGGTGATCCCCCTCCCCCCTGATCGGCCCCGTTTGCGGCATTCCCCGGCCCAGCGTCGCCCGCTTTCGGCAGAAGTCGATGACCCGTCATCGCCTTCGGCTCAATTAGGAAGGGAAAGCCCATGAAAATCCGTATCTACCGCCAGACCGAGCAGGACTTTGACCGGATCGAGATCGAGGGCGCGACCTTTGAAACCATCGTCAGCCGGGCAGCGGTCGAGGGGCTTCAATGCAGCGGTTACAACAGCAATCCGAGCCAGCGGCTTGAGTTGCAGGGCGCACCGAAATTCAAGGGCGTTTGCGGTCCTATGTGGGATGGCGATGCGATCCGCTACGAGTGCAGCGCCACCTATGCGGAGTTGAGCGCATGAGCGCCGCCGCCGCGATACGCACCGCGCAGGCCAACCAGCTGGGCGACCAGATCATTGCCGCAGGCTTCGCGCCAAACGGCTTTGTGCTGGATATTAACGGGGCGCTTGATGTGCCCCGTGACTTTCCCCTTTCCGCGCCGTGGAATCTGCCGTCGCGCCTGTTTCAGTTCCCCATAGAGGTTATCCGTGCAGAGCAGGACGAGCCGCGCAAGATCGGCCTTCGCCATCCTTTGCTTGCCGCCCATCCTTTCGTGCAGCACGTCGAGCGCGCGCTAGGGATCGAGATCGCCCGCGATGGCGTGACGAACCGCCACGGCTACAGCAACCGCGTTCATTCGCTCTGGCATCATGCGGTGGACCTTATCAGCGCCGGGAAATGGCGCGAATTGCTCGAAACGCAGGAGTTCACCGAACCACGCAACATCTTCAAGGCCGTTGCCTATGGCCTTCGCCACTCGCACCATGAGGACAAGAAGGCGAGCGGCCATATCAACACCGCCGAGGCCCGCCAGATCATGCGCGCGATGGACGCCACCGAGCCGACCGACCGCGCCGCGCTGATCCTAAGCCTTTCCGCCCCGTCCCCGTGCAAGCAGGACCGCAGCGCCGAATATTGGGCGATCAACGCTCACGGCCTTTGCGCCGAAGATGAGGCATGGGCCTTCATCGTCGGGATCGAGGACGGTTGGTTTTCCTATGACCGTGCCGGTTTCCTGCAATGGTCGACCAAGGGCCGCGACCGCTACGCCGCAGGCGATAGCGACAGCTTCACCGAGGCGAGCGGCCAGACCGCTTTCGCCTTTTAAGGGGAATCGAGCATGGCCCGCCATTGCATCCGAGAACCCCGCTACGTTCCCCCGGTGCAACGCATCGGGGAACAACCCGACCTGTTCGGCGGCCCGACCCTTTCCCACGTTGCCGAGCGCAAGGGACCGCCGAAAGGATGGCAGCGCCAATTGCAGAAATGGGGCCGCTGCACCGTCATTGCCGATCTTGAGGTAGCGCCGCCGTCTGTCATCGACCCTCCCCCGTCCCCGTCTCCGGTTTTCCTTGTCGCTTGCGTTGCTGCGAAGCTGGACCGCCCCGCCCCGGCGCGCGATCTTTACGCATCGCCATGGTTCCAGAAGGCCCGTGCCTATGTCGAACGACAGGGCGGCGCATGGTTCATCCTGTCAGCAAAGCATGGCCTGATCGCCCCGGAAACCGTCATCGCGCCCTATGACGAAACGCTAGGTGTAGGCGCTTGCAATCATGACGGCGTCTGCTCGCAAACAGCCAGATTTCCTGCTCACGCTATCTGCCACTGGCGGGTGGCATCCTGCTCGAATTATCTGCCAGTGTGCTCGCCATCATCCGGCGCTGCTTGCAAACGGGGCGTCGTGCTCACGCTCCCCGCCCGTGGGTTCTCCAAACCCGTCGCCGGCAGGCGCTTTTGCGAAGCAGGTTTTCAGAACAGTTCTGACAAGCGGCGGGCGGCAGAAATGCGTTGCGGTCATGGCCCGCCGGCAAGGTCGTCAGAAAGGAAGGTTTTTGCGAACAGCGGGTGGCGCATAAAACGGGCACAGATATACGTTTACGACTGAACCAGTCGAAGCGCGCTGGCCGCGACCGTCCCGAATGGGATGGTGTTTTGGGACAGATAGCTTGTTTGGAGGTAGGCGCTAAGCTCGTCGAGGTGCCTACGCAGTTTCCTCTTGCGCAGGAGATTCATTTCGTCTAAGTGCGCCGGCATCCGCCGGACCTAGCGCTTTATGCTAGGTGGCTCGGCCCGGCGCCTATCCCCGGGATAACCTGACAAACCCCGCCGCTTGCTGACCACCTTGGTCGCTGCCGCTTGGGCTTGTCCCCCCGTTAATCTGATCGCTGACACTCGGCCTTTCGCAGCCCTGTGCTGTGCAGCACGCGTGTACGCTCAGCTAAGGTTATTAGCCGATGACGCTTTGCGCGGTACAATCCGACGACCAAGACCGCTTGTTCGATTCCACCCACGTCCATCCGGGGCGTGCCCTTTCCCTTCTCCTCGATCGTATTCTGACGGTCGGCAACTTAGCTTTTGTGGATGGTAGCTCTGGCGAGCTGCTCCACTTCGGTGACCGTTCCGGTCCAGAAGTCATCCTTGGCCTTACCGCGGCAGCGGCCCGCCGGATCGTCGCCAACCCTGATCTCGCACTGGGTGAGACGTTCGTCGATGGCGAGCTGGTGCTAGTCAAAGGCACGCTTGCCGAGTTCTTCGCGCTGGTGTTTCGCAACCAGGCGGCGCTCGAGCTGTCTCAGTCCAATCTTGGCAACGTCGCACTTCGGCTTAAACGCCGGTTTCAACAGACCAATGCGCGCCTGCGCTCGCGACGCAATGTTGAGCATCATTACGACCTATCGCTAGACCTCTACCGGCTCTTTCTCGACGCCGACATGCAGTACAGTTGCGCCTATTTCGCCGAAGCTGGAATGACGCTGGAGGAGGCGCAGCTCGCCAAAAAGCGCCACCTCATCTCCAAGCTGTTGCTGGAGCCCGGCCAGCGCGTTCTCGACATCGGCTGCGGATGGGGTGGAATGGCGCTCGAAGTTGCCGCCACTGAGCAAGTCTCGGTACTCGGTGTTACCCTGTCTGGCGAACAGCTCCGGGTAGCGCGCGAGCGCGCCTCGCTCAGCAACGCGCGCTTCGAGCTTACCGATTATCGCGACGTTGAAGGCTCGTTCCACCGGATCGTTTCAGTCGGCATGTTCGAGCATGTCGGCGTCCCCAACTACGACACCTTCTTCCAAAAGGTCGCCGAGCTGCTGACAGATGACGGCGTTGCGGTGATCCACTCGATCGGTCGCAAGGACGGACCCGACATCACCAATCCCTGGATCGAGAAGTACATCTTCCCGGGCGGCTATATCCCGGCACTGTCCGAGGTGCTGCCGGCAATCGAGCGTGCCGGTCTGTGGGTCACTGACATCGAGATCCTACGGCTTCACTATGCTGAGACGCTGGTCGAGTGGCAGCGGCGTTTTCGCGCGCATCGTCCACAGATCGCAAAGCTCTACGACGAACGCTTCTGCCGCATGTGGGACTTCTACCTCGCAGCAAGCGAAAGCGCGTTCCGGCACCAGGGACACATGAACTTTCAAATCCAGCTCGCACGGCGTGTCGACGCCGTGCCGCTCACCCGGGACTACATCACCGACAGAGACCGGGCGAACGCCCGGCTGATGGCTGACGCCGCCTGAAGCGGGGTTGCCGTTGAATGCATGACGCAGGTCGAACCTGCACACACCTTTCAAGCAGAGGCTTCATGACAAGCATCACATCGATAAAACAGGATTGGCTATCCAATCCAAAGGGAGACGCCCTGGCGGGCATCGTTGTCGCGCTCGCCTTGATCCCGGAAGCGATCGGCTTCTCGATCATCGCCGGCGTCGATCCAAGCGTCGGGCTATTTGCCTCCTTCTCGATCGCCGTCATCATTTCGCTGGTGGGCGGTCGCCCGGGCATGATCTCGGCTTCAACCGCGGCAATCGCCGTTCTCGTCCTGCCGCTGATCCGCGACCACGGCGTCGAGTACCTGTTCGCTGCGACGATCCTGATGGGCATCATTCAGGCGATTGCCGGATTTCTGAAGCTCGACCTGCTGATGCAGTATGTGTCTCGCTCGGTGATCACCGGCTTCGTCAACGCACTGGCGATCCTCATCTTCATTGCGCAGCTCCCCCAGCTCACCAATGTCGGGTGGGAAACCTACGCGATGGTGGCAGTGGGGCTGGCCATCATTTACCTATTCCCGCGCCTGACAAAGGCGGTGCCGTCGCCACTGGTAGCGATCGTCATTCTCACGGCCGTATCGATCTACGCAGGGATCAAGGTCAACACGGTTGGTGACATGGGCAAGCTGCCCTCGTCGCTTCCTTCGTTCTGGATCCCACAGGTGCCGTTCACGCTCGACACTCTGCGGATCATCTTTCCGTTCTCGTTGACAATGGCCGCCGTGGGCTTGCTCGAATCGATGATGACCGCCCAGATCGTCGATGATCTGACCGACACGCCCTCGAACAAGCGTCGCGAGATGAAGGGGCAGGGGATCGCCAATTTCCTTACCGGCTTCCTCGGCGGCATGGGCGGCTGCGCCATGATCGGTCAGTCGGTCATCAACATCAAGTCAGGCGGCTCGACGAGGCTTTCGACCTTCGTTTCCGGCGTCTTCCTGCTGTTCCTGATCGTCGTCCTGGGACCGCTGGTTGCCCGCATCCCGATGCCGGCGCTTGTCGCAGTCATGATCATGGTGTCGATCGGCACCTTCTCGTGGGGATCGATCAAGAACCTCAGGAGCCATCCGTGGCAGTCGTCGGTCGTCATGCTGGTGACGGTGCTGGTGGTCGTCTCGACCCATGACCTCGCCCAGGGTGTGGTCGCCGGCGTGGTGCTTTCAGGCCTGTTCTTCGCCAGCAAGGTCAAACGCCTGTTCGACGTCTCGTCGGAGCTGAGCGGCGACGGCAAGACGCGCACCTACCGCGTGTCGGGTCAGGTGTTCTTCGCCTCGTCCGAACGGTTCGCCGACGCCTTCGACTTCAAGGAGGTCCTGGATAGCGTCGTTATCGACGTTTCCGCGGCGCATTTCTGGGACATTTCAGCAGTCGGCAGCCTCGACAAGGCGATCCTGAAGTTCCGCCGCGAGGGCACGCACGTCGATGTTCTCGGCCTCAACCAGGCAAGCGCGACGATGGTCGACCGCTTTGCCATTCACGATAAGCCCGGCGCCGAAGCAGCGCTGGGTGCTCACTAAGGAGAGGGCATCATGAGCCGTATCTTGGCGTGTATCGACGCCTCCACTTACGCAACCAGCGTCGTCGATCTGGCAGCATGGGCTGCAAAAGGCCTCGGTGTGGATGTCGAACTGCTCCACATCGTTCAACGAAAAGACGCGATCGCCGCACGGCACGACCACAGCGGAGCAATCGGTCTCGGTGTCAAAAGTGAGCTGCTCGAAGAGCTGACCCGGATCGAGGAAGCAGCTGGACGTCTCGCGATCGAGGAAGGGCGTATCCTCCTCGACGCGGGCATCGAACGCCTGAAGGGCCATGGCGTCACTGTGTCGTCGATGCACCTGCATGGCGGCATCGTCGAGACGATCGTCGAGCGTGAGGCCGATGCCGGCCTTCTCGTGATCGGTAAGCGTGGTGCATCAGGCCAATTCGCCATGGAGCACATTGGCTCCAAGGTGGAGCGCGTCGTCCGCGCCAGCGACAAGCCGGTGCTCATTGCGCCGCGCGAGTTCAAGCAGACCCCGCGTTCGGTGGTCATCGCCTACGACGATAGTGCGGCTGCGACCCGCGCCGTCGCCATGGTGGCGGCGTCACCGCTGTTCAGCGGCCTGCCTGTGCACCTGGTATCTGCAGGCGTCCGTGAACCCGACGGCCACGATATCCTTGCAAGGGCGGCCGAGCCACTCCGCATGGCCGGATTTAGCGTCGACACGTTTGTGGACGAAGGAAAGCCTGAGCAGGTTATCCCGGATTACCTGATGGCGAACGCTGACAGCATCCTGGTCATGGGAGCCTATGGCCACTCGCCACTGCGTACCCTCATCGTGGGCAGCACGACGACGACGATGATCCGGACCGTCCACGTTCCAGTGCTGCTGGTCCGTTAACGATGGACCTCGACCCCAACGCCGTTCGCCAGCGACTGCTCGCCAGGCGAGCGGCGCTGGTCGATGAGGACAGACTGAGCGAAGCAGACCGCGCCCCGGTCACGCTGGATCAGGAAAGTGTCGGCCGGCTTTCAAGGATCGACGCCATGCAGGTCCAGGCGATGGCGCTCGCATCCCAGCGGCGTCGCGCCCAGGAGCGAGAGCGGATCGATGCTGCTCTCAAGCGCATCGACAGCGGTGAGTATGGCTGGTGCGTGACCTGCGGCGAGGAGATCGCGATCGCCCGGCTAGATCATGCACCCGAGGTGCCGACGTGCCTTGAATGTGCACGAGGCACCTGACGCTACAATAAGGAGATGGCATGAATGACTGGTGATCGGCCTTGGTGCTCGGCGTCGTGGTGTTTGCTATGGTGTTGGGCGAGGCGGATAGGTTGCAGGCTGGATTGTCATCTTAGGGCTTTTGACCCTGTCAAGGAGATTACCCGCC
>CAUJJN010000120.1 GCA_963204905.1 Pseudomonadota bacterium
CCGCTGGTATAGCCGGAGCGGTCGGAGGCGAGAAACGCCATCAGGTCGGCGATCTCGCGTGGATGCGCCGGACGCTTCAAGGGGAGGCCGATTTGCAATTCCCTGTAGCGGTTCTCGTCGCCCAACTGATCGCGGGCGCGGGTCTTCATCAGCGTGATGTGGCGATCGGTGCCGACCGGACCGGGATTGATGCCGACCACGCGGATGTTGTCGGCGAGACTCTTGCCGCCGAGCGCGCGTGTGAAGGCCATCAGCGCGGCGTTGCCGGCGCTGCCGGTGATGTAGTTGGCGTCGAATTTCTCGCCCGCCGCGCCGATGTCGTTGATGATGACGCCGTGACCCTGTGCCTTCATGCGCGCGTAGACGAGACGGGTGAGGTTGATGAAGCCGAACACCTTCAGGTCCCAGGCGTGACGCCAGGTCGCCTCGTCGATCTTGTCGATCGCGCCGCCGGGAATGTCACCGGCGTTGTTGACGAGAACGTCGATATCGCCGGCCGCCGTGGCGAGGCGGGAGATGTCGTTGCTGTTGCGCAGATCGACAATGTGAGAGGTGACGTTGATTTGATGGCTGGCGCGCAGCTTCTCGGCCAATGTGCTCAGCAACTCGGCGCTCCGCGCGGCAAGATGCAGATGGCAGCCTTCCTCGGCGAAGGCTTCGGCCGCCGCTGCGCCGATGCCTTTTGACGCGCCGGTGATGAGAACACGCTTGCCGCGCAGATGAAGGTCCATAGTTTGCTCCTGATCGAGAATGGCGCTGCCGAAGCCATCATCTCGAATGGCCTTCTCAAACGGCAGTTGCAGAATGGTGTTCAGCGATTTGGTTCGTCATGGCCGGATTTATTCCGGCCATCCACGTCCTTGCGATGTTTCATCAAGCAAGGCGTAGATGGCCGGGACAAGCCCGGCCATGACGTGGATACTACAAATACCCTTCACCAGCCTCCGTCGCGAAGCGGCCGGGATCGCCTTCCCAGACGATGCGCGCGTGTTCGAGCACGTAGACGCGGTCGGCATGCGGCAGCGCGAAGGTGACGTTCTGTTCGCCGAGCAGCACCGTAATCGGCGTGGTCTGCCGCAGCTTTTCCAAAGCCTTCGACAATAATTCGAGGATCACCGGCGCGAGGCCGAGCGTCGGTTCGTCGAGGATGAGGATTTTCGGCTTCATCATCAGCGCGCGGCCGATCGCCAGCATCTGCTGTTCGCCGCCGGACAGCGTCTGCGCCATCTGGCCCTGCCGCTGCTTGAGAATCGGGAACAGGTCGAACAGCCACTCGAGCTGCTTTTCCTTCTCCGCAGGATCGAGATGCTGGCCGCCAAGGTCGAGATTTTCCCGCACCGTCATCTCGCCGAAAAGTTCGCGCGTTTCGGGGCATTGCACGAGGCCGCTGCGGGCGATCCTCGCGGGGCTGGTGCCACGCAGCTTCTCTCCGTCGCGAACGATCTCGCCGGTGTAGGGCAGGAAGCCGGAAATGGTGTTGAACAGCGTGGTCTTGCCGGCGCCGTTAAGGCCGACGATGGAGACGAACTCGCCCTGATGCACATGGATCGAGACGTTCTCAAGCGCCTGCGCTTTGCCATAGTGAACGCTGACGTTCTCGACCTGCAACAGCGGCACCTTGTCGGTGAAGTTCGCTTCGGGGCGGGCCGAGGTTTCGATGGCGCCGCCGAGATAGACCCGTCGCACGGTTTCGTTGCGCATCACCTCGTCGGCGCGGCCGGTGGCGATCTCCTCGCCGAGATACATCGCCAGCACGCGGTCCACCAGCGCGGCGACGCTCTTGACGTTGTGATCGACCAGCATCACCGCGCGGCCCTCGTCGCGGAAGGAGCGGATCAGGTCGGAGAAGGTCGCGACCTCCGCCAGGGTCAGGCCGGCGAACGGTTCGTCCACCAGCACCACCTTGGGATCGCGCGCGATTGCCTTGGCCAGTTCGAGCCGGCGCAGGTCGGCGAACGGCAGCGTCGGCGGCCGCCGATGCATGACGTCGCCGAGCCCGACGCGTTGCGCGATCCACGTCGCGCGCTCGGTGAGCGCCTTGTCGGGGAACAGCATCAGCAGGCTGTCCGGCAAGAGTGCCACCATGATGTTTTCGAGCACGGTCTGCCGGTTCAGCGGCCGCGAGTGCTGGAACACCATGCCGAAACCTTGGCGGGCGATGCGGTGCGCGGGCATTCCTGCGACGTCGTGGCCCTGAAAACGCACGGTGCCTTCGGTTGGCCGCTCGATGCCCATGATAGCTTTCATGGCGGTGGATTTGCCCGATCCGTTTGGACCGATCAGGCCGAAGATTTCGCCGCCGTGAACGTCGAAGTTGAGATTCTTGACGGCCGTCAGGCCTCCGAACCGTTTCGTCAATCCGCGAACTTCAAGGACGGGTGCGGTGCTCTGGGTGCTGCTCATGAACGGGCCTCGCGTGACAGCACCGATCCAAGGAAGCCGCCGGGGAAGAACAGGATGACGACAAGCGCGACCGCGGAGACGATGAACGTCGCCAGTTCGCCGGTCGGCCGCAGGAATTCGCCAGCGACGATCAGGAAGATGGCGCCGAGCGCTGCGCCCAGCACGGTGCGCCGTCCGCCGAGCACGGCGGCGACGATCACCTGCACGCCGACCGCGATATCGACCACGGTGCCGACCGAAGCGGTGCCGAAGTAGAACACCAGCAACGCGCCGGACAAGCCGGAGAAGAACGCGCTGACGATGAACGCGGCCAGCTTGTGCTTGACGATATTGAAGCCGAGCGCGCCGGCTTGCACCGGGTCCTGTCCGCTCGCCTGCAAGACCAGACCGATCGGCGATTGCGACAGCCCGTACAGGATCGCGGCGCTGATCACCATGAAACCCAGCGCAATCCAGTAATTCACGCCGGCATCGATCGACAGCACATCGGGAATGGTGAGGCCAATTTCACCGCCGGTGAGATCGGCGAACACCACGATGAAGCTTTGCAGCATCAGCACGGCGACCAGCGTGGTGAGGCCGAAGTAGGGACCGCGCACCCGCAGCGCCGGCAGCGCCAGCACGAAGCCCGCGATCACCGCCGCCATAGCGCCGAGCGCGATGCACGGATACATCGGCAAGCCATAGTGGTTGTTGAGAATGCCGGCGGTGTAGGCGCCGGTGCCGATCAGGAAGGTCGGGCCGAAGTTCACTTCGCCAGCGAACCCGAACAACAGGTCCCACGACATCGCGAATACGCCGAAGTAATAGGCGACGGTCAGAAGGCCGAGGATATAACCCGAGACGTACCACGGCAGCGTCGCCGCGATGATGACGAGGATCAGCGAAACACCGAACAGGGGAGACTTGAGGAAACTCATCATCTCAGCGCCTCCCGAGCAGGCCTTGCGGCCGGATATACATCACGATCACCAGCAACAGCAGCGCCGGGATCGAGCGGTAAGCGGGTGAGATCATGTAGGCGGTGAAAGTTTCGAGATAGCCGACCACGAAGGCCGCGATCAGCGAACCGGAGACGCTGCCGAGGCCGCCGAGCACGACGATGGAAAACGCGCTCGCGGTCAGCGGACCCACGCTGTAGGAGCTGACGCCGAGGAACATGCCGAGCAGTACGCCGGCGATTCCGGCCAGTACGCCGTAGATGGCCCAGACCACGATGTAGACCTTGGTGAGCTCGAACCCGAGGATGGTGACGCCGCGCGGGTTCATCGATGCCGCCAGCACCACCTTGCCGGTGCGGGTACGATTGACCAGCACCCACAGCAGCCCGATCACCACACAGCATACCGCCGCGGTGAACAGCGTGTTGGCCGGCGTGCGGATTCCGGCGATCCTGACCACGCCCTCGATGATCGGCAGCACCGTTTTGGCATTGTTGGTGAAGAAGTATGCGATGGCCTCCTGGATCATGATGCCCCAGAGCAACGTCGCGGTGAGGACGAAGATTTCCTTCTCCTCGTTGGGAATTTTGTTGGAGCGCTGGATCGGCTGCACCACTGTGAAATAGGTGAGGAGCGAGAGCAGCGCCGCGACCGCCACGCCGACGAGTGCGCCGGAATAGCTGTCCAGATGCAGGACGCTGGCCGCCGCCCAGGCGGCAACCGCAGCCGCCACCATGATGGCGCCGTGCGACAGGTTGAGGACGCCGGAGACGCCGAAGATGAGAGTGAAACCGGTCGCGCCAAGCGCATACAGCGCGCTGATGGCGAAACCGTCGAGCAGGAGTTGGAGGGCAAGCATCGACACCAGCCGTGGCAGCTTTCGCCGCGCCAATGGAGGAATTGCAGGGCGAGGAGGCCTCCCGGGCGCGTTGCCCGGGAGGCGACGGCATCGCTATTGCGCCGAGGAGAACTTGATGAAGCTGGGGAACTTCAACTCGCTCTTGGCGACCTCCTTGGGCCAAACGGCGACCTGCTGACCGTTCTGCCATTGCAGGATCAGGCCGGTGATCAGACCCTTGCCGTACTTGAGACCGTGCGTGAACTTGTCTTCCTTGCCATAGAACTGGACGCGGCCGATGGTGCCCTCCCAGTCGGTCTTCTCCAGCGCCGTCACCAGCTTGTCGGCGTCGGTGGAGCCGGCGCGCTTGACGGCGTCGGCGATCATGTAAACCTCGTCATAGGAGGTATATCCGGCGTACGACGGATAGTTGCCGAACTTCTTCTTGAAGTTCTCGGCGAACGGCACCGACTTCGGCGTCACCGCGACGCCCGGTCCGGATACGCCCTGATAGAGCACGCCGTCGGCCGCGTTGTTGGTATCCTTGCCGAACGTCGAGTTGGTGGCCTGCGAGGAAATGCCGAACATCGGAATCGGCACCTGCTGGTTCTTCCATTGCACGGTCGGCTGGACGCCGACATGCGAGATGCCGGTGATGATCACGTCGGGTTTGGACGACTCGATCTTGTTGAAGATCGGCGTGAAGTCAGTGGTATCCGGCGAGAAGCGGATGTGGTCGAGCACCTTGAGGCCGATTTTCGGCAGGCATTCCTGGTAGCCGATGTCGAGCGGTTTGGTCCACGCGGCGTCCTCGCTCATGATGACGGCGGATTTCATCTTCTTGCCGTCGACAAGCAGGTCTTTCGCGGCATCGCAGACCGACTGCGCCAGCGCGGCGGACGTCAGATAGCCGTGGAAGGTGTATTTGTTCTTCTCGTAGTTATCGTGAATGGCGCGCGTGATTTCGTTCGAGGCGGCGCCGGGAGTGATCATCGGCGTCTTGAGTCGCGATGCCCAGGGTTCGAGCGCGAGGACGACCTCGCTGATATAGCTGGTGATGACCGCGTTGACCTTGTCCTCATTGACCGCGCGCTGGAAGGCACGAACCGAGTCCGCCGATGAGGAATGATTGTCGTAGGCGACGATCTGAATTTGCCGCCCGTCGACGCCGCCCTTGGCGTTGATTTCCTCAGCCGCCATCTGGGCCGCTTGGGGGATCGATGCGCCAGCGATCGCCTGGGCTTCGGCGATGACGCCGATCTTGATCGGATCGGCCGCATGGGCCGCGCTGCTCAGACTGAGGCCAAGCGCGGTGGCGCCGAGCAAGACAAGCGACCACGCGGTGCGTCGGGGTGTGTTGGATGTCATGGCGTTTCCTCTTCGAGCGGATTGAATTTTTATTGTTTAAGTTCTGGTCTGTTCAGCGAGCGCCGCGCGCAAGACAGCGCGGGGCCCGAGAGCGGGTAGGGTGCGAAATATTGCCTCACCCGTTGAAGAGGTCAACATTGCAGTGCAGCGTTGCGTGATCATAGACTTTCGATGCATGCGCTCGCTACGCTATGCTCACGACTTCGCGACTCCGCGCGTCTCAACAGCTATTTCGTCGTTTGAAGTGGAAGGAACCATCTGTGAGCAAGCCAAAAAAGACCTATCGGATTGCCGTCATTCCCGGCGACGGCATCGGCAAGGAGGTCGTTCCGGAAGGCTTGCGGGTGATGGAGACGGCCGCTAGGAAACATGGCGTTCATATCCATTTCGACCATTTCGATTTTGCGTCGTGGGACTATTACGCCAAGCATCAGCAGATGATGCCCGACGACTGGAAGGACAAGATCGGATCGCACGACGCGATCTATTTCGGCGCGGTCGGTTGGCCGGAGAAGATTCCGGATCACATCTCATTGTGGGGTTCGCTGCTCAGGTTCCGGCGGGAATTCGACCAATATGTCAATTTGCGGCCGGTGCGGCTGATGCCCGGCGTGCCGTCGCCGCTTGCCGGTCGCAAACCCGGTGATATCGACTTCTGGGTGGTGCGGGAGAACACCGAAGGCGAGTATTCCTCGGTCGGTGGGCGCATGTTCGGCGATACGGATCGCGAATTCGTTACCCAACAGACGGTGATGACGCGCACCGGCGTCGACCGCATTCTCAAATTCGCGTTCGAACTGGCGCAGTCACGGCCGAAAAAGCACCTGACCTCCGCCACCAAGTCCAACGGCATCTCGATCACCATGCCGTATTGGGACGAGCGCGTCGAGGCGATGGCGAAGAACTACCCCAAGGTCAAGTGGGATAAGTATCATATCGACATTCTGACCGCGCATTTTGTGCTGCATCCCGACTGGTTCGACGTCGTGGTCGGCTCCAATCTGTTCGGCGATATCCTGTCCGATCTCGGTCCGGCCTGCACCGGCACCATCGGCATCGCGCCATCCGGTAACATCAATCCGACCGGCGATTTTCCGTCGGTGTTCGAGCCGGTGCACGGCTCGGCCCCGGACATCGCCGGGCAGGGCATTGCCAACCCGATCGGCATGATCTGGTCGGGTGCGATGATGCTGGAGCACCTAGGCGAGAAGGTCGCGGCGAAGGCCATCGTCGATGCGATCGAGCGGACGCTGGCGGAGCGCACGCTGCGCACGCGCGATCTCGGCGGCAACGCCGACACCACCACTTGCGGCAAGGCGGTTGCGGAGATGGTGGCGTAATCTCAGCCGTCATTGCGAGGAGCGAAGCGACGAAGCAATCCAGTCCCTTCTTGTGGCCTGCTGGATTGCTTCGCTTCGCTCGCAATGACGAAAGGTCAGTTTGTCCCCGATTTACTTCGCCACGCCCGCCACCGCCAGCACCGCGTGCAGAAGCACGTTGGCGCCGGCGCTGCAATCGGCTTGCGTCGCATCTTCAAGTTCGTTGTGGCTGATGCCGTCCTTGCACGGAACGAAGATCATCGCCGCCGGAATCACGGTGGCGACGTTGCAGGCGTCGTGGCCGGCGCCGGAGGTGATGCGGCGATAGCTGTAGCCGAGTTCGGCGGCGGCGGCCTGCACGGCGTGAACAAGCTTGCTATCGAAAATGGTCGGCGGTTTGCGCCAGATCTGATCGAGCTTGATGTCGACACGGCGGCGCGACGCGATCTCGCCAAGCGCTGCACGGATATCGCGATCCAGCGCATCCATGATGGCCGCATCCGGGCTCCGGACGTCGAGCGTGAAGGCGATCTCGCCGGGAATGACGTTGCGCGACGGATTGGCGATGTTGACCTCGCCGATGGTGGCGACGGCATTCGGGGTGTGCGCCAGCGCGATCTTTTCGATCGCCAGCGTCAGTTCAGAAAGCGCCGACAGCGCGTCGCGTCGCAGTGGCATCGGCGTGGTGCCGGCGTGGCTTTCGAAGCCGGTGATGCGGCCGTCGTACCAGATGATGCCCTGACCGCGATCGACCACGCCGACCGTCTTGCCCTCGGCCTCCAACAGCGGCCCCTGTTCGATGTGCAGTTCGAGGAACGCGCCAAGCTTGCGTTGGCCGACCGGCTCCTGACCGCGATAGCCGATACCATCGAGCGCCTCCTTGACGGTGACACCGGCGGCGTCCTTGCGGCTCCAGATGTCCTCGGTGGTGTAGTCGCCGGCATAGGTGGCGGAGGCCATCATCGCCGGGGCGAAGCGCGAGCCTTCCTCGTTGGTCCAGTTGATGATGCACAGCGGCGTCTCGGTTGCGATGCCGGCATCGTTCAAGGTTCGCACCACTTCCAGGGCGGCGAGGGAGCCGAGAATGCCGTCATATTTGCCGCCGGTGGGCTGCGTGTCGAGGTGCGAGCCGATGCCGAGCGGCGGCTTCGACATGTCGCGCCCCTTGCGCAGGCTGAACATCGAGCCCAACGCGTCGACATGCACCTCCAGTCCCGCGGCCTCGCAGGCATCGCGGAACCAGTCGCGCACCTGCTTGTCCTCCGCACCGAGCGTCAGACGGCGTACGCCACCCTTGGCCGTCGCGCCGAATTTCGCCGTGTCGTGGATCGCGCCCCACAAGCGGCCGGAATCGATCTGCAGATTGGATGGCTTGGCGCTCATGAGATGCTCCGAATTTCACAGGACGAGATGCTGGTTCATTGCCGTGCCGGCACCAGGGCGTCAACATCCATGTGCTTGCGCGCCTTGTGCGCGAGTTGCACGGCGAGGTCGGCGACGAGTTCGATCGCCACCGTGTCCGGCGAGGCGAGCCAGCTTGCGGAAAAGGTGAGCGGCGGCAGAAGCACGTCGGTCGACAACAATTGCAGGCTGCCATTGGCGATTTCATTCTCCACGATCGCCATCGGAATCACGGCGACACCGAGCCCCTCGAGCGTCATATGGATCACGGTCGCGAGCGATGCGCTGGCGTGTAGCCGCATCGCGGGAAGGTCGGGTCGATTGAACAACGATTTGATCAACTCGTAAGGTTGAGTCCGGCGTGGAAAGGTGATGATCGGAAATTTCGCCAGATCATGCGTGGTCAGGACCTCCTTGCCGAGACCGAGGGACGGACTTGCGACGAAGCCGATCGGATAATCGCCGAGCACACGGTTCCGGATGTTGGAGATCGACAAGGGGCCCATCAGAAACGCGAGTTCGATTTCCTGTGCGAGAAGGCGCGCGCGCAGATTCGAGGTGATGTCGACCTCGATTTCCAGGGACAGGTTAGGATAGGTCTGGTTGACGCTCTTGATGAGTTGCGACAGCCAGGTGTGCACGATGGTTTCGGCGACGCCGAGCCGCAACACGCCGCGCATTTCTGAGCGATCGCTCACCGACGCCATCATCTCCGAGCGCAGGCCGATCAGTTTTTCGGCATAGAGCAGCAAGCGTCGTCCCGCGGGCGTCGGCGTTGCCGCGCGGCGGTCGCGCTTCAGCAACTGCACGCCCATATCGCCTTCGAGTTGCGCGATGCGTTGCGAGATCGCCGGCTGCGTGGTGTTGAGTTTCTGCGCCGCGCCGCGAAAGCTGCCGAGCGTGACAACCCAGAGGAAGGTCTCGATGGCTTTGAAATCGACCATGCGTGGTGCCCGAGTTGGATAAATTCAATTTATCGATCTTGATTAGAAACCACGATTAGACATTATCTTAGACCTGTGTCCCACTTGCTGTCGAGAAAAACGGGGGCGCAAGGTGATCAACTCGGCACGCAAGTCGGACGACGCCGATATGAGCGGGGACGTATCGCCGAGCGTCGCGGCACGTCTGGCCTGCCGTAATGGCCACGCCGCTTCGACCGCCGGCCTCGCGCCGGGCTACGTGCAGGGCAATCTCGCGATCCTGCCCGAGAAGGATGCCGCCGCGTTCCATCGTTTCTGCCAGCTCAATCCGAAGCCGTGTCCGATCATCGGCATGTCGGAGGTCGGTGATCCTCGCATTCCCGCACTTGGTCTTGATCTCGATATCCGCACCGATGTGCCGCGCTACCGTGTGTGGCGCAACGGCGAGGTGATCGTGGAGCCGCTCGACGTCATGGCGCACTGGCGCGATGATCTGGTGGCTTTTGTGATCGGGTGCTCATTCTCGTTCGAGGAGGCGTTGCTCGCGGACGATATCCCGATCCGTCACATCGAACAGGATGTACGGGTTCCGATGTATCGCACCAATGTCGCCTGCAAGTCGGCCGGCCCGTTCGCCGGCCCGATGGTGGTGTCGATGCGTCCGCTGAAGCCGGCCGACGCGATCCGCGCGGTTCAGATTACGTCGCGCTACCCGTCGGTGCACGGCGCGCCGGTGCATCTCGGGCTGCCCGGTTCGATCGGCATCGCCGATCTCGCGGAGCCCGATTACGGCGATGCGGTCACGATCAATCCCGACGAGATCCCGGTCTTCTGGGCGTGTGGAGTGACCCCCCAGGCGGTGATCGCGGCCGCGAAGGTGCCGTTCGCCATCACCCACGCTCCGGGACTGATGCTTGTCACGGACCTGAAAAACAAGCACCTTGCCGTACTTTAGTGCTTTGCCTGAACTGTAATCGGCCCGAAGATAAGAAGCCGAGATAACAATTCACTCAAACAAGAATGAGTTGCTGGAGAGGATAGACCATGACCATCACGCGTCGAACCGTATTGTTGGGAGCGACCGCTTCCGCCGCGTTACTGCCGCTCGCGGCC
>CAUJJN010000121.1 GCA_963204905.1 Pseudomonadota bacterium
GAGTTGCGCGTGCGCGCTGCCGGCCGTGAGCGCGGTCGCCGCCAGTGCGATGAGCCAGGTTTTCGTTCGTAGCATGACATCCTCCCTTGGTGATTTTGCGGTTTAGTAGTCGTTGCCGCCGAGACCGAGATAACTCTCGACAAGGCGGCTGTCCTGCGCGATCTCGGAGGGCGAACCCTGCGTGGTGATCGCGCCAAGTTCCATGACATAAGCATAATCCGCGACCTGCAACGCGGCGCGAGCGTTCTGTTCGACGAGCAGGATAGAGACGCCGCTCGCGCGGAGTTCGGTGAGAATCTGGAAGATGTCGCGCACGATGCGCGGCGCTAGGCCGAGGCTCGGTTCGTCAAGCATCAGCAGCGTCGGATGCGCCATCAGGGCGCGGCCCATCGCCAACATCTGGCGTTCGCCGCCGGAGAGCGTTCCGGCCAGTTGCTGACGGCGTTCCTTCAATCGCGGAAACTGGGCGAACACCTGCTCCAGCGTCTGGTTGCGCTCGGCGCGCGGGCGTCGGATGCCGCCGAGAAGGAGATTGTCCTCCACCGGCATGTCGGCGAACAGTTCGCGCCGCTCCGGGACGAGGCACAGCCCTTGCTGCACGCGGGATTCGAGTGGAACGGTGGTGATCGGGCGGTCGCGAAAGGTGATCGCGCCGCGCGCGGGAAGCAAGCCCATCAGCGCGTTGAGCAATGTGGTCTTGCCGGCGCCGTTGGCGCCGATCACCGTCACCAGCGCGCCTTTCTTCACCGTGATGGAAACATCATGCACCACCTCGGCGCGACCATAGGCCACGCAAAGGTCGCGGACATCCAGCAGGGGCGCGGTCATGACACGCCTCCGAGATAGGCTTCCAGCACGGCAGGATTTTTCCGAATATCGGCCGGCACGCCTTCCGCGATCTTGGTGCCGAAGTCGAGGACGACGAGGCGGTCGGCGAGGCTCATGACGAAATCCATGTCATGTTCCACCAGCAACACGCTGACGCCTTCGCTGCGCACTTCGCGCAGCAGTTTGGCGAGCGCTTTTTTCTCGCCGACGCGCAGTCCCGCGGCTGGTTCGTCCAGCAGCAGCAGGATCGGGCGAAGGCACAGCGCACGCGCGACTTCGACAAGACGGAGCTGGCCGAGCGCCAGCGTGCCTGCCGGCTGCATCGCGACGTCTGCGAGGCCGACACGCTCCAGTTGTTGTCGCGCGGTTTCGAACAACTTGGCTTCCTCGGCGCGGTCGAGCTTGAGCATCGATCGAAACACCCCGGCATGGCCGAGCAGATTGGCGCCGAGTGCGACGTTTTCAATCACGCTCATGTCGGGGACGATCTCGACATGCTGGAAGGTGCGGCCGAGCCCGAGCGCCGCCGCGCGTTGCGGTGTCTGCGCCTCGAGCGGATGGCCATCGAACGCGATTGCGCCGGACGTCAGCGGCAGCGCGCCGGTGATCAGGTTGAAGGTCGTGCTTTTGCCCGCGCCGTTGGGTCCGATCAGGCCGATGATACGACTGCTCTCCACCTCGAAGTTGACATCGTTGACCGCGACGAGGCCGCCGAAGGTTTTGCACGCGTCCTGAACTTGCAGCAGTCGTGCCCCAGGTTCGGGCAATGCCTTGGCCGGAAGCTCGTCGCCGTCGCGCGGCGCCGGTGGTTTCGGCGGGGGCGGCGGTCCGAACAGGATCGGCCACAGGCCGTTGCTGGCGGTCTGCAACACCAGCACCAGTACCGCGCCATAGGCGATGGCCTCGAAGTTGCCGGTATGGCCGAACAGCCACGGCAGCAGGTTCTGCAACTGGTCGCGCAGCACGGTGATGCTCGCGGCCCCAAGGATCGCGCCATAGACGCGACCTGCGCCGCCGAGCACCGCCATCAGCAGATATTCGGTGCCGGCGACCACGCCGAACGGCCCGGGCGACACCGAACGCTGGAAATGCGCGTAGAGCCAGCCGGCGAGGCCGGCGAGCATCGCCGCATAGACGAACACCATCAGCTTGGCGCCGGCAGCATTTACGCCGAAGGCTTCCGCGGCGCGCGTGCTACGCCGAAGCGCGCGAATGGCGCGGCCGACGCGGCCGTTTAGCAAGTTCTGCGTCGCGATCACCGCCAGCACCACGGCAATCCAGACGACGACGAAGTATTCCTTCGGGTCGATCAGCTGATGGCTGCCGACGCGCAGCGCCGGAATACCGGGCAGGCCGTCATGCGCGCCGAGCCAACTGATGTTGCCGAACATGTAGAAGAACGCGATACCCCAGGCGATGGTCGCCAGCGGCAGATAGTGGCCCGACAGACGCACGGTCACCGCGCCGACCGCGGCTGCCACTGCCATCGTCACCACGAGCGCCGCCGGCAGTGTCAGCCACGGCGAGATGCCGAAGTGCACCGTTAGAACGCCGGTGGTGTAGGCGCCGAAACCGACGAAGGCGGATTGGCCGAACGAGGTCATGCCGCCGACACCGGTCAGCAGCACCAGGCCGATGGCGACGAGACTGGAGATGCCGATGTAGTTGAACAGCGTCACCCAATAGTCCGGCAACCAGCCCGTGAAGGGAGCGATCAGCAGGGCTGCCGCGACGATCGGCGGCGCGAAGGATCGGAGCGCGGTCATCATTCCGATTCCTCATGATAGGGAGCGTAGATCGAGCGCCACGCCAGCACCGGAATGATCAGGGTGAAGACCAGCACTTCCTTGAAGTTGCTGGCCCAGAACGAGAACAGCGCTTCCGCGAAGCCGACGCCAAG
>CAUJJN010000122.1 GCA_963204905.1 Pseudomonadota bacterium
CGTCGTCGCATCGCTGTCGCACAGCGCTGCTATCCGGAATCCGTATCGTAACCGCACGATTCGACGGTAGCCAGCGATGACATCCCGCGATCTCGAAACCTCCACCGTTCAATCCGCCTATGCCCGTTGGGCGCCGATCTATGACGCGGTGTGCGGACCGATCATGATCAACGGCCGTCGCGCTGCCGCGATGGCCGCGCGCAAGCACGGCGGCCGCATTCTTGAAGTCGGCGTCGGCACCGGGTTGTCGTTCGACGACTACGACGCGTCGACCGAGATCACCGGCATCGACGTCAGCGCGCCGATGCTGGCGAAGGCGCGCGCGAAGATGGCAAGCGGACGTTATCCATACGTCAGAAGCGTGCATCTGATGGATGCCCACGCGATGGACTTCGCCGATGCGACATTCGATTGCGTGGTGGCGCAGTTCGTTATCACGTTGGTCGAAAATCCGGAGCAGGTCCTGTCCGAATGCCATCGCGTGGTGAAGCCCGGCGGCCGCATCGTTCTGGTCAATCACCTCTATTCCGAGGTCGGCGTGGCGGCGGCCATCGAACGCTGGGCCGCGCAACGCACCCGCGCGTTGGGGTTGCGTCCAGAATTTCCCTTCGCGCGCCTGCAGGCGTGGGCGAAGGCCAACAACGACGCCATTCTGGTGGAGCGCCGCAAGGTGGCGCCGTTCGGCATCTACACGCTGGTCAGTTTCCAGCGGAGCCTGTCGCCGGAGCTGGGGTGTCATCCGGCTGTCATGGAAATCCGGTAACGGCTCGCACATGGAACGTGACGCGATGCGTGAAGGACAGGTGGAACAACACTTTCGCACCTTGTTCATTTCAGACGTGCATCTGGGCGCGCGGGGATCGCAAGCTGACCGTCTGCTGGATTTCCTTCGCGTCCACGATGCCGAAACCATCTACCTCGTTGGTGATATCGTCGACGGCTGGGCGCTGAAGTCGCACTGGCACTGGCCGCAATCGCACAATGATTTTGTCCAGAAAATGCTGCGCAAGGTGCGCAAGGGCGCGCGCGTGGTCTACGTGCCGGGCAATCACGATGAGTTCCTGCGCTCCTATTACGGCACGCATTTCGGCGGCATCGAAGTGGTCGAGACCGCGATCCACGAAGGGGCTGACGGGCGGCGTTATCTGGTGATCCATGGCGATATCTTCGACCTCGTAGTGCAGAATGCGCGCTGGCTCGCGCATCTCGGCGACAAGGCCTATGATCTGGCCATTCAACTGAACCGACTGGTCAATGCCTGCCGCCGTTGGCTCGGCGTGCCGTATTGGTCGCTGTCGCAGTGGGCCAAGCTGAAGGTCAAGAACGCGGTCAACTACATCGGCGCGTTCGAGCAGACCCTTGCGGCCGAAGCCAGACGTTGCGGCGCCGACGGTGTGATCTGCGGCCACATCCACTATGCGACGATCCGCGACGAGCACGGCATCCGCTACATGAACTGCGGCGACTGGGTGGAGAGCTGCACGGCGCTCGTCGAGCATGACGACGGCCGGTTCGAGATCCTCACCTGGACCGAGCCGGCGCGGCGCGCCGTTCCCGCGCCGCCGATCGCCGTGCGTGCCGCCTGATGCGTATCCTGATCGCAACCGACGCATGGCATCCGCAGATCAACGGCGTCGTCCGCACACTGACGACAATGGCGGCGGCGGCGCGAAAGCTCGGCGTCGACATTCAGTTCCTGACGCCGGAGCCGTTTCGCACTATCGGTTTGCCGGGCTATGAAGGGCTGCGCGTGGCGCTGCCTTCGCCGCGCAAGGTGGCGCGCCTGATCGAGGATGCGCAGCCGGACAACATCCATATCGCTACCGAAGGGCCGCTCGGGCTGATGGTGCGGCGCTATTGCCGCAAACGCGGCCTGCCTTTCACCACAAGTTTTCATACGCGCTTTCCCGAATACATCGCGGCGCGCGCGCCGGTCCCGGAATCGTGGGTCTGGGCCGCGCTGCGGCGGTTTCACTGGCCGAGCGGCGCGGTGATGGCCGCGACGCAGGCGCTCGCCGACGAATTGCGCGGCCGCGGCTTTCGCAATGTCGTGTTATGGCCGCGCGGGGTCGATACGCGTCTGTTTCACCCGCGCGAAACCGATCTTGGGTTGCCGCGCCCGGTCTTTCTTTCGGTCGGGCGCGTCGCGGTTGAAAAGAATCTCGAAGCGTTTCTGTCGCTGGATCTTCCCGGCAGCAAAGTGATCGTCGGTGACGGTCCCGCGCGCGCGGATTTGCAGCGCAAATTCCCGAACGCCGTCTTCCTTGGCGCGCTGAGCGGCGAAGCACTGGCGGGCGTCTATGCCGCTGCTGACGTGTTCGTTTTTCCGAGCCGCACCGACACCTACGGATTGGTGCTGCTGGAGGCGCTGGCAAGCGGCGTCCCGGTCGCGGCATTCCCCGCGCCGGGGCCGCGTGACGTGATCGGCGCGGCGCCGGTCGGTGTCCTCGATGAGGATTTGCGCCGCGCGTGTCTCGATGCGCTGAAGATCGATCGGCGCGATTGTCTCGCTTTCGCGGATCAGCACGGTTGGGAGCATTCGGCGGAATGCTTCATTGGCAACGTCGCTCACTCCCGCCATGACGAGCCCTGGGTGGTCATCCGCACGGCACGGACGCTGCTGGAGTTGCGCCGCTGACCCTTGCCTGCATGGCGCAGGGCGCGTACCACATCGGCATGGATCATTCAGCGCCGCTTGCCGTTACATCCGCCGATATCGATGCCGCCGCGCGCGTGCTCGCACCTCATGCGGTCCGGACGCCGCTGTTGTCATCGCCCGCTATCGACGCCATGACCCGCGCGCGGGTGCTGTTCAAGCCGGAAGTCTTGCAGCGCACCGGGTCGTTCAAGTTTCGCGGCGCCTTCAACAAGATGTCCGCGATCCCCGAAGCGGCGCGCGGGGGCGGCGTGGTGGCGTTTTCCTCCGGCAATCATGCCCAGGGCGTCGCGGCCGCCGCGCAACTGCTCGGAATGCGCGCGACCATCGTGATGCCGGCGGACGCGCCGCTCGCCAAGCGTGAGCGCACCAAGGCTTATGGCGCGGAAGTGGTGCTGTACGATCGGCTGCGGGAGGATCGCGAAGCCATCGCGCGGACTCTCGCATCGAAGCACGGCGCGACGCTGGTGCCGCCCTATGACGATCCGGAGATCATCGCAGGCCAGGGCACCATCGGTCGCGAAATCGCCGAGGATTTGCAGGCGCTCGGCGTTGCGCCGGATATCGTTGTCGCGCCGGCATCCGGCGGCGGGCTGGTGGCCGGCATCGCGGTCGCGGTGAAGGCGCGCTATCCGCACGCGGCGGTGATGACGGCGGAGCCGGCGGGTTTCGACGATCACGCGCGTTCGTTCCGCGCAGGCCGGCGCGAGGCGCATGACGGCAAAAGCCAAACCATCTGCGATGCGTTGATGGCGCCGATCCCCGGTGAGATCACATTCGCGATCAATCGCGCGCTTGGCGTGCAGGGCTTGGTCGCGTCCGATGATGAAGTCGGCGTTGCGGTCGGTGCGGCTTTTCGGGAATTGAAGCTGGTGGTGGAACCGGGCGGCGCGGTAGCGCTGGCGGCGTTGCTCGCGGAGCGGATGGATGCGCGCGGCAAGACAATTGTGATCGTGCTGTCGGGCGGCAATGTCGATGCCGATCTGTACGCCCGGCTGATCGTCTGAACGGTCTCTGTCTTACGAAAACAGCACCTTACGAAAACAGCGCGACCTTCTCCGCCTGACTGAGCCGCTGGATGACGGCGAAGCGGCCGGCGCCGGTGAGGCTGCGCGGGCGGATGGTGCCGTTGGCGATCAACGCCGCGCCGAGCGAGGCCGGGCTGTCCTTGCGGATATCGAAGGCCTCATCGAGCGTTTCCGCGCTCGCCATGACATCGATATCGATATCCGTGGGCTCGTCGCCATCGTCCAATGTGTCGTCGGCGATTTCGGAATCGTCGGCCGCCATCTCCATCGCGATCATGTCGAGCACCGCGATATCCTCGGCCTCGTCAGCCGCCGCCATCGCGGCTTCGTTCATGGTCGCGGCGGCGGTGGCGGGCTCGATGTCCGACATGTCGCTTTCGCCGGCGAGCGTCGTTTCACCGCTCGTCGCCGGTTTGGGTGCCGCAAAGAGTGTCGCCGTTCCATCGGGTCCGTCAGCCAACGCCACAAGCGATGCGACGTCGGGCGTCAGATGCTGCTGCGGTTCGCGAGCTTCGTGCTGGTCGCTCACGGACTGAGCTGGTGGCGGAGAGGGAGGACGGCTCTGCTGCTGTGGCGGCGGGGCCGGAATCGGCGGCAGTTCGTCGCCCGCAAGGTCTTCGAGACGACGGATCAGATCGGCGAAGACCGTCTCGACGGCATCGGCCGGCACAATGGCTGCAAGTTGGTCGAGGCTGCGATCGATGGTATTGGCCTGCGCGTCGAGCCCGTCGCAAACGCTCGCATCCGAACCGGACTCCCGCAGCATCCAGGCGACTTCGCGGATGGCGCGGACGCTGCGATAGGCGGTTGCGAAACGCGCTGCCGAGGGCTGTCCTTGCAGCGCGGCGACAGCCTGTTGTCTGGCTTCGTCCACCACATGGCGAATGGCCACGAATGCTTCGGTCAGATCGACGGGCGCATCCTTTGCGCCGGCAAGCGAGCGTTCGATGCGATCGACCGCGTCGAGCACCATGCGGGTGTCGGCATTGCGGTTGCGCTTGGCGAACTCCGCGAGAAACCAGCGCCCGCGCGCGGTTTCCATAAAGACGTCATGGATCGCGGCGTAGTCTGCCTCGCCGTGCGTGGCGGCCTCGACCGGCGGCGATGATGGGGCGCGAGCTTCGTCAGCCATGATCGGCCCGTGGTGCTGCCTGGCACGCGTCGACAATTCCGAAACCGGTTTCGGATCGTCGTGGTTCTGTGCCAATGTCCGAGCTGCCCGATGCGACTTTCAAAATCCCGACGTCCCTGCAAATCCCCTGTATATCCGTGGCGCGAGCATATCCTTGGCGCGAGGAAGTAACGGCAAGCGCTAGATTCGCTCCTGTCTAACGATCAACACGATCCGTTCCGAATCGCAATTGAATTGATGGTGCCAGGTCCCAAAATCCCCATGGATGCCCTGTCGGCGTCGCGGCGATTCGCGATTCGCCTGGGTGTATTCTACGCCGCCGTATTCGCGCTGATGGGCGTTCATCTGCCGTTCTTTCCGGTCTGGCTCCAGGCTGTGGGCGTTAGTCCCACCTGGATCGGTCTGATCGTCGCGGTGCCGTCGCTCGCGCGCTTCACGGTTTTGCCGTTCGTTACCAGCCTCGCGGAACGCCGTCGCTCGCTGCGGCCGGCGCTGATGATCACCGCGCTTCTGACGGCCATCGGCTTTGGCGCGGTCGGCTTGTTTCACGCGCCCGTCGTCATCCTGATCGCGTTCGCGTTGACGGCCTGTGCGTGGACGCCGATCCTGCCATTGACCGATGCCTATGCGTTGCAAGGTGTTGCGCGTTACGGCCTGAATTACGGGCCGTTGCGGCTTTGGGGATCGGCGGCCTTCGTGATCGGTACGCTGGGCTGCGGATTGCTGGCGCACCATCTCGCCGCGACACATCTGATCTGGGTGATGGCGGCGCTTGCCATCCTCGGCGCGGAGGCGGCGTTTGCCTTGCCGTCGCTGACGACGGAGCGGCCTGCGATGGCCGCCCGAGCCGGCGCGCGATATTTGCTTCGACAGCCGGCGTTCGTCGCCGTCGTCGTCGCGGCTGCGCTGATACAGGGCAGTCATGCAGCCTATTACAGCTTCGCATCGATCGCGTGGCAAGCGTCCGGTCTCGGTGGCGCCACCATTGCAGGACTGTGGACCCTCGGCGTGCTGGCGGAGATTGTGATTTTCGCGGTGTCGCCGCGTTTCAAGATGTCCCCGACCATGCTGATGACGATCGGCGCGATGTGCGCGGTGCTGCGCTGGCTGGTGATGGCGCAGACGCCGTCGCTTCCGGTGCTGGCCGCCGTCCAGGTCCTGCACAGCGCGACCTACGGGATGACCCTGCTCGGGACGATGGGATTGCTGGTGCGCATCGTCCCGACGCATGTGATGGCCAGCGCGCAGGGCTATCTCGCGGCCGCCTCCGGCATCGTCATGAGTGCCGCGTCGATCCTGACCGGCGCGACATATGCGCGGCTCGGCGCCGACATCTACGGCGCCATGGCGTTGATGGCGGCTTGCGGCATGGTCGTGGTGTGGCTCGTGCGGGACGGCAAAGGTCAGCCCCAGAGCGCGGCCTCGGGCGGATAGACGGTGCTGCCGTCGTAGCGCAGGCCGTTCTCGCGGTCGGCCGCAAGCAGCAACGGGCCGTCGAGGTCGACATAGCGCGCGCGCTGGGCCAGCAGCATCGCCGGCGCCATCGCCAGAGATGTCGCCACCATGCAGCCGACCATCACCTGCAACCCCATCGCTTCCGCCGCGTCGGCCATCGCCATCGCCTCGGTCAGGCCGCCGGTCTTGTCGAGCTTGATGTTGACGGCGTCGTAGCGGCCGCGCAGGGCGGCGAGGGAGGCGCGATCGTGGACGCTTTCGTCGGCACAGATGGCGATCCGCCGTGTGACGTTCGCCAGCGCGTCGTCGTGCCCCGCAGGCAGAGGCTGTTCGATCAGCGTGACGCCGGCGTCGGTGCAGGCGGCCAGATTCCACGCAAGGTTGTTGGCGCGCCAGCCTTCGTTGGCATCGACGATCAGTTGCGAGTTCGGCGCGGCGCGGCGAACGGCGGCGATGCGGGAGGTGTCGTCGTCGGAACCGAGCTTGATCTTGAGCAGCGGCCGATGCACGGCCGCGCCGGCGGCTTCCGCCATTGCTGCGGGCGTTCCAAGCGAGATGGTGTAGGCGGTCGTGCAGGGATGTGGCGAGGTTTGGTCGAAGATGTCCCACACCCGCGATCCCGATTGCTTGGCTTCGAGATCGAGCAGGGCGCAGTCGAGCGCGTTGCGCGCCGCGCCAGCGGGGAGCAGCGCTTGCAGCGCCGCGCGATTCAAACCTCGCGCCATGTGTGTTTGAAGTGAGAGGATCTGGGCAAGCGTGCTCTCGGGTGTCTCGCCGTAGCGCGCATAAGGCACGCATTCGCCGCGCCCCGCATGCTCACCCGAGCGAACCTCCGCGACCACCACCACGGCCTCGGTCTTGCTGCCGCGGCTGATGGTGAAGGAACCGGCGATGGGCCAGCGCTCGATACGAGCTTGCAGCGGTGATGGGGGAGGCTGCGTCATCTGTCTCCAACAACGTGGAAGGTTGGATCGGATGAATGGGGTACATCCGAATTTGCCGCGAATCGAATCTCACCCGCAAAATACAACAAGGCGGAGGCCATGACGCCCCCGCCTTGTCGATCATGTTTCGAAACGCTTCGGCGGTTAGTTCAGCCGGCCCGCGGCGTGGGCCAGCATGGTGTAGACCAGACCGGTCTCCGAGATCAGGTGGCTGCGCAGCATCGCCGGGCCGCGCTCATCGCGCGCGACGTCATCGAGCAGGCGCTCGAATTCGGTGATGTAGCGGTCCACCGTCTGCTTGAAGTTGCGGTCCGACCGGTACTTCCGCGCCACTTCATCGAATGTCTTCTGTCCCGACGGCGTGTAGAGCCGTTTGGTGAAGGCCTTGTTCTCGCCGCGCTGATAGCGGTCCCACATCTCGGCGGCGAGGGTGCGATCCATCAGGCGGCCGATGTCGAGCGACAGCGATTCCAGCGGATTGTCCTGGGATGCGGCCGGCTGCGATGACCGGGGCCGCACGGCTTCGCGGTCCGCCACGGTGTCGGCACGGTTCAGCAGATCCGAAAGCCAACCGTCGCGGTCATCCCCGGCATCCGGACTGACCGGCGGCGCTTCGGTTCGCTGCGGCATCGGCATCCCGAGATCCGGCGGCGGCAATGTCGCGGCGCTGCTGATCTCGCGGCGCGGGGCAGGCCGGGCCGGGGGCTCGGCATAGCCGCCGGAGGCGGCCGCCATCTGCGGTTCCTCGCGTCGTTGCGTGGTCGCGCGGTCGGTTCCGACCACATCGGCCCCACGGCCATGGCGAGCGACGATGCGGTTGAGTTCGGCCAGCGCCTCGATCTGATCGACGATCACCTTGCGCATCTGCGCGGTGTTCTCGGCGGCTTCCTGCGGCAGTTCGAACACGCCGCGACGAAGCTCCTCGCGAGTCATCTCCAGTTCTTCGTGCATTTCCGAAGCCATTTGCTTCATGCCCTGCACCATCGATGCGAACTTGTCGGCGGACTGGCGGAAGATCGCCTCTGTTTCCTGCGTGCTCTTGTCGTAGAGCGCGTGCAGTGTCTCTGCCGTGGCCTGGCGCTGTTCCTCCGCAGCGGTGCGAACCGCTTCGAACTGCCGCGTGATCGTGGCCGTACCGGTGCCGGCGGTATCCGCGACCAGGCGTGCGATATCGCGGGCGCGCTCCTCGGCTGCGGCGAGCGACTCATCGAGCAGCGCCGTGAAGCGCGTCAGCCGCTGATCCAGATCGAGGGTGCGGGCGTCGATGGTGCCGACCAGTTGATCGAGAGACGCCTTGCGTTCGGCGATCGAGCTGTCGGTGTTGCGGTTGCTCTTCTCCATCGCGGTGACAGCCTCGATCAGCGCGCGGCCATGATCCTCGAACTGGTGGGACAATCCGGCCAGTCCCTCGATGGCTTTCGAGGTATTGGCGTGGAACATCGTCAGCTGATCTTCGAGGTTTTGCGTGGCGTTGCCGCTGCGAGTGCTGACATCGGTGATCGCGGTGACGAATTCGGCGACACGCGAGACCATCGCGCGCTCCAGCGAATTCAGGTTGTCGTGGGCTCCGGTCAGGACTTCCTGCAACAGGATGTTGCCCTCGCGCAGCCGTTCGAACAGCGCCACCGTATCGGTGCGCAGGACCTTGCTGGTTTCCTGCATTTCCGTCACGGCCGCCATTGACACCTGACGCGACTGCTCGATGCTGGCGCGGGATGCCTGCTCGAGATCCTTCAGCGATTTGTTCACCGCGCCGGTGGCGAGTTCTCCCGCCGCCGTGATCGAGCGTGCAACAGTCGAACCGTTGGTGGCGATCGACTGCGAGAAGTTCAGGCCGCGCGTTTCGATGGCCTTGAGCGCCTCGGATGTGACCCGTTCAATATCGGTGATAAGCTGGTTGCTCTTGCCGCCGATGGTTTCGACCAGCGAACCGCGCTTGCTGTCGAGCGTCTGCGACAGGCGGTCGGTCTGTTGCGCCATGTAGCCGACGATCTCGTCAGTCTTGCTGCCGAGGACAACCTCGAAGTTGTTGCTGGCGCCAAGCACCGACTGCTCGATCTCGACGGCCGTCGCCTTGGCCTTCTGGCCCGCTTCGTTCGCAGCGGCGACCAGGGAAGCCTGAGCGGCGAGAGTGCCGCTCTGGATCGCTTCGATCGAACTTGCGGTCGTGGCGGTGAGCGATTGCTCGATGCTGTCGGTCAGTATTCTGATCTGGCTCGCGGTATCCGATGTGGTTGCGGCCAGCGAACTGGACAGGGCCTTGATCTGTTCGGCGGTGTCCGCGGTGACGTCGGTCAGCGCGCCTTGCGCTTCGCGTGCGCTGTGCAGTATTTGCGCGGCGGTGTTGGATCCAACCGTCGAAAGCATTCGCTCGACGTCGGCGGAGACCGACCTGACCTGTTCCGCCGTGCTGGTGGAAGCGGCCACCAGCGTGGCTTGCACTTCCTGCGCGCCGGCGAGGACGGAGCCGACGGCGGCGGTGCCGACCGACGACAAACTCTGCTCGAGATCGGCCGAGAGCGCCTTCACCTGGCCAGAAACCTGATCGGTGATGGCCATCAGCGTCATCTGCGCCGACCGCGCACTGCTCGCCACCGCGTCCGCGGCGTTGCTGCCGGCGTCCTTGATATTGCGCTCCATGTCGTTGGAGATCGCCGTCAGCGTCGCCTGCGCATCGCGGGTGCCGTTGAGCAGCGCTGCCGCCGTCGTGGCTCCGGCGCCCGACAATGTCTGCTCAATGGTGGTCGAGAGCGACTGCATTTGCGTGGCGAGATCTGTCGACGTGTCGGTGAGGGTGCTCTGCGCCTCACGCGCGCTGCTGAGCAGCGCGGCGGCGGTCGATGCGCCGGCCGATGTCAACGTGCGCTCGACGTCGGCGGTCAACGACTTGATCTGGATGGTCGTGTCGCTGGACACTGACAGCAGGGATGCATGAGCCTCCTCGGCGCTGCCGCGAATGGCGTTCGCGGCCGTGGAGCCCACGGTGCCCACCAGTTGCTCGACTTCGGTGGAGGCCTGCTTGAGCTGCGTGGTGAGGTCCGCCGAAACCGAGAGCAAAGATTGCTGCGTGGTGCGCGCGCTGCTCTGGATGGTCTCGCTGGTGCTGAGCATGAGATTGGTCAGCGAATTCTCGGCGTCATCGACATGCGACTTGATGTTCGTCGACAGTTCTTCGGCGCGTGCCATCAAGATATCGCTGGCCTGACGGCCGCTGGTCTCGATGCGGCCGGCCACCGCCTCAATGCGCGAGCCGAGCAGGTCCTCGAAATGCGCGATGCGGGTATCGATGTCGCTGGCAACCGCGCCGGCGCGGCTCTCCAGCCCCTGATGGATTTCCTGGAAGCGCGCGGTGATGGTTTCGGCGAGATGTTCGGTGCGGCCGTCGATGGTTTGCGAGACGTCCATCATGCGCTGATCGATCGCGGCGACGGCCTGTGCGGTGCCGTCGTGCAGCGTCGATGAAAGCTGGGCCAGGCGGGAGTCGATTGAATAGATCGCCTGCGTCGCGCCTTCGTTCAGGGACGAGGTGAGACGCGTCATCTTGGTATCGATTTCGCCCAAGGTCTGGGTCGCGCCCTCGGTCAGGGAGGACGTCAGCCGCGTCAACCGGCTGTCGATCTCGCCCAGTGTTTGGGTCGCGCCCTCGGTCAAGGACAGCGTCAGTTGCGTCATTTTCGCATCGATCTGGCCGAGCGTCTGGGTCGCGCCGCCGGTCAACGATGCCGTGAGCTGAGACAGCTTGGTGTCTATGGCGCCGATGGTCTGAGCCGCGCCATCGGTCAGGGAGGCGGTGAGAGTCGTGAGTTTGGTCTCGATGGTGTCGACGACCTTCTTGGTGCCGCCCGAGAGCGACGACGACAACGCGCCCAGTCGGGAGTCCACCGTGTCGGTCACAGATTTTGCCCGGGTGTCGAAGCTCTGTTCGAGCGCTTTCAGCCGCCCGTCCACGGTTTCATCGAACGACTTGATCTTGGAATCCAGCGCGCCGTCGAGATCGGTGACGCGCGTGCCGAGCTGCACTTCGAACTGTTGCAGGCGCTGGTCGAGCGTTGCGGTGATCTGCCCGCTGTTGGAGGTGAGGCGGGAATCGAACGTGTCGACGTAGGTCTTCAGGCTTTCGGCGATATCGGTGGTCCGCTGACCGAGACGTTCGACGACTTCGCCGCCGTAGGTCTTCACGGTGCGATCGAATTCGGAGATGTGCCGGGTGATCAGCGCGCCGAGCGTGCTGCTGTCGCGCGAGAATTTTTCGGCCAGTTCGGCGCCTTGCTGCCGGATCAATTCGTCGAACGTGCTCATCTGGAGACTGAGCGTGTCGTGCGCGGTCTCGGTCTGGCTCACGACCTTGGTGACCAGCGAATTGACGGTGGAGTCGAGCGCGTCGCTCGCCTTGTCGCCGCTGGTGAGGATGCGATCCGCCAGCCGGTGACTGGCTTCGTCGATCTTGGTGGCGATATCGCCGCCGCGAAGTTCAAGCTCAAGCAAAAGCGAGTCGCCCGAGTTGCGCAGCGAGTCATGAAGCTGCTCGGTGCGGTCGGAAATGCTGTCGACGATGCCGGCGGATTTTTGCTCGAATTCCGAGGTGATGCGGTCCAGTCGATCGTTCAGCATATCGTGGACGCGGTTCGCCAAATCGACGAATTCGTCGTGAACGTGGCCGGTCTTGAAGTTGAGGCTGGCGGTCAGCCGCTCGCTGGCGTCGAGCACCGCGCGGGTGGTTTCGCCGCTGGCTTCCTCGAGACGGTCGAGCAGGTCGCCGCCGCGTTCGCCGAGCGCGAGGATCATGTTGTCGCCGGCGCTGCCAAGCGCGCGGGTGATGTGCGCGCCACGTTCCTCGAGCGCGCCGGTGATGCTTTTCGCGACTTCGTCGACGCGCGAGGCGATCGCGTCGCTGATCAACGCGATGTCGTGGCGCAGATCGATCTGGACGCCGGAAATGGCGCTGCGGACCTGTTCGGCTTGCCCGACCAGGTTGTCGCGTTGATGCGCGATATCCTGCAACAGCGCGCGGATGCGTACTTCGTTATCGGAATAGGCGCGCTCCAGGGCCGAGACTTCGTTGGCGACCAGCGTTTCGAGTTCGCCGGCGCGCGCGATGGCGCGCTCCATGCCGTCGCCCATGGCGGCGACCTCCCGGCGGATGGCCTGGCCGACGGTCACCATGGAATCGCTTGCGGCATGCTCGGGCTCGGAGAAGCGCATCGCGACCTGCGCCATCGACTGCGCGATCATGCGCAATTCCTGTCCGCGCCAGGCGAGGCTGGCCAGGAAGTAGAACAGCAGGATCGGCGCCAGCATCACCGAGATCAGGCCGACGAAAGCGAGCGCGCCGCCGTTCTGTCCAAGCGTTTGCAGCGAAGGATAGAAGCTGAAGGCCAGCAATCCGGCGCCGATCAGCCAGACCACGGTGAAAATGGTGGCGAGCGTATAGATGTTGCGGGCGGGGCGGCCTTTCTGAATCGCTTGAAGGATCTGGCCGATAGTCTCGCGGTCGTCGTTCGCGGCGCCCCGATTGAACAGAGCCTCGTCGGAAGGCTGATCCTGGAAAGAGCGTGGGTTGAACGCCGCTTCGTCGCGGGACGGTTCGGAAACGGTAACGGCTGGAATGGCAGGCGGCACGGCCGGGCTGGCGGCGTCCGAGGCCGGCGTTTCGCTCATATTCAGGGCTTCCTGAATAGCCGAAAGCGCAACTTCGGTTGGGTCCTGAGTCTTCTTGGGACTGTTCGCCATTCTACTCTACGCCCTTGTTTACACAGCCGGATGCCTCGCGACGATCGTTGTCGAGAGGCAATTCTGCCTCGACGATCAGAAGCGGCCCGGAGTAACGTCCTTGCTGTCCGGCTTGTGCGCTACTTCCCCAAACATCCTATTGGCTTGCTGGTTCGAATGAAATGGATGTGATTAATACAATTTTAACGATCCTTAATCATCGTTAACGCGGAACCGGGACAGGGCGCTTTTGGTCGGGAAATTGCTCCGAACCGGGTCAATTGCGGCCAAAAACAGCCATATTGAAGGCTTTACGGCGGCAACTGTTTCGTTGAAGATGTTAACCAAATCGAGGTTTTCGGACGAATTCGGCGAAATTTTTCTGCTTGGTCGAATTGGCTGTCGTTGAGTTGAAAGGAAGAATGGGATCGATGCCGTCGCAGTGGGGCGCTGCAGCTCAGGGATCGATCGATCTCGATCATTTGCATAAGATGGCGTTGTCGGATCCCTCGCTCGCGCGCGAGGTGTTACGGTTGTTCGTGGAACAGACGGCCACGCTGATGCAGGCGCTGGCCGCGCTTCCGGACAATGCGCCTGCGCTCGCTCACACGCTAAAGGGCTCGGCGCGCGCGATCGGTGCGTTCGCCGTGGCTGATGCGGCAGCCGCGCTGGAGGCGGCGTTGCGTGCGGAGGATGGCGCGCGCGCCGCGTTGGGTCGTCTCGACGCCGAAGTGGAACGGGCGCGGCAGGCGGCGGTCGCGCTGCTGGTGCAGCCCGAGTCGTAGATTGTGCCGAGCGATGGAAAATCAGCTGCCTGTCGGCATGGCGGCTGGCGCGGGGCGGAACGAGCCGCTATAGGACAACCAGCTTCCCTTCAGAGACAGTACGAGCGATCATGGCGAAAATTCACTACGTTGACCACACCGGCGAGACCCGCATCGTCGACGTCGAAAACGGCGCGACGGTGATGGAAGGCGCGATCCGCAACGCCATTCCCGGCATCGAGGCGGAGTGCGGCGGCGCCTGCGCCTGCGCGACGTGCCATGTCTACGTCGATGAAGCTTGGCGCGAGAAGGTCGGTAGCCCGACTCCGATGGAAGAGGACATGCTCGACTTCGGTTTCGACGTGCGACCCAATTCGCGTCTGTCGTGCCAGATCAAGGTGTCGGATGACCTCGACGGCCTGATCGTGACGACGCCCGAGCGGCAGGCTTAAACCGGCGCGCTTTCGCCGCGCATCATCCAGCGCTGAAATCCTGCGAGCGTCGCCGGTGGCAGCGGCGTCGGCTTGCGCGTCGTTATATCGACCAGCACCGTTGTCGCCCGTGTGGATGCGATGCAGCGGCCTTCCGAAAACACCACCTGGTCGAACGTCACCGACGTGCGCCCCAGCCGCAGCACGCCGAGCCCGGTCTCGATGGTGCCGGGCCAATGCAGCTCGGCCCGGAAATGCGTGTCGAGCCGCACCAGCACCCAGCTTGCGCCGGTCGGTGTCAAACCGTTCGCCGTATCCCGCACCAGGATCACGCGGCCGGTTTCGAAATAGCTGGCATAGACCGCGTTGTTGACGTGCCCGTTGACGTCGAGATCGGCGAAACGGACATTGTCCGACAGACGAAGCGGGTAGTCTTCAAGGCGCGGCATGGTCGAAACAGGGCTGTTCACGGGCAATCTCCAAGCTTCATGCAGTTACATGGAATTCACCGCCGTCCACAAGAGGCGAGCGCCGGTGGCCGCGGCTGGTAGCTGCGCGATCCCTGCCATCAGGCGTTTCCACGTCAGCGAAAACGCGCTAGGTTTTTCAGGACCCTCCCGAGTATCCCCCAAATCAACGAAGAACGGCGAGATGAGTGAAACGATCCAAACCGATGTGTTGATAATTGGCGCCGGCCCTTGCGGTCTGTTCGCC
>CAUJJN010000123.1 GCA_963204905.1 Pseudomonadota bacterium
ACCGCAAAGCTGGTTCACGCCCCACGCCGGGCTTTCGACCGGAATGCCGGCGGCAATCGAAGCTTGGCGCGCCGGATTCTGTCCCTGCGCCGCGGTCAGGATCTGGCCCATGATGACTTCCGAGACCCGGCCGGGCTCGACGCCGGCGCGTTCCAGCGCGGCCTTGATGGCGATCGCGCCAAGATCGTGCGCCGGCATGGTGGCGAAAGCGCCGTTGAAACTTCCGACCGGGGTACGGACGGCACTGACGATGACGACATCGTCTGACATGGACATCTCCTGGGCTTTGAGGTCTGAGGCTGCGAGGCTTTAAGTGATTGCAAAAATTGCGATTTGGCGCGGCAACCGCCGATGCGGCGGGGCTCTGTCCCCGCTATCCTGTTAACCTAGCCGGGGCGTGTCAATCGCCTTGCGACAGAAAGTGATTTCCGCGCCGCATCCAATGCTGCGCAATGCTGCAGCAATATCCGCAGCATTGCCGACCGCATTTGCCGGAAAATCCCCTCGATCGCACCTATCAGCTTGTTAATGCAAATCCTTTGCCCCGTCGGCTTTCCGAGACAGGTCGCCTGCGCGCCCCAATCGAACCCTGAACTTTGCTGCATAAAACGGTAGCCGAGCCCTCATGAAAGTGCTTACTTTGTTGCATCGCGTTACCCGCCCGCCCTACGGCGTCCGTCCCCCGGTGTGTATGTGAGAGCATATGGCGAAAACAGACCAACCCACCACGATCAAGAAGTACGCCAATCGGCGGCTGTATAATACCGGAACCAGCACTTACGTGACGCTGGAAGACTTGGCCGCGATGGTCAAGAACGGCGAGGATTTTCTGGTCTACGATGCCAAGACGGGCGAAGACATCACGCGCTCGGTTCTCGCGCAGATCATCTTCGAACAAGAAAACAAGGCCGGTCAGAACCTGCTTCCGACCACCTTTCTGCGCCAGTTGATCCGCTTCTACGGCGACAGCATGCAAATGGTGGTGCCACGCTATCTTGAGCAATCGATTGATTCGTTGACGCGCGAGCAGGAGAAGTTCCGCAAGCAGCTGACCGACACCTTCAGCACCGGTCCGTTCGCGCCGCTTGAAGAGCACGTGCGCCGAAACATGGAATTGTTCGAACGCACCTTCTCGATGTTCAAGCCGTTCGTACCGTCACCGCGCACAAGCGCCGGCGCGCCGACGCCGTCGCCTGAAAAAACGCCTGAGCCGTCTCCTGAAGCCACCACCAACATCGACGACCTTCGCCGTCAGATGAGGGAGATGCAGGAACAGCTCGAGCGCATGTCCAAGGACGGGAAAAAGGAAAACTGAGCGTCCCGGTTTTCGCGCGGTATGGAGGCGGCCTCGAAGGGCCGCCTTTTTATTTGGGACACGGGCTTCAACCGGCTCGATCGATCAACCAGGAAGGGCGGACGGCGGCGTCGCGACCGCGAGCCACGGCCGCCGCGACGATGCAAGGCCGACCAAGCGGCCCTGGATATAGTCGCATCCCCAGTCCGACAGCAGTTGCGCGGCTTCCGCATCCTGAACCCATTCGGCGACCGTCTTGATGCCGAGACGGCGGGCGAGATCGATCAACGTCTGCACGAAAGCGCGGTCGTCGCTGGAATGGGTGATGTTGCGAACGAACTCGCCGTCGATCTTGACGATATCGACACCGAGCTTGCGCAGATTCCGAAACGACGTGTAGCCGGCGCCGAAATCGTCGATGGCGATGCGGCAGCCGAAATTCTTCAAACGGCTGACGAAGCCGCGAACATCGTCGATGCCCTGAATTGCCACCGTCTCCGTGATCTCGACGATCAGACGCGACGCCACGTCCGGATTCGCCTTGAGCAGCGTTTCCAGAATCCCCCACCAGTCGGGATCCATCGTGGTGCCCGGCGAGACGTTAAGGCTGAGCTGGATATCGGAAGCATGACTCAGTTCAGCGATCACCAGTTCGAGGACTCGATGATCGACCAGACGGATCAAGCCCAGCTTCTCCGCGATCGGAACGATATTCGGGCCCAGCAGAAACTCGCCATTGTCCTGCTGCATCCGCACCAGGGATTCGTGGAAGACGATTTCGTCGTGCGCCTTCGCCTTGACCACCGGCTCGAATCCGAGACCGATGCGCCGCTGATTGAGCGCGGTAACGATCTCGTCGGTAACTCGGATGTTGAGCCGACGCTGGGTTTCGCGCTCAACACTGGGCTGCCATATCGAACACGAACCCTGTCGACGTGATTTCGTGGTTTCGAATGCTTCCTGCGCGCGATTCATCGCCTCATCGACGCTGCGTGCATGACGCGGAATGCTGACTCCGCCGACCGATACCGTGACCGCAACCGGGCCAAGCTTGGTCGGCACCACCGCTTCGCGTACACCCGCAAGAAAACGATCGGCGGCGACCTGCATATCGTCAACGCCGCAATTCTTCAAAATCAAACCGAACTTGTTGCCGGAGAAACGGCCCATCACGTCGCCGCCGCGCAGCCGCGCGCGGATACGCGCCGAGACCTCGCAGATCACCTGATCCGCCACGTCGAAGCCGAAAGCATCGTTGATGCGTGAAAGGTGATCGATGCCGACCACCGCAAAGGCAGCCTGCGTGCGAAACCGCGCGGTGTCGTCGAGGGTGGCGGCTAACAACGTCATCAGATGAGTGCGGTTGAATTCGCCTGTCAGCGCATCGTGCCGCGACAATTCCAGAAGCTGCTGATCGCGCGCGTGACGTTCGTTGTCGATGCGCATCACGCCGTGGACTCGCGCGGGCGCTCCATCGGCGCCGGCGAACCAGCGGCCACACTCCTCGATCCACAACACGTTCGCGGCCGGATCGGCGCGAAGGCCGTATTCGATCCGGTAGGCGACACCGCCGCCTTGATCACGCTCGGCTGACTTGAGAACCGCGTCCAACCGAACCGAGCGCGTCGGCTCGATCAGCCTGGCGAATTCGGCTCCGGTGCCAGCGGCGGGAATTGCGAGCGTGCCGAAGATCGCTGCGGTTCCATCGAGCCAGCGCAACGCGTCACTGGCGATTTCCCAGGTGAACGTCGCGTGGCCGAGAGCGGCAAGGATGGCTGTCGAGGTCGGACGCGCGCCTAGTGCAGCGCCCTGCCCCGCCCGTGCCATCTGGTATGGCGTCGCATCATTGCTTTCCTGCGACGCCCGCTCCGCCACGATGAACGGCCGCGCCGACAGCGATACGGAGTCACTGTTTGTGAGAGTTACAAATTTCACGCTCGCCTCATTCTGGGACGCGCACCTGATTCTCGGTGGAAGGTTACGGCTTCTGCGGCCTCCGAGACTAGGCAAAGTTCCTAAATAAATCGACAAATGGCCGGCGGCGATGCTCCCGCAATTCTCACTTCGGCGGCACGCCGTTTGCGAGGCAGATCAGGAGGATCAACCCTGTGTCTCAAAACGAGACATCAGGTTTCGCGCTGGATCGATCATGCGTATCGCTGAAGGTCACACAACGGCCCTGACAGTCCGGCATCCGAAAGTCGATTCGGAGGTGCCGGTAGCGGCAGCGCCTGCGATGATAACCGCTGTCGTGCCGGCTGCGCCGCCGCAGCCCCAGATGAAGCGGCATGGCACACCAGACGCCGCTTTTGTCATGCAGTTGATCGCAGCCGCAGCAACACGCACCGCGGACAGTGACGCCAGCCGGCCCGCGAGCGATGCCGTCAACGCTGCCTATGGCGACCGCCCTCGCGCGGCACAACAGTTGTCGCCCGGCCGGCGCATTGCCCGCTCGATCTGATTTTCACTAACGTGTCGCGCGACAGGTCAGCGCGTCGGCGCGTCCGGATTCGGCGTCACCTCGGGCGCCGGTAGCGACGCGGGTGCTGTGGAATCATTGGCGGCGACCGCCACCGGCGGCACGATTACCGGCTCGGTTCGCGAAACAGGCGGGGCCGGATTTGCCACGGGCTTTTCCTCCGCGACACGCGCTTCCTGCGCGACAGGCACGGTGGTCGGTTCGACGCGCGGCGAATGAGGCTCAGGAATGACTGCCGGCGTGCCGCCAATCGGTGGCGCCACGACACGCGCCGGACGTCGCGCCCGCAAGGCAATGCCGGCGAAGAAATCCACCAGCGTCAACAGCGCCAAAAAGAAGAACGTCGAATTCGCGAATTGCGGCAACAGCAAAAATTCAGCCGCGGAGCCGGCCAGCAGCAGAAACGAGAGCAAGTGATCGGTGAGATACTTGCCCCGCGCGCCCTTGATGATCTCGAACATCAACAACAGCACGCCGAGGGTGATCAGCACGTCGCTGACGGTGAAGGTCCACTTCGCCTCGGACAGCAATGTGACGGTCAAGACCGGCGCGTCAAACGACACACCGGTCATCAGAAAGACCATGATGTTGAAGACCGCGAGCGGGATCAACAGCAGCGGAAAACCGATCCTCGACATCGGCAAGACTTTCTCTTTGCGCAAGGCTTCTCGCGCAGGAATCAACGCGAATCAGCACGGCCCATCAATGGGCCGTGCTATACGCCAATTCTGAACCCTAGTCCTGGAGTTGGCGCGAATTCGGGCAGGCCGTGTGGGCTCCCGAATTCAGCCAGATGCGCAATGCCGCATGGAGCGCGCCAACGGCCCATGACGCGGCAGCAATCCGATCAGGATTCCTTCTTGACCTTCAGAATCTGGCGGCCCTTGTACATCCCCGTCTTCAGATCGACGTGATGGGGGCGGCGCAGTTCGCCCGAGTCCTTGTCTTCGACATAGGTCGGGGTCTTGATCGCATCAGCCGAGCGACGCATACCGCGCCGCGATGGCGATGTTTTTCTTCTCGGGACGGCCATAACGAAAATCCTTGCAAACTAAGGCCAAGGGCATCGCCCATAGGGCGGCCCGGCGCTTCGCGGATGCGAAAAGGGCGATTAAGGCCGCGTTTATAGCGGAAGCCGGCGCTCAACGCTAGTGCCCCGATATTCTGGCCCGGCGGTCGAAACAGCGGTCCGATTCGGTCAGGATTCGCGCCGGGAGGCCCGGCAGACGGCCATATCGACGGACCGTGCCCGTGCCATATAGGTTCCGGCAAGACGACGCATCCCCGGTCCAGGCTGACGGGCGCTGCGGACATGTGGATTGGGCAACATCGCGGCCAACAAAGCTGCCTCGCGCGCAGACAGGTTTTCGGCGGAGCGGCCAAACGCGTGATTTGCACCGGCATCGACGCCAAACTGCCCCTCAGGCCCCCATTCGGCGATGTTCAGATAAAGTTCCAGCACCCGCTGTTTGGGCAACACGAGGTCGATCCACAAGGCCAATGGGAATTCGAGCCCCTTGCGGACGTAACTGCGACCGGACCACAAGAACAGATTTTTCGCGACTTGCTGCGTGATGGTGGAACCGCCGCGGCCGACATCGCCATCCTCGGCGTCGGCCAACACGTCGCGTACGGCGTCCCAATCGACCCCGTGATGACTGCAAAACCGGGCATCCTCGGAGGCGATGACGGTGCGGGGGAGAACCGGGGCGATGTTCTTGAAGTCGATCCATTGCCGCGTCACCGGCGCGCCGGTCATCCAACGCCACAACATGAGCGTCGAGACCGGATGGCCGCCGGCATACACGAGAGTCAGCACATAGGGCGCGGCCAGCAGCAGCAAGACGAGAACAAATGCTAAACGGATGAATCTCCGCATCAGGCGTGAATATCAGCGAGATCGGCGTGAATTACAGCGGACAAAACCTGTCTCTCCCGAAGGTTAACTGAGATGGCGCAGGACCGGCCACGCCGCTACGGACGGAATTGACGAAGCGAGAGCATTCCTATCAATGTCGCGGCAAGATTATCTGGAGCAATTCTGAATGACCACCGGAACGTCCCCCCAGGACTTCACCAAGCGTCTGGACGCCACCGCAGCCGACACTGAGGCGTTGCTCGGCCAGTTGCTGTCCGACACCTTGCTGCCGGACGAGATCGCACGGCCGCGCCGGGTGATGGAAGCGATGCGCTATTCGACGCTGGGCGGCGGCAAGCGTCTGCGGCCGTTCCTGGTGGTGGAAAGTTCCGCCGTGTTCGGCGTGCCACGCGCTTCGGCGCTGCTGGCCGGCGCCGCCCTGGAGTGCATCCACTGCTACTCGCTGATTCACGACGACCTGCCGGCGATGGACAACAGCGAGTTGCGGCGCGGCCGTCCGACGCTGCACAAGCAATATGACGACGCCACCGCCATCCTCGCCGGCGATGGCCTGCTGACGCTGGCGTTCGACATCATCAGCCGCGACGAACTGCACAAGGAGCCGACGGTTCGTCTTCTGCTGACACGGGCCCTGGCGCGCGCCTCCGGCATCGGCGGCATGGTTGGCGGGCAGATGCTCGATCTTGCCGGCGAAGGCCGCTTCGGCGACCGCGAACCGGTCGACGTCGCGCGGTTGCAGCAGATGAAGACCGGCGCGCTGTTGCGCTATGGCTGCATCGCCGGCGCCATTCTCGGGCAGGCCTCGCAAAAGGATTATCAGGCGCTCGATGACTACGGCCGCGCGCTGGGCGAGGCTTTCCAGATCGCCGACGACCTGCTCGACGTCGAGGGCGACGCTGCCGCACTCGGCAAACAGACCGGACAGGACGCCGCGCTGGGCAAGACCACGTTCGTCACGCAACTCGGCGTCGAAGGCGCCAGGCAACGCGTCCGCGATCTGATCACAAAAGCGGACAACGCGCTGGCGCCGTTTGGCGAGCGCGGCGATGTGCTCCGCGCAACCGCGCGCTTCGTTGCCGAACGCAAGAACTAGGTGGCGCGATGAGCGGCGCTCCCGAACAGGACCCGCGCCTCATCCGCTTTCGTCGCCTGCCGCGCGTGCTGCGCATTTTCTATGCGCGCCCGCGCACATCGATCGCGGTCGCACTGGGTGTCGGGGTGTTTTACCTGCTCCCGGGATCGCTGCGGCCGGTCAGCCGGTCGCTGATCGGCTGGGATACGTTCATCGTCAGCTATCTGCTGCTGACCTACCGCATGATCTTGCGGGAAGGCGTCCGGCACGTCCGCCGTTACGCCATCATGCAGGACGACGGGCGCTTCCTGATCCTGATGATCACCGCGCTTGGCGCCTTCGCGAGCCTCGCCGGGATTGTCTCCGAACTCTCCGCATCGCGTCGCGGGACCTTTGAGCTTGCGCTGGTGATAACCACCATCGCACTGACCTGGGCGGCGGTTCACACCACGTTCGCGCTGCACTACGCGCATGAGTACTATCGTAACGCAAAACCCGGTGGACTGGCGTTTCCCGGCGACGGCCCGGATCGTCCGGGACCGGATTATTGGGATTTCGTCTACTTCTCCTTCGTGATCGGTATGACGGCGCAGGTCTCCGACGTCGGCATCACCGACAAGATCATTCGCCGCACCGCAACCGTCCACGGCATCATCTCGTTCGTATTCAACACCGCGCTGCTGGCGCTGATGATCAACATCGTCGCCAGCGGGGTCTGATGGTCGCCTGAGCCGCGCGCGCCGCGCTCATCACAACGGCACCCCCATATCCCGCAACATCCGCAACAACTGCGCGAAATGGTAACCATGATAGAGCGAAGCGTCGATGCTATAGAATATCGCCGCGACAAACAATATGATCAGAAACATTCGCATGGTTTTCGCCCATTGGTTGGAACCGTCAAAACCCAATAAGCCATGGCCTCTGATTGTGGCTCCGAATCAACTGCTCCCACAATGGGCTTTGACCCGGCCCCTGTGATTTCGATCTGATGCGACTTCGCCCCGCAAGCCGGTATCATTCTCGGGTCGAGCCCGAAGCCTGCCGCGCTTGACGACCTTCAGGAGATGACCTTGACCCATGACCGCTCCACCGTCGAAGCTGTAGTCCAACACTATTTCGACGGGCTCTATGAGGGCAACGCTGATACCCTCGATGCCATCTTTCATCCCACCGCCGACCTGCGATGGGTCGAAAAGGGCGAGCTCAAGGTCCTGACCCTGCCGGACTGGCTGGCGTTGGTCCGCAAGCGCCCCTCGGCCAAGGCCGAAGGAAAGCAGCGCGACGACTTCATCGTCACCATCGATCGCTCAGATGAGAAGACCGCTTTCATCAAGGTCAAATGCCAGCTGCCACCGCGCCACTTCACGGACTATCTCATCGCCATGAAACTCTCTGACGGCTGGCGCATCGTCTCGAAATCCTATCGTTACGACCTGGTCGAATAATTTCCCGCGCTTCGTCATGACCGCACGCAGTCCGGTCATCTACCCTTCAAACAATCGATGCCCGGATCATTCATTCCGGGCATCATGGCCTCTGCTCCCCATTGAAACCGGCGCGCGCATTGCATGATCGCCACCTTTCTCACATTCCTGCTGATCCTGACCGTTCTGGCGGCTTCGGCGACGTTGGCACGCAAGCTGACCGTCGCACCGGCGATCGTCTTTCTCATGGTCGGCATCCTCATCGCCTTCCTGCCTGGCTTCC
>CAUJJN010000124.1 GCA_963204905.1 Pseudomonadota bacterium
GCAACGCAGGAGCGACGATATGAAAGTGACGATCGAGGTTGATTGCACCCCGCTGGAGGCGCGCGAATTCATGGGCCTGCCCGACGTGCAGCCGATGCAGACGGCGATGATGGACAAGCTTCAGGAGCGGATGTCGAACACTATCGATCAGTTCTCGCCGGAAGCCATCATGCAGAACTGGTTCATGTTCGACCCCAAGATGGCTGGTCGCATTCAGGATATGTTCGCCAATATGGCCGGTCTCGGCACCGGACGCACCAAGACGTAAGGTCGCGGCGCCGCCTTGCCGCGCGGCCTGCGCGGGATGGTATCGGGTGAAGGCCATGCGGCTTGTCGTGTCGAGGCCGATGGCGTCCGCGCCGATTGCCGTTGCAAATGGCCGACGAAAAAAGGCACAATCGCCCCAGAACGCTGCCAAGGCGTCGAAAATCCGACCGTGAGGAAGACGCATGAGCGGCGCGAAAAAGCTGTCCTCTTTGGACGCATCATTTCTGTATTACGAAACTCCCGAAATGCCGATGCATGTCGGCAGCATCGCAATCTTCCGGCTGCCGGAAGGTTATGACGGCAATTTCTTCGAGGACTTCAAGGCGATGATCGCCTCGCGGCTGCACGTCGCGCCGATCCTGAAATCGCGCCTGGAGAAAGCACCGCTCGACATCGATCATCCGAGTTGGGTCGAGGACGATCAGTTCGATATCGATCGGCATATCTTTCGTGGCAGCCTGCCGGCGCCGCATGATCGTGCGACGCTGGAACGCATTGTCGGCTGGATGCACGCCAAGCTTCTGAATCGCGCGCGACCGCTCTGGGAGTTCTATGTCTTCGAAGGCATGAAGGACAACGAGATCGGCCTCTATTCCAAGATGCATCACGCCTGCATCGACGGCGGCGCGGGCGCGGCGCTCACCAGCATGATCTACGACGTCTCGCCGGTGCCGCGCGAGATCCCCGAGCCGTCGGTACGGCGCAAGGATGCGCCGGAGCCGCGCGAGATGGCGGCCAACTTCCTCAACTCCTATCAGGAGATGTGGCGGCAGGGGCTCGATGGTGCGGGATTCGCCAAGGGCATCGAGTTGCCGCGTTCCGGCAAGAGCGATCTCGGCTCGGTGCTGTTCGACAACGCCATGTTCCAGATCGAGAGCGCGGTGCGTTTCGTCGGCGGTATGCCGACCATGCTGAAGAGCCTGTCGGAAGTCGCCGGCAAGATTGCCGATCCGAGGTCGCGCGAAAGCCTCACCAGCATGGCGTCGCCGCCGACCATCCTCAACAAGTCGATCTCGTCGGAGCGCAGCTTCGCCGGCGTGTCGGTCTCGCTGTCGCAGGCCAAGGCGCTCGCGAAGCGCTCCGGCGGCAAGCTCAACGACGTGGTGCTGGCGCTGTCGAGCGGCGTGGTGCGGCGCTATCTGTTGAGCCAGAACGCGCTGCCCAACAAGTCGCTGACGGCCGGCGTGCCGATCTCGCTGCGCGAGGAGGGCAACGCCGACTCCAACAACCAAGTGTTCGGCATGATCTGTTCGCTCGCAAGCGATATCGCCGATCCCAAGGCGCGTTTGGAAGCGATCATCGCGCAATCCTCCAAGTCGAAGGAAATGTCGCATCCGCTGCGCGCGCTGATGCCGCAGATTTCCAACATCTCGATGCTGGGCGCGCCAATCATGGTGCAGATCCTCGCGCTGCTCTACAGCCGCTCGAACCTCTCCGACGTGTTGCCGCCGGCGGTGAACATCACCGTGTCGAACGTGCCGGGGCCGCGCCAGACGCTGTACGCCGTGGGCGCGGAGTTGCTGCACATCTTCCCGGTGTCGATCGCCGCGCACGGCGTCGCGCTGAACATCACCGTGCAGAGCTACCGCGACAATCTCGACTTCGGTTTCATCGCCGGCGCCAACATCATTCCGCATGTACAGGTGCTGGCCGACATGCTGCCCGACGAACTGGCGGCGCTGGAAGCCGCCTACGCATCGGCGCCCGATGCGCCACGCGCCGCAAGCTGAACGGAGCCGTTGATGATCGAGATGCCGCCGCTGCAATTCGCGCAGACGAACGGAATTCGCATGGGCTACTACGAAGCGGGGCCCAAGACGGACGCGCCGCCGATGGTGCTGTGTCATGGCTGGCCGGAGATGGCGTTCTCGTGGCGACACCAGATTAAGGCGCTGAGCGAGGCGGGCATCCGCGTCATCGCGCCGGACCAGCGTGGCTATGGCGCGACCGATCGTCCCGAGAAGGTCGAGGACTACGATCTCGATCATCTCACCGGCGATCTGGTCGGTTTGCTCGATCACCTCAACATCGACAAGGCGATCTTCGTCGGCCACGACTGGGGCGGGTTCGTGGTGTGGCAGATGCCGCTGCGCCATCCCTCACGCGTCGCCGGCGTCGTCGGCGTCAACACGCCGCACACCGACCGCGCGCCGGCCGATCCGATCGCGCTTTATCGCAAGCGGTTCGGCGACAGCATGTACATCGTGCAGTTTCAGGACCCGGCGCGCCATCCCGATCGCATCTTCGGCGGCAAGGTGGCGGAGACGTTCGATTTCTTCATGCGCAAACCGATGCCGAGGAAGCAGCCGCGCGGCGACATGCCGGCGGAGGGAGCGACCGCGGGCGTCGGCGCATCGACGAAACTGAACATGGCGTTTCCGCAGATGGTCGAGGGCTACAACGGCAGCCACGATCCGCGCCAGAAGATTTTGTCGCCCGAGGAGATGAAGGTGTTCGTCGACACCTTCACGCGCACCGGCTTCACCGGCGGCATCAACTGGTATCGCAACATGAGCCGCAACTGGGAACGCGCGGCCTCGCTCGATCATACCGTCCGTGTGCCATCGCTGATGGTGATGGCGGAAGACGACGCGGTACTGCCGCCGTCGGCGGCCGACGGCATGGAGAAGATCATTCCCGATCTCGAAAAATATCTCATCCGCGACAGCGGCCACTGGACCCAGCAGGAACAGCCGGAAGAATTGAGCAACAAGCTGATCGAGTGGCGGCGGCGAAAATTTGGTTAGTTTGAATTGTGGTTGTTGCCGTCATTGTGCGTGAAGCGAAGCAATCCAGAAGCCGCCACCCTTAACCGTCTCCCGCTTGCGGGCGAGGGGGGAGGAGGAGATTGCTTCGTCGCTTTGCTCCTCGCACTGACGAACGAAACGAACGAAGGATAATCTCATCATGGCGTCGACGAATCTATTGGACCCGATCCCGCATCCGCCGAAAAAGCCGGTTGTCGGCAACATGCTGTCGATCGACGCCACGTCGCCGATCCAGCACCTGACGCAGCTCGCCAAGGAACTCGGGCCGATCTACTGGCTCGACATGATGGGCAAGCCGATGGTGGTGGTCTCCGGCCACGACCTCATCGAGGAACTGAGCGACGAGAAACGCTTCGACAAGGTGGTGCGCGGCGCGCTGCGCCGGGTGCGTACCGTCGGCGGCGACGGACTGTTCACCGCCGACACCAACGAGCCGAACTGGGGCAAGGCGCACAACATCCTGCTGCAACCGTTCGGCAACCGCGCGATGCAGTCCTATCACCCGAGCATGGTCGATATCGCCGAGCAACTGGTGAAGAAGTGGGAGCGGCTCAACGCCGACGAGGAGATC
>CAUJJN010000125.1 GCA_963204905.1 Pseudomonadota bacterium
ATCTCGGCGCGATGGCGGCCAAACACCTTTTCCATGGCATCGGAAATCTCGCCGACGGTGGCTTTGGCGCGCGCCGCGTCGATCGCCAGCGCCAGCAGATTGCCTTCGCCGGTTTCGGCGCTTTTCGTCAACGCATCGAGCGCCGCCGTCACGTCGGCTTCCTTGCGCTCGCCGCGCAGCCGCTTCAGCTTGTCGATCTGCAAGCGGCGCACCGTGGTGTTGTCCACCTTCAGCACGTCGATGGCGGCTTCGCTGGTCGGCTTGAATTTGTTGACGCCGATCACCGATTGATAGCCGGAGTCGATCCGCGCCTGGGTTTTCGCGGAGGCTTCCTCGATGCGCAGCTTCGGCACGCCGGCTTCGATCGCCTTGGCCATGCCGCCGAGTTCCTCGACTTCCTGAATGTGGCCCCATGCCTTGGCGGCGAGATCATGCGTGAGCCGCTCGACGTAGTAGGAGCCGCCCCACGGATCGATGATGCGCGAGGTGCCGCTTTCCTGTTGCAGGAACAACTGCGTGTTGCGGGCGATGCGGGCGGAGAAGTCGGTCGGCAGCGCCAGCGCCTCGTCGAGCGCGTTGGTGTGCAGCGACTGGGTGTGACCCTGCGTCGCCGCCATTGCCTCGATGGTGGTGCGCATCACGTTGTTGAACACGTCCTGCGCGGTCAGCGACCAGCCGGAGGTCTGGCAATGTGTGCGCAGCGACAGTGGCTTCGGATTCTGCGGATTGAACTGCGTCAGCAGCTTGGCCCACAACAGCCGGGCCGCGCGCATCTTGGCGACTTCCATGAAGAAGTTCATGCCGATCGCCCAGAAGAACGACAGCCGCGGCGCGAAGCGGTCGACGTCAAGCCCCGCCTTGATGCCGGCGCGCAGATATTCGACGCCGTCGGCCAGCGTATAGGCCAGTTCGAGGTCCTGCGTCGCGCCGGCTTCCTGCATGTGATAGCCGGAAATCGAAATCGAATTGAACTTCGGCATCCGCTGCGAGGTGTAGGCGAAGATGTCGGAGATGATCCGCATCGAGGGCGTCGGCGGATAAATGTAGGTGTTGCGCACCATGAACTCTTTCAGAATGTCGTTCTGAATGGTGCCCGACAGTTTCTCCGGCGGCACGCCCTGTTCCTCGGCGGCGACGACGAACAAGGCGAGGATCGGCAGCACCGCGCCGTTCATGGTCATCGACACGCTCATCTTGTCGAGCGGGATGCCGGCGAACAGCGTGCGCATGTCATAAATCGAGTCGATCGCCACGCCCGCCATGCCGACGTCGCCCGACACACGCGGATGATCGCTATCGTAGCCGCGATGGGTGGCAAGGTCGAACGCCACCGACAGGCCCTTCTGTCCGGCCGCGAGGTTGCGGCGGTAGAAGGCGTTGGAATCCTCGGCCGTCGAGAAGCCGGCGTACTGCCGCACGGTCCAAGGCTGGTTGACATACATGGTCGGGTAGGGACCGCGCAGAAACGGCGCGATGCCGGGCCACGTCTCGAGGAAGTCGATGCCCCTGAGGTCGCTCTCGCCGTAGCTGGCCTTGACCGGGATTTCCTCGGGCGTCAGCCAGGGTTTGGCATCACCGCTGGCGACGGCCGTCGCGGCGGTCTCGAACGCGACATCTGCGAAATTGGGTATGCGGCTCATGGTGTCACCGTTGTAGCATAAGCGCCTTCGAGCATCGCCAGCGCATTGCCGCCTGCGAAGGCGAAATCGCCGATCCCGGCTGCGCGGAACTCGGCTTCCTTCTCGCCGGGACGTCCTGCCAGGTAGATATGGGCTGCGCCGGCCGCTTGAAGGGCCCTGGCGGTGGCAGCGGCGTGGTCGGCATAAAGCGCATCCGACGAACAGATGCAGGCAAGCCGTGCGCCGGAAGCGCTGAAAGCGGTCGCGAGCGCGGCCGGATCGGTGGCGCCTTCACCGTCGATGGCCTCGATGCCGCCGGCCTCGAACAGGCTCTTGGCGAAGGTGGCGCGCGCGGTGAAGTCCGACGGCTTGCCGAGATTGGCGAGGAAGACTTGGGGGCGCTTGCCGGTCTGTTTCAGGATCGCGTCTGAGCGGTCTCGCAACGCCTCGAACGGCGCGGCGAGGCGGATCGGCGCCAGCGCCTCGAATGCGATGGCTTCCTTCGCGTGGGGTGTCGGCGCGGCGGCGGGCGCCAGCACATCCGGTGTCGCTTCCTTGAGGTTCGGGAATTCGCTGACGCCGGTGACGACATTCTTGCGTTTGGCGACATCAGCCTCGCGCGCGGCGCGCACGGCCGCGATCTTGCCCTGGATCAAGCCCGCTTGCAGCGCCGCGAATGCGCCGCCGGCCTTTTCGATGTCCTGGAACAGCGCCCATGCGCTGTCGCAAAGTTGTCGCGTCAACGTCTCGATGCCGCCGGCGCCCGCCGCGGGATCGGCGACCTTGGCGAGGTTGGACTCCTCGAGAAGGATCAATTGTGTGTTGCGCGCGACGCGGCGCGCGAAGGCGTCCGGCAATCCGACCGCCAGCGAATGCGGCAGGACGGTGATGGCGTTGGCGCCGCCGAGCCCGGCCGAGAAGGTGGCGATGGTGGCGCGCAGCATGTTCACGTCGCTGTCGCGCCGCGTCAGCATCCGCCATGCAGTCTCCGCGGTAATGAACAACGGCTTCGGCGCAAGGCCGCATGCCTTTTCGACGCGGGCCCACAACAGTCGCAACGCGCGGAATTTCGCCATGGTGAGGAACTGGTCGGCATCAGCCGCAAGCCGCGCCTGAATGGCATCGCGCGCATCGTCCAGCGATAGCCCGGCGGCTTCCAGCGCGCGCAGATAGGCGACGCCGGTCGCGAGCACGAAGGCCAACTCCTGCGCCTCGGAGCCGCCGGCATCGTGGATCACCCGCCCATCGGCGGCCGCGAACGGACCACGGAAGCCGAGCGCCTTCAGCTTGGCAATCTTCGCCCCGAAGCGCGGAGCCATCGACGCCCAGTCGCCGGCAAAGCCGCCACGCACCGCCGCGCCGCCGATCGGATCGAAGCCGAAGCGGACATCGACCGCGCCGGGTGCGACCTTGCGGGTCTCCAGCAGCGCGGCGAGGTGATCGCCGATGTCGCGGCCTTGCGGGCTGATCTCCAGTTCGATGGCGATATCGGCTTCGAGATAGACGCCCTCCAGCGCCCGGGCCAGCGCCTCCTTGGTCGGCGGCAGGCCAAAGCCATGCGCGGCATTGCTGCCGGCGAACACCAGCGTCAATCCGCTGGCGCCATTGACCAGATCTTCCAGCGCCTGCTTGTTGGCGTTGGCCGGATCGGCGTGATCGATCCGCTGCATGACTTGCCATGGCGCAGCCAAGGCGCGGCCGACTACCGGTGCGCGTCCCTGCGCGCGCGGATAGATCGGATCGATGCGCAGCCCATCGGCGGTCTTGCCGACCAGCTTTTCGAATGGAGCACCCTTGAGCACGCCATCGACGAGCTGACGCCAGTTGTCGTACGTCGCTGGCGCGAAATCAGCCGCCAGTTTCAGATCGTCGGTCGTCGCAGACATTCGGCAAAATGCTCCCTGAAGGCGTATTGTCATGTTTCTGGCTGAAATTGCCATGCCGGATGGCCTGCCGCAACCTCGCCACGGGATTGCCGCAAGAATCCCGGGGCGATATCGGCTTTGCAAAAATCCACTCAGTGGAGGTCCGGCAGCCGCTCGATCCCCTCGGTCGAGAGTTGCGCCAGCGCGGCCGCGACCGAGCGGCCCGCGATGACCTGGTCCGGTGCGATTTCCGCCAGCGGCACCAGCACGAAGGCCCGCTCGAACAGGCGCGGATGCGGCAGCGTCAGGTCTGGCTGCCTGATGACGGCGTCGTCATAGGCCAGCAGGTCGAGGTCCAGCGTGCGCGGCCCCCAGCGTTGTTCTTTGGCGCGGTCGCGACCGAACCGCTTCTCGATCTTGTGTAGCGTGAACAGCAACGCATGAGGATCGAGGCTGGTTTCGATCGCGATGCAGGCATTGATAAAGGGGTTCTGCGCCTCGTCGCCCCAAGGAGGCGTGCGGTAATCCGACGAGCGCGCGAGTAAAACTGCCTGCGTCATGCCAAGGATATTGCTGATGGCCTTCGGGAAAGACTGCCGGACGTCGCCGACATTGCCGCCCAATGCGATCAAGGCGATGCCCATGGCGGTTACCGGCTGCGGGTCAGGATGACGCCGACGTCGTCGAAGATCGCGGCGATAGGGGCATGCGGTTTGTGGATCGTCACCTTGACCGTGCCGATGCGCGCGAAGGTCGCAAGAATGGACTCGGCAACCGCGCCGGCCGCACGTTCCAGCAGTTTGTAATTGGCGTCCTTGAAGGCGGCGCTGGCGCAGGCGACAACATCGGAATACGAAACGGTGTCGGATAGCCGGTCGGTGCGCGACGACTCCGA
>CAUJJN010000126.1 GCA_963204905.1 Pseudomonadota bacterium
GCCGCCGCCGAGCATCCAGTAGCTCTTCTTCCAGCGCTTGACGAATTGCGGCGCCTTGTCGGTGACCGCCGACACGGCGAGCTGCGGATAGCCGAAGCGATCGAACAGCGGCGCGACGGCGAGATTGAAGCCGGTGCCCCACGGCGCGAGGATGAAATCCACCTTGTCCTGCGTCGCCAGCCGTTCGGTGGCGCGCACCACTTCCTCAGCCGAGGAGCGATCGTCGTATTCGATCACCTCGATCGGCAGGCGCTTGCCGCCGGGCAGTTCGAGCCCGCCTGCGTCCTTCACTTCCTTGGCCCACAGCACGTAGTTGGGAATCGTGGTGATGCCGGCGCCGCCGGCATTGGGGCCGGTCTTCGACACCACATAGCCGATCTTCACCGACGTGCGCTCCTGCGCGATGGCGGAAAAACCGGCGGTGGTGCAGAGCAGGATGGCGGACAGGCTCAACGCCTTCAGCGCGCGCCTGCGCCCCGGATTGGTCCTTGCGTTCGTCATGAAATGTCCTCCCACGGTGAGCGCCATTGATGCGGCGCATTGGCGACCTGCCGTGTGCGACTGTTTCGAACGTCGCTTCCCCGGCGGTATTCGAACGCTAGCGACGGCCCGATGGGACAGGAATAGACATATTCGGGGGATAATTGGACTTTTGACGGGAAGGGCGCGGTTTGCGCTGTCATGACGCAGGAGGTTTTCGCGGGCTTCGCGCCGCGACCGGCATGGTCATTCCGGGAGGGCGCGCGGAGGGCGCGCGCCTCGGAATGGCGGAGCGGGACCTCAGGGTTTGACGGTGAGGTAGCGGCCGATCTCGGTGTGATCGGCGGAGTTGCCGAGCGCCTCCAGCGCGCCGTCCCAAAGCGCCGTGACCTTGTCCGCCAGCGGCGCGACCACGCCGATCTGGTGGGCGAGTTCGTCGGCGGTGCGGATGTCCTTCGCCATCAGCGCCAGCGAGAAACCCGAGGTGAAGGATTCCGGAATCACGAATTGCTTGATCTTGTGTTCCGTCGAGTTGTTGCGGCCGGTGGAAGCGTTGAACACATCCACCAGGGTGTTCGGATCGATGCCGAAGCGGCCGCCAATGGCCACCGCTTCGACGGTGGCGGCGAGGCCCGCCGCGGAGACGTAGTTGTTGAGCGCCTTGGCGGCATGTCCGGAGCCGAGCGGCCCGGTGCGAAACACCGACTTGCCCATCGCCTTCAACACCGGTTCGGCGCGGTCGATGGTGGCGTTATCGCCGCCGGCCATGATCGCCAGCGTCCCGTCGATGGCGCGTTTGACGCCACCCGACACCGGCGCGTCGATGAACGCGAATCCCGCCGCGATCATCTTCTCGCCGAGCGCCTTGGTGCCGATCGGCGCCGACGAACTCATGTCGATCACCACCGCTCCCGGCGCGAGATGTTGCATGAAGCCTTCGACCGCCGCGCGGACGATCTTGCCGTCCGGCAACAGCGTGATGACGGCGGCCGCGCCGGACACCGCGTCCGCGACGTTCGCTGCAGCGCTGCCGCCGGCGGCGCTGAATTTCGCGCGCGCATCGCTCGACAGGTCGAAGCCCGCGACCCGATAGCCGGCGCGCGTGAGGCACGCGGCCATCGGCTGCCCCATGTTGCCAAGACCGATCACGGCGATTCTCATCGGTGGAAGGATGGCGTTCGATTGCGGCACGGACAGCTCCCGATCTGGTCGTCGATTCATTCTTGCGAAGACCATCAGAGCATCAGACAATCGTTCGATCAACTTGATCGATTCAGGATTTCATGGCGAAGTCCGCCACGAGCCGCCGGCGCGGCCATCGGCAGGACCGGTGTTGTTTGCAGGATCGTCCGGCGTCACCCCACCAACAGCAATGGTATTGACATGAGCTACAATCAAACGGTCACCCTCGGCGGCCTCTTCGACATCGGTCTGTCGGCTCGCCGCGAAGTCCTCGGCGCGGACTATGTCGACAAATCACTGGAGTCCGCCAACGACTTCATGATGGCCTTTCAGCACATCACCACCGAATGGTGTTGGGGTTATGCCTGGAACAGGCCGGGCCTCGACCGCAAGACGCGCAGCATCATCAACCTTGCCATGCTGACGGCGCTCAACAAGCCGGCCGAACTCAAGCTGCACGTCAAGGGCGCGATCACCAACGGTGTGACAGTGGACGAGATCAAGGAGATCCTGCTGCACGCGACCGTCTATTGCGGCATCCCCTCGGGTCTCGAGGCGTTCAAGACCGCCAACGCGGTGCTCACGGAGATGGGCGAGATCAAGTGACGGGATCGTTGTTCCCCGCGCCGTGAGGATGCCGGCCGCGATTGCCGCTTGTCCGGGAATCGCGCGGCGTTATCGTTTTCGCGCCGGCTTCGCCACGCAAGCGTCGATCAGCGCGGTGGCGGCGGCCACCGCTGATTGCGCGGGTCCCTTCGCGGACTGCTGGCCGGTGACGTAGACGCCCTCGATCATCAGCATCAATCCGTCGCCGAGCATGCGCGGATCGCGCGCGCCCATCTCGGCGGCGAGTTCGCGCAAGCGTTGCCGCAGCGCCTTCTTGTGCGTTTCGGCGACCAGTCGCGCCGGATGAGTGTGGCCGGGATACTCGACGGCGGCGTTGCTGAGGCCGCAGCCGCGATAGCCGTCCTTGACCGCGCGGGAGGCCAATTCGCGAATATAGGCCAGCACATGGGCGCGCGGATCGCTGTAGTGCCTGCCGCCGGGCTTTTCGAAGCGCGGCCAGAATTCGCGGTCGTAGTCGGAGAGATAGGCGGCGGCGAGGTCATCCTTGGAGGGAAACGCGCGATAGAGACTCGGCTTGGTGACGCCGGCGCGGTGGACGATTTCGTCGACGCCGACCGCGCGGATGCCCTCGCGATAGAACAGTTCGCGGGCGGACGCGCGAATCCGTTCCGCCGCGCGCGGCGGAGGCTGCGCATTCGCGGATGTGGTCTGTGTCCTGGGCGGGGAAGAACGGCTTGACAATGTTACTGACCGGTACCTATGTTGGCGATCTTCGACACGTACCGGTCAGTAACATGAACCACCCCCCGATTTCAAGCGTTTCGATCTCCAGGCGTCCGTTCGGCCAGAACTACGCCTATGTCGTGGTCGCGGTGATCTTCGTCGCGCTGCTCACCGCCGCTGGCTTGCGCGCCACGCCGGGCGTGCTGATCCTGCCGTTGCAGCAATCGTTCGGCTGGAGCATCGACACCATTTCGTTCGCCGCCGCCGTCGGGATTTTCCTTTACGGTCTGGCCGGTCCGTTCGCCGCCGCCGTGATGAACCGGTTCGGTATTCGCCGCACCGTGATGGGCGCGCTGGTGCTGATGTCGGTCGCCACCGCCGCCAGCTATTTCATGACCAAGCCATGGCATCTGTTCCTGACCTGGGGTCTGCTCACGGGCATCGGCTCTGGCGCCGTCGCCAATGTGTTGGGCGCGGTGATCGTCAATCGCTGGTTCGTCAAGAATCGCGGCACCATGATGGGCCTGCTCACCGCCGCCACCGCCACCGGAACGCTGGTGTTCATGCCGGGCTTCGCGATGATCGTTGAGCGCGGCGGCTGGCAACCGGTGGTGCTGATCATCGCCGCGTGCTGCGCGGCGCTGGTGCCGCTGATCTATTTTCTGGTGCCGGAGCGGCCGGCATCGATCGGACAACGCGCCTATGGCAGCGATGTCGATGACGTGCCGCCGCCGGCCACGAGCCAGAACCCGTTCGCCGCCGCGATCTCGAATCTCGTCGAGGCGGCGCAGACCCGCACCTTCTGGTATCTGTTCGCGACGTTTTTCATCTGCGGTTTCACCACCAACGGCCTTGTCGGCACGCACCTGATCGCGTTCTGCGGCGATTACGGCATCGCGCAGGTGCAGGCCGCGAGCCTGCTGGCGCTGATGGGCATCTTCGATCTGATCGGCACCACGCTGTCGGGCTGGCTCACCGACCGGTTCGATCCGCGCAAGCTGTTGTTCATGTATTACGGGCTGCGCGGGCTGTCGCTGATCTACCTGCCGTATTCCGGCTTCTCGCTGTGGAGCCTGACGATCTTCGCCGTGTTCTATGGCCTCGACTGGATCGCCACAGTGCCGCCGACCATGCGGCTCGCCAACGATGCGTTCGGCGATCGCAAGGCTCCGGTGATTTTTG
>CAUJJN010000127.1 GCA_963204905.1 Pseudomonadota bacterium
GGGATGCTTGAGATCGACCAGCATCAGGTGATAGCCGCCCGGCGCGAGCTTGACCGTCTTGCCTGGCTCGATAGCGAGGCCGCCCTCGACGGGATGCATCTTCATCACGCCGTCGGTCATGCTCATCTGATGAACCTCGAACCTGGCTGAGGCGGTGGATGAGCCGCCGACGAGACGATCCGCTACCGTCCCCTTGTTCTCGATGGTCAGATAACCTCCACCGACCTTGGCACCGCCCGGCGTCGCGCGGGTCCAGGCCTGTGAGATCACCAGGTCGCCGGCCTTCACGATCGCGCCTTGATCTTGCGCCTGCGCCGCCGCGCTTGCTCCGAATCCAAGGGCCAGCGCGAGCGCGCCGCCCAGCAGGCTGCGTTTGGTCAGAATGTGATGCATAGTTTCTCTCCTTGTGGTCGGTTGGGATGATTGGTTTGGATGGAATGCGAGAACGAGCTCACCATCGAACCTTGAACCCAGCATAGACGGCCCTACCCGTTCCCGGTTCAAACAATGGTGATGTGGCATTCGCGCGATCGAGAATGGAAGCCGAAGCGATGTAGGCCTTGTTCGCGAGATTCCTTGCCTCGACATAAGCGGAATACTTGCCACCGTCGTCGTATCCGGCTTTCAGGCCGTAGATCGCATAGGCATCCGTGCTCAGCGTGTTGGCGCTGTCGGCGAAGTAGCCTTGCGGCACCCACTCGACATTCGGACCGATATAGAACCCGCTCGGATGCTTGTAGAGCACTTCGGCGCGCACGAAGTGCCGTGGCGCGCCAGGCAGCAGGTTGTTGCCGAACGTCGCGTCGTTGTCGAAGCGGAAGTCGTTGTAGGTGTAGGCCATGTTGAGCCACAGCCGATCAGCCTGATCGCCGCGTACGAAAATGTTCCTGAACAGCGCGACGCCCAGGCCTGCCTCGATGCCCTGATGCACCGTGCGGTCGGCGTTGGTGACGTTGCAGTTGCCGAACGCGCTGTAGATGCACAGCAGTTCATCCTTGATCTGCGCGCGATACGCCGTCAGTTCCCATGTCAGGTCCGGACGCTTGCCGCGCGTGCCGATCTCATAGGTGGTGGCGCGCTGCGGCCGGATGCTGGTGAACGGAATCGTCGGAATCCCCGGTCCGTTCGCGCTCTCGCCGAAGCTCGGTAACTCTGCGCTTCGCGAGACGTTGGCATAGGCCTGCCAGGTCGGATCGATCTGCCAGAGCAGTCCGCCCTTCGGGCTCCAGAGATTGAACGATGTCGACCCCGATTGATCGCCGTCGCTGAGGAAACGGTCCTTTCGATCCCGTGTCGCGTAAAGGAATTGCGTCCCGGCCACAGCCGCGACGTTTGGCAGGAAGTAGAACGAATCCTCGACATAGACCGACGTGTTTTTCGAACTGTCGATCGACGACGACAGCAGCGCGCCCTTCTGCCCGGCGAGATTGGCATACTGCTTGTTGTCGATCCGGCCGTTGAGCACATTGACGCCGGCGACGAGGCGATTGCGGAAGCCACCGATCATGCGATCGTCGGTGACGCGCGCGAAGCCGCCATAATCCTGATAATGATAGTCGAGCCACTGGAAGATCGGATGCATCAGGTGCCGATCGACCCCGAACGCGCCGAAATCCACCGTGGTGTTGTCAAAGCGGATCGTCGTCTTGTTGGCGAGGCGGACCGTGTCGATGTTGCGTTGCTGGTCCAGCGCGATATTGCCGGCGGCCGCCGTGGTCGGCGAGGTCAGCGCCGAACTTTTACTCACCGAGCCGGGAATCCGCTGCCTCACCTCGTTGGCGTTGAGATAGAACCGCGTCTCGAAGTCCGGCGAGATCTGGTAGCCGACATTGCCGCTCACCCGCGTCGCATGACCGAAGGAGTGGTCGCGAAAGCCGTCGGCGGCTTGCGTTGATGCGGTGACGAAGCCGTCCCACGGACCGTTCGCACCGCCCGCATTGGCCTGCAACCGCCAGAAGCCGAACGCCCCGGCGTCAACGCTGACGCCGTTGACGAACGGATCGCGGCCGGACGGCGTCACGAAATTGATCGCGCCGCCGAGCGAATTGGCGCCGAAGCGCAGCGCGTTGCCGCCCTTGAACACCTCGACATATTTGTAGGCGGTCGGATCGATCTCCTGAAAGTCGCCATAGCCATCGGCGGTGTTGATCGGGATGCCGTCCATGTAAAGCTGCACGCCGCGCAGATGGAAATTGCGCGACAGGCTGGAGCCACGGATCGACAGCCGGGTGTCGTCACCCCACTTCGGTTGCGCGAACACCCCCGGTACGTAATCAAGCACGTCCTTAATGGTGCTTGCGACAGTGGTGTTTTTGTAAGCATCGGCTGTCACCAGCGCGACACCGCCCGGTGTCTGCTGGATTTCACGCAGCGCCTGCTGGGCGGTCGCGACCGTGAGCGAACCCGGCATTGCAGGCACCACGACGCTTGACGGGTTCTGCGCGCCGCTGCCGTTCCGTGTTGCCTGGAGCGCGCCGCGCGGGGCACGGGCGCGCTGCGCCCGCGTCGGTTTCGGCGCGGTGACGGTGACCGTCGGCAGCGTGGCCTCGGCAGCCGATTGCGCAAGAACAAATGAACTTGATGTCGTCAGGGCAGCCGCCGCCAGCACGCCGCATAGCGCGCCCCGGCCGCCCAAGGCGGAGTAACGAGACATGGTATTTCCTGAATCCGGCCCCAGCCGGTGCTTTCACGGATCAATAGAGACGCCACGGATCAAGGCGCGGCGTCTTACGATGGGCTTGATCAGGAAAATACGGGAGGCGCGCGCGCTCTCGCGTGGGCATCCACGACGGAGAAGCGGAGCTCAAAACGCAAATCGACCCAAACGACAGCATCGGCATCGCGCTGCAACGTAACGAAGGACGATTGCGGATCTGACGTTGGTGTTGCGGCCTGTGCCACACAGCAGAGCGTACAGCAGGCGTTGGTCGCGTGATGCGGCGCGAGACCGTTGGCATCGTCAGCAACGTCAGCGGTGCTGGAACAGATTCCGGCGAAGTGCAGAGGATCGGACGCGGCAGCCGCAAATGCCCACGACGCGCTGATGGGTGCCAGAAACTGCACCAGCATCGCAAGCAGGACGATGGGAAACAATCTCCCCAGCCGCAGTCGCATGTTCGCTCCACCTTTCCGCTCGTCAGCTATCACGCTCAGATGAACGAGTCGAGGTTAGGTTCCCAAGGCAGACATTTCTAGCAGCGGAAAAGCAGCGTGATTTGCGAGACAGCAAATTCGACGGCAACAACAGCTTTGGCCGCCAGGAAACGACGACCTTATCGGGATCGAACGGGGGCCGGTTTCGCAACGCCCGGATCGCAACGAAGAGAAATATCTCCGTGAAAAGGAAGTTTTTCCGGTCGCGGCTGAAGCCGTAAACTTTAATGTTTGAAACGAGTGACAAGCGCGCACAGATCGGCTATCTGTTCTTCCCTCAGGCGATTCAACTTGTAATTGTCTGGTGGTCCAAGTCTCGGGAGGAGCCCTGGCGCACACAAGCTGCGCTACCCCGGCAAATCAACAATAAATCTTGATATTTCGGGGATAATTAAGGGTCGACACAAATTTTTGAGCAGGGCTTTGGCCCTGCTCTTTTTTGGGTAACAGCTATTTTCCGCCAGCCGGATAAATCCACAACCGGTATCGCGGTCCGACGAGCCACACGGCAAGGGGCGTCAGTTCATTTTCAGGCGCCCGGCGGACATGCCCATCAAGTCAGACAGCCGGCCGACATTCAGATAGCCCAATTGGTAAAAAACCATCGCGACGGCAAAAATGATCGCCGAGATGATGGTCGTCCAGATCAGCTTGCGCGCCATCATCGCCCGCACCGGAGCGCCAGGGTCGGTGCCCTCGATGGTCTCGTTTGTCTCGTCCTGGCTACGAACGCCGAACGGCAGGGTGACGAACAGAACCACCCACCACAGGACGAAGTAGATCGCGAGAACCGACGAGATCGTATAGATCATGGCGTTACGCCTGCTCGATTTCGACCAGTGCCCCGGAGAAATCCTTCGGATGCAGGAACAGCACCGGCTTGCCGTGCGCGCCGATCTTCGGCTCGCCATCGCCGAGCACCCGCGCACCTTCCCTGATCAGCGTATCGCGCGCCGCAATGATGTCCGGCACCTCGTAGCAGACGTGATGGATACCGCCATCGGCGTTGCGCTCGACGAACTTCGCGATCGGCGAGTTGTCGCCGAGCGGCTGGATGAACTCGATCTTGGTGTTGGGCAGGGTCGCGAACACGGTGATAACACCGTGTTCCGGAAGTGGCACCGCATCTGAGATCTCGGCGCCGAACGCGGTGCCGTAGATCTTCGCGGCCTTCTCCGCATCCTTGACGGCGATGGCAACGTGATTGAGACGGCCCAACATCAGACTTCTCCGTTCATACGACAAGGACGTGAACAAAACACAGTGGCTTCTTGCCCCACTGTTCGGACAGGGCCGAGCGCACCGCGCGGCGCACCGATTCCGCCATGGCATCCGGATCGCGGCGGCGCACGCGCGGTAGCGTTTCAAGAGTGGAGAGTACCGCGTCGTAGGCGATATCGTCGAGCAGTTCGCCCGCGACATTTTTCTCCGGAATGCCGACCAGTTCGACCTCGGGGTCGTCGGCCAGTTCGCCGGCCTCGGTGACCGCAAGGGCAACGAAGGCGCAGCCGGAAAAGCCCATCTTGCGTCGTTCGACGACGGCGCGCGACTTGGCGTCTTCCAGGATCGCGCCGTCCTTATAGAGTTTGCCTGACGGGACCTCGCCGACGATGGAAGGATCGCCGGGTGCAAGCCTGACCTGATCCCCGTTCTTGCAAACCAGCACCTTCGGAACTCCGAGCGTGCGTCCCAGCTTGGCGTGCTCGGACAGATGCAGCGGCTCGCCATGCACCGGAATCAACAATTGTGGCCGAACCCACGACATCATGTCGCGCAATTCGTCGCGTCGCGGGTGACCAGAGACGTGGACGAGTTCGGTTCGGTCGGTGATCACCTCGATGCCTTGCGTGATCAGGCCGTTGATGACGGCGCCGACCGCCTTCTCGTTGCCGGGAATGGTGCGCGAGGAGAAGATAACCGTATCGCCGCGATTCAGGGTCACCTGCGGATGATCGTCGCGGGCGATGCGCGCCAGCGCCGCGCGCGGTTCACCCTGGCTGCCGGTGCACAGCGCCAGCACCTTGTCCGCTGGGAAATGCCCGTAATACTGGTCGCTGCGGAAGTCTTGCACGCCGTCGAGATGGCCGGTCTCGCGCGCCACCTGCACAACGCGCTGCATGGCGCGGCCGACCACCACCACCTCGCGCCCCGCCGCGCGCGCGGCGTCCGCCACGGCGCGGATGCGCGCGACGTTGGAGGCAAACGTCGTCACGGCGACACGGCCACGCGCGGCCTTCACCAATTTGGTGAGTGTCGCGGCGACCTCGGTTTCCGACGGCGAGCGCCCTTCCCGCACCGCGTTGGTGGAATCGCCGATCAGCGCCAGCACGCCTTCGTCACCGAGTTCGCGCAGACGCGCTTCGTCGGTCGGCGGCCCAACGATCGGCGTGGGATCAATTTTCCAGTCGCCGGTGTGCAGCACTAGTCCGGCCGAGGTCCGGATGCCGAGCGCGTGCGATTCCGGAATCGAATGCGCCACCGGTATGAATTCAATGTTGAACGGCCCGACATCGATACGCGAGCCGGACTCGATAACGGTGACCGGAATCTTCGGTGCGCCGCGCTCCGCCGCGCACTTGGCCTCGAACAGCGCCGCACTGAACTTGGTGGCGTAGATCGGGCACTTGAGTTTCGGCCACAAGTCGATGATGGCGCCGAAGTGGTCCTCATGGGCGTGGGTCAGCACCAGCCCCATCAGGTTCTTGCGCTCCTTTTCGAGGAAGGTCACGTCCGGCATCACAAGGTCGATGCCGGGCAGATGCTCCTCGTCACCGAACGACACGCCGAGGTCGACCGCAAGGAAGCTGCGTTGCTGGCGGTTGCCGAGGCCGTAAACCGACAGGTTCATGCCGATTTCGCCGACGCCGCCGAGCGGGGTGAAGGTCAATTCGTCGGGTCGCGCCATTATCTGCTTCCTGTGGAGCCCGCGGCACCAAAATAGACATCACCCGCGGCGATCGCCTCGCGTGCGCCCGATGACGTGACGATCACCATGCAACCGCTTTGGTCGAGACCATCAAAGGTACCGGTGATGGTTGACGACCCGGACTGAATTGAAACCCGCTCTCCAAGCCCCGCTGCCCGTTCCAGCCAGAGACGGCGTATCTCACCGAAACCCCGTCCGTTGTTCCAGATGCCGAAACACTCTGCCCAGGCATCGGACAACGCAGCGAACAGGTCTTCCGCGCCCACTTCGACACCGAGCGCCCGCAGCGACGTCGCAGGATAAGGCGTGCCCTCCGGCGCGGCAATAACATTGGTGCCGATGCCGACCACCACCGCGAGATGGTTATCCGCCAATGCTTCCGCCTCAAGCAGAATGCCGGAAAGCTTCTGCTTGTTGCCGAGCACGTCGTTCGGCCACTTCAGCGCGTAGTCGACGCTGGCCCCGCCCCGCGCGAGCGTCTCGACACTGACGTTGCGCAAGGCCTGCTCAAGCGCGAGACCGGCGGCAAAGCCGAGCGTCGCCGCAACCGATGGCGACGCGTCGATCACTTCCAGAACCGTACTGGCAAGATTTCCGCGCGGCGCGGCCCATGCGCGCTGACGCCGGCCACGTCCCGCGGTCTGCTCGGTGGTGACAAACCACGTGGGCTGGCGCTGGCCATTGCGCACGGCATTCAGGGCTTCGGCATTGGTGGAGCCGATCGCATCGAACGCATTCAGCCCATAGCCCGCCGCACGCGCCCGCGAGCCAAGCGCCAGCGCCATCAGAACAGCGACTTCGCGGCAGCCGTCGCCGCGCCAACCAGCGGGCCGGGATAGATGAAGAACAGCATGTTGAACAGCGCCGAGACGACGACCACTGTGCCAAGCTCGATGCGAACATTGTCGGTCGCGCCGGCTTGCTCGTCGAAATACATCACCTTGATGACGTTGAGGTAATAGAACGCACCGACGACGCTGCAAAGCACGCCGATCACCGAGAGCGTGATCATGCCGGCCTTGATGGCGGCGGTGAAGACGTAAAACTTGGCGAAGAAACCGGCCAGCGGCGGAATGCCCGCGAGCGAAAACAGCAGCATCGCGCACAGAAAGGCGAGCGCCGGATTGGTTCGCGAGAGCCCGGCGAAATCGCTGATCTGCTCCATGGCGCGACCGTTGCGCTTCATCGCCAGGATCAGCGTGAAGACGCCAAAGGTCATCACAGTGTAGATGACGAGATAAAGGATCACACCCTGCACGCCTTCGGGCGTACCCGCGGCGAGCCCCACCAGTGCGAAGCCCATATGGCCGATGGAGGAATAGGCCATCATACGCTTGATGTTGCGCTGACCGATGGCACCGAACGAACCGAGCGCCATCGAGGCGATCGAGACGAACACCACGATCTGTTGCCACTCATGGGTGATGTTGGGAAACGCAGTCAGCACCACGCGCACGAAGATCGCGAAAGCCGCGACTTTCGGCGACGACGAGAAGAAGGCGGTGATCGGGGTCGGTGCGCCTTCGTAAACGTCAGGCGTCCACATATGGAATGGTACCGCCGATACCTTGAAGCACAGTCCCGCCAGCAGGAAGACAAGGCCGAATGCCACGCCGAGGCTGCCGGTCTTGGCCGCCGCCGCGATACCGGTGAAGTTCACCGTGCCGGTAAAGCCGTAGATCAGCGACATGCCGTACAGCATCATGCCCGAGGCGAGCGCGCCGAGCACGAAATACTTGAGACCGGCTTCGGTCGACTTGAGGTCGTCGCGGTTGGAGGCGGCGACGACATAGAGCGACAGGCTCATCAGCTCGAGGCCGAGATAGAGCATCACCAGGTCGCCGGCGGAGATCAGCAGCATCATGCCGACGGTCGAGATCAGGATCAGGATCGCATACTCGAAGATGCGGCGCGGGCGTTCCGACAGGAAGCCGTAGGATATCAGCAAGGTGGCTGCCGAGCCGAGCAGCACCAGGATTTTCAGGAACCGCGCATAGCCGTCGACGACGAAACTGCCACCGAAGGTCGTGAGCTTTCCGGCAGGCAGATAATGACATTGCAGCACGCCGGTGAGGATCAGAAGCGCGATCGCCAGCGTCACCACCAGCGGCGTCGAACGCTGGCCGCGAAACGCGCCGACCATCAGGAGCACCATCGCGCCGACGGCGAGCACGATCTCCGGCAGCACGGGAAGCAGCGAATATCCGGCGGGAGTGAAGTTCATGGGATAAGGTCCTGACCTGCCGTATTCATTGCATCAGCGCAGCTGCCTTCACGGCAGAGATCGCGTGGCTGTAGTTGGTGACGAGTTGCTGCACCGAGGCCGCCGATAAATCGAGCAGCGGCTTCGGGTAGAAACCGAACAGGATGGTGAGCACCAGCAGCGGCCCGAGCGTCACCACCTCGCGGAACGTCAGATCCTTGATGGTGGCGAGCGACGGCTTCACCAGCGCGCCGAACACGATCTTGCGGTAGAGCCACAACGCATAGGCCGCCGACAGGATGACGCCGAGTGTGGCGAAAAACGCGGTCGGGATCGAGACCTTGAAAGTGCCGATCAGCGTCAGGAATTCACCGACGAAACCCGAGGTGCCCGGAAGGCCGACGTTCGCCATGGTGAACACGAGAAACACGAAGGCATAGAGCGGCATCCGGTTGACGACGCCGCCATAGGCGGCGATCTCGCGGGTGTGCATGCGGTCGTAGACGACGCCGACGCAGAGGAACAGCGCGCCCGAGACCAAGCCGTGCGACACCATCTGGAACACGCCGCCGGCGACACCCTGCATGGTGCCGGCGAAGATGCCCATGGTGACGAAGCCCATGTGCGCGACCGACGAATAGGCGATCAGCTTCTTCATGTCCTCCTGCATCAGCGCCACCAGCGAGGTGTAGACGATGGCGATGGCGGAAAGCGTGAATACCAGCGGCGCGAAGTCATGCGACGCCAGCGGGAACATCGGCAGCGAGAAGCGCAGGAAGCCGTAGCCGCCCATCTTCAGCAAGATCGCGGCGAGGATCACCGAACCCGCCGTCGGCGCTTCGACGTGCGCGTCCGGAAGCCAGGTGTGCACCGGCCACATCGGCATCTTCACCGCGAACGAGGCGAAGAACGCCAACCATGCCCACGTCTGAAGCGAACGCGGCACGGCGGTGGTCATCAGCGTCGGAATGTCGGTGGTGCCGGCATTCCAATACAGCGCCATGATCGCCAGCAGCATCAAGACCGAGCCGAGCAGCGTGTAGAGGAAGAACTTAAACGTCGCGTAGACGCGGCGCGGGCCGCCCCAGACGCCGATGATCAGGAACATCGGGATCAGGCCGCCTTCGAAGAAGACGTAGAACAGCAGCAGATCGAGCGCCGAGAAGGTGCCGACCATCAGCGCTTCCAGGACCAGAAACGCCATCATGTAGGCCGGCACCCGATTGGTGACCGACTTCCAGCTCGCGATAATGCAGAGCGGCAGCAGCGCGGTGGTCAGGATAACGAATGGCAGCGAGATGCCGTCGACGCCCATCTTGTAGGCGATGGTCGAGGTCAGCCAGCGGCCTTCCTCGACGAACTGAAAACCGGCCTGCGTCGGGTCGAACCGTGCCACCAGGATCAGCGAAATCGCGAAGTTGATGATCGTCGTCCACAGCGCGATCCAGCGCGCGTTGCGGGCAGCGGCCTCGTCGCCACCGCGCGCCATCAGCCAGATCAACAATGCACCGACGGCCGGCAGGAAGGTGACGACCGAAAGAATGGGCCACGTCATCATTTAATGGCCCCCAAGCCCGAACATGAACCAGGTGATCAGACCGGCGACGCCGATCAGCATCACGAAGGCGTAGTGATAAAGGTAACCAGTTTGAATACGCACGACACCGCGAGTAACGTCGAGCACGCGCGCCGCGACCCCGTTCGGGCCGAAGCCGTCGATGATGAAGCCATCGCCCTTCTTCCAGAGCGTGGTGCCGAGCCACTTCGCCGGTCGCACGAAGATGATGTCGTAGAGTTCGTCGAAGTACCATTTGTTCAGCAGGAACCGGTACAGCGCGCCGTGCTGATTGGCGAGTTCGACCGGCAAATACGGCCGACGGATGTAGAACATCCACGCCACGAACAGGCCCACCACCATCATCACCGTCGGCAGATAGGCGATCGCCGCCGGGATGTGATGCATTTCTTCAAGGATGTGCGGATGGTTCTTCAGCGACGCGCGGAAGAATTCCTCCACGCCATGGCCGGCAAACAGTTCCTTGAACGGCAGGCCGGCGAGCAGCGATCCCGCCGCCAGCACGCCGAGCGGGATGAGCATCCAGAGCGGCGGCTCGTGCGCGGCATCGTAGTGATGCCGGTCATGCGGCTTGCCGTGGAACGTCTTGAAGATCAGGCGCCACGAGTAGAACGAGGTCAGGCACGCCGCGACCACGGTCATGAGGAAGCCATAGAAGGCGAACGGATTGTGCGAGACGAAGGCCGACTCGATGATGGCGTCCTTGGAGAAGTAGCCGGCAGTGAGCGGGAAGCCCGTCAGCGCCAGGGTGCCGATCACCATCGCGAAATAGGTGAACGGTATCTTGTCCTTCAGGCCGCCCATGTTGCGGATGTCCTGCTCGTGGTGCATCGCGTAGATCACCGAACCCGAGCCTAAGAACAACAGCGCCTTGAAGAAGGCGTGGGTGAAGAGGTGGAACATGCCCACCGAATACGCCCCTGCCCCCATCGCCACGAACATGTAGCCGAGCTGCGAACAGGTCGAGTAAGCGACGATGCGCTTGATGTCGTTCTGCACGAGGCCGATGGTGGCCGCGAAGAACGCCGTGGTGCCGCCGATCAGCATCACGAATGCTTGCGCGTTGGGCGCAAGTTCGAACAGCGGCGATAACCGCGCCACCATGAACACACCGGCGGTCACCATCGTCGCGGCGTGGATCAGCGCCGACACCGGGGTCGGACCTTCCATCGCATCCGGCAGCCAGGTGTGCAGCAGGAACTGCGCCGATTTGCCCATCGCGCCCATGAACAACAACAGGCAGGTGATGGTCAGCGCATCGACGTTCCAGCCGAGGAAGTTGATGGTCTTGCCAGTGAGGCCGGGTGCTGCGGCAAATATGGTGTCGAAGTCGGTCGAGCCGATCAGCATGAACACCGCGAAGATGCCGAGCGAAAAGCCGAAGTCGCCGACGCGGTTGACGACGAATGCCTTGATCGCGGCGGCGTTGGCCGACGGCTTCTGATACCAGAACCCGATCAGCAGGTAACTCGCGAGGCCGACGCCTTCCCAGCCGAAGAACAGTTGAACCAGATTGTCGGAGGTCACCAGCATCAGCATGGCGAAGGTGAACAGCGACAGATAGGCGAAGAAGCGCGGCCGATGCGGATCCTCGTCCATGTAGCCGATCGAATAGAGGTGCACGAGCGACGACACCGTGGTGACGACGACCAGCATCACCGCCGTCAGCGTATCGACGCGCAACGACCAGGCGATCTGCAAGTCCCCGGAATTGATCCACGGCAGAACATGGATCAACACATCCTGCTTGAAGAAGCCGACGTTGACGAAGGTCACCCAGGACAGCGCCGCGGAAACAAACAACAGCGTCGTGGTGATGAACTCGGCCGCCGCGGTGCCCGCCGCCGGCGGCTCGGCCGGCGCGTGGTGGTCGTCATGGCCATGGCCGTGATCGTCATGCGCGTGCGCGGCGTGGGCATGGCCGTGATCGCCGTGGCCATGTGCGTGCTCGACGGTGTCGCCGCTCGGGTTGCGCGCGTGGGCGCCCGCGAGCGCGATCAGGCCCGCGAGAATGGCGCCGAGCAGCGGGAGAAAGACAATCGCCTGGATCATACCCATGCCCCCGGCCTGCGCATGATCTGGCCGGAAAACCGGCTTCCACTTTTCCGGATCATGCGCCTCAGCCCTTCATCATATTGATGTCTTGCACCGCGATGGAGCCGCGGTTGCGGAAGTAAACGACAAGGATCGCAAGGCCGATCGCCGCTTCGGCGGCGGCCACCGTCAGCACCAAGAGCGCGAACACCTGGCCGACGATGTCGTTGAGGAACGCCGAGAACGACACCAGATTGATGTTCACCGCCAGCAAGATCAATTCCACCGACATCAGGATGACGATGATGTTCTTGCGGTTGAGGAAGATGCCGAGAATGCCCAGCGTGAACAGGATCGCGCCGACCGCGAGGTAATGGCCGAGACCGATTGTCATTTCACCCACTCCGCCGCGTCGGTTTCCCGCAGCCCCTGCCCCGACGGCACCTGACGCACGGCCATCGCCGCCGCCTTGGTCCGCGCGTTCTGGACGCTGATGTTCTGCCGCTTGACGTTGGCCTTGTGCCGCAGGGTCAGCACGATGGCGCCGATCATCGCCACCAGCAGCACCAGCGCCGCGACCTGGAAGTAATGAATATAGGTCGTGTACAGCACCAGCCCGATCGCCTCGGTGTTGCTGACGTTGCCCGGGATCGGCGCCGTGATTGTCTTCGCCACCGTCGGGTTGATCACCCAGCCGCCGGCGACCAGCAGCAATTCGGCGAGGAAGATCGCACCGACCAGAAGCCCGACCGGCAGGTATTCCAGAAAGCCCTCGCGCAATTCGGCGAAATCGACGTCCAGCATCATGATGACGAACAAGAACAGCACCGCGACCGCGCCGACGTAAACCACCACGAGAATCATGGCGAGGAACTCGGCGCCGAGCAGGATGAACAGCCCCGATGCGTTGACGAAAGCGAGGATCAGGAACAGCACCGAGTGCACGGGATTGCGCGAGGCGATCACCATCACCGCGGAACCGACCAGCACGGCGGAGAACAGATAGAAGAACAGCGCGGGGAAGATCATGCCCTCACCTCACCGGTACGGCGCGTCGAGCGCGATGTTCTTCGCGATCTCGCGCTCCCAGCGGTCGCCGTTGGCGAGCAGCTTGGCCTTGTCATAGTAAAGCTCCTCGCGCGTCTCGGCGGCGAATTCGAAGTTCGGCCCCTCGACGATGGCATCGACCGGGCAGGCTTCCTGACACAAGCCGCAATAGATGCACTTCACCATGTCGATGTCGTAGCGCACCGTGCGGCGGGTGCCGTCGTTGCGGCGCGGCCCGGCTTCGATGGTGATGGCCTGTGCCGGGCAGACCGCCTCGCACAGTTTGCAGGCGATGCAGCGTTCCTCGCCGTTGGGATAACGGCGCAGCGCGTGTTCGCCACGGAAGCGCGGCGAGATCGGCCCCTTCTCGAAGGGATAATTAAGAGTCGGCTTCGGCTTGAAGAAATACTTCATCGCGAGGACGAACGCCTCGAGGAATTCCGTCAGCAGCAGCGACTTTGCAGCGGTTGTAACGCTCATGACAGCCTCATTGCGGAGCCAGCCCGCCGAATTGCAGGACCGCCGCGACGATCACGACCATGGC